>CAYXKT010000080.1:0-12659 GCA_964465735.1 uncultured bacterium
GACGCAAAAGATTGGTGCAGTTCGCCGCATAGAATCGCTCAATTTAGGTTTAATTCTCAACCCAACAGTTAATATGCCGCCGTGTAAAACCAGGGGGATCGTGGTCAAAAGCCGGAATTATTCGGAGACCAGCCAGTTGGTAAATTTTCTTACCCCGGACTGCGGCTTGGTCAAGACCCTGGCCAAGGGGGCGCGGCGTCCGAAGAGTCGGCTGCGGGGAAAACTGGAACTGCTCAATTACGGCTATCTGGTCTATTACCCCAGCCGTTCCAGTGACCTCCACATTCTGGCCCAGTTCGACCTGATCGAGCATTTCCCGGTCGCGCTGGCTACCCTGGAACGGTCGGCTTTCTTCAACTATCTGGTGGAACTGATCTCAGCAGCCGCCTTTGGTTCGGAGCTCTCCGGAGGGCTCTTCCAACTTCTGCTCCATTCGCTGCGCCGGGCCGGGAAGCTGACCTCTCTTCCCCAGGCCCGGATCTGGTTCGAGATCCGCTACCTTTATCTGCTCGGTGTCCTTCCTCCCCTGGCGGCCTGCGCTAACTGTGGGGGGCCGATGGAAGGCACTGTCCGGTTCTCTCCGGCCCAGTCGCGCTGGCTTTGTTCGCGATGTATCCCCGGTGGAGGGACGATCGCGGTCGAACCCGGAGTGATCGCGGCCGTCCGCTATATCCAGAACAATCGCCTGGAACAGGTGATGAACCTCAGGCTCTCACTCCGTCAATTCGCGGTCACCAGCCGCCTTTTACTATATCTCGTTGACAGTTCGGTAGAGAAGAAGCTAAAGTCGCGGAAGTTTCTTGATCAGGTGGTCCGGTTCTGAACTTCCCGGCATCAAATCCCCTTCTGAAAATTTGTGATGAAAATGGATTTTCAAACTCTAATACTGACTCTGGAAAATTACTGGCGGGGGGAGGGCTGCCTTCTGGTTCAGCCTTACGACCTCGAGGTCGGGGCCGGAACTTTTGCTCCCGCCACCTTTTTCTCCGTTCTCGGCCCTGACCCCTGCCGGACAGCTTACGCCCAGCCGTCCCGGCGCCCGGCTGATGGCCGCTACGGCGAGAACCCCAACCGGCTCTATCAACACCACCAGTACCAGGTCATCATCAAGCCCGCCCCGGCCGATATCCAGGAGATCTACCTGGGGAGTCTTCTGGCGCTGGGGATTGACCCGAAACTCCACGACCTGCGATTTGTCGAAGATGATTGGGAGTCGCCCACCCTGGGCGCTTCCGGCCTGGGCTGGGAGGTCTGGTGCGACGGGATGGAGATTACCCAGTTCACCTATTTTCAACAGATGGGCGGCTTCGAACTTGACCCCGTGCCGGTGGAACTGACCTATGGACTGGAACGGATCGCGATGTTCCTCCAGGGGGTGGAGAATGTCTTTGACCTTGTCTGGGCCCCCGGTTACAGTTACGGCGCGCTGCGCAAAAAGCGGGAGTATGAGTTTTCCCTTTATAGCTTTGAGGCAGTCCCGGTGGCGGAGTACCCGGAGCTTTTTCAGCGATTTGAACAGGAGGGGCTGGCTCTACAGAAGCTCGGCCTGGTTTACCCTTCATATGATTTTGTCTTGAAGTGCTCCCACGTCTTTAACCTCCTCGATGCCCGGGGGGCGATCAGTGTCAGTGAGCGGGCTCATTACATCGCCCGGGTCCGGCGGCTGGCTCGGGGCTGCGCCGAGCTCTATCTGCGGGGACCGGAAAAAGAGGCTCCAACCGATGACTGAGCACCGCGAGAATTTTCTTCTGGAGATTGGGACCGAGGAACTTCCACCGACATTTCTCGAGCCTGCTCTCAGTCAATTGCGGGCCTGGGCCCGGGATTTTTTCCCTGCCGGGAAAGCTACCGCGCTGGCCACACCCCGGCGGTTGGTGCTTTATCTGGAAGGGCTTCCTCTCTGGCGGGAAGAGATGGTCTTCGGGCCGCCCCTTGACCGGGCTCGGGACGAAGCGGGAAACTGGAACCGGCAGGCGCTCGGTTTTGCCCGTAGCCGGGGCGAGGAAGCCTCCAGCCTCCAGGTATCCGTCAAAAAGGGACGAGAGCATTGTGTCCTGATCTTACGGCGGGAGACCGCGGCCGAGTTGGCGGAAGCGGTTGCCGGATTGCTCCACCGGCTGACCTTTCCCAAGTCAATGCGCTGGCTGACCGGTAACTCCTTCCGTTTCGGTCGTCCCCTCCGCTGGCTGCTCTGTCTTTTCGGCACCCAGATCCTGCCGGTCTCAGCGGCGGGCCTGCGGGCGGGTCGAGAGACCCGGGGGTTGCGGTTTTTTGCTCCGGAGCGTCTGGAAGTCCCCCGAGCCGATCTGCGGGGGTTTAAAAAGCTGCTAGAGGAAAACTTCGTCTGGCTGGACCACGAAGAGCGGAAAAAAAAGATTGCCTCGGGGTTGCTCCGACAGCTCCGTCAGCAGCGTCCGGCCGCCGGCCCGGAAGAGATCGATCCCGGATTGCTTGAAGAGGTGGCCGGTCTGGTCGAATACCCCCGGATCATCCGGGGCGGCTTTGACCCCCGCTTTCTCTCTCTCCCGGCTGAGGTCCTGGTCACAGTGATGAGGGTTCATCAGCGCTATTTTCCTGTCTTTGGGGAGGACGGTCAATTGACGGAAGAATTTCTTCTGGTGGCCAACGGGCCTTTCCGGAAGACCGCGGAGATCAGAAAAAACAACGAAAAAGTGCTTCGGGCCCGCCTGGCCGATGCCGAGTTTTTCTGGAAGGAGGACCTGGCGCGCCCCCTGACAGAACGGTTGGAAGAACTGGAGGGGATTGTCTTCTACCGGGGGCTTGGATCCTACCGGGATAAGACCCGGCGCCTGGTTCCGCTGGCGGCTGGGTTTGCCCGGCGGCTGGGGGCTTCGCCGGCTGACGTTGCCGCTGTCGAGCGGGCGGCCCTCCTTTCCCGGACCGACCTGACCACCGCGATGGTCCGGGAGTTTACCGACCTCCAGGGACGGATGGGGATGGAGTACGCCCGGCGACAGAATGAAGGCGAGGGAGTTGCCCAGGCACTCTGGGAACAGTATCTCCCCGCCCGGGCGGAGGATCGCATCCCCCGGACCGTCCCCGGTTTGGCCCTGGCCTTGGCCGATCGCCTCGATACCCTGGCCGTCTTTCTGTCCGCCGGATTCTCCCCCTCCGGGTCTCAGGATCCTTACGGACTCCGCCGGCAGGCGGGGGGGATCGTTCGGATCTTAGCTGAAGGGGAGCTCCACCGGCCGCTTTCGGAACTGGTCGGGGAAGCGGTCCGCGGACTGCCTGTGCCCTCCGGGGAGGCCGGAAAGCTGACCGAGGAGATTATCGGCTTCATCCGGATCCGCCTGGAAGCTTACCTTGAGAGTCGGGGGTTTGCCACCGATATGGTCCGGGCGGTCTTCGCCTCCGGCGGGGACGATATCCCTGGAGCGGTGAAGCGGATTGAGGTTCTGGAGGAGATGCGGGGATCAAAAGAACTGCTGGCCGCCGCCACGGTGGTTGAGCGGACCGCTAATATTATCCGGGCCGCCGGGCTGTCCGGGGAGGAAGAGTGGCGCGATGACCCCTCTCTTCTTGCGGCGGAGCGGGACCTGGCCCGGGCCGACTCTGAACAGTCCGCTAAGATCCGCCGTCTAATCGGGGCAGGGGATTACCGGGCGGCCACCGCTGAGTACGCCCGCGTCTTTTCCCTGCCTTTGAGCCTCTTCTTCGACCAGGTCCTGGTCAATGTGGAAGACGAAAAGAAACGAAGAAACCGGATGATCCTGTTAAAGCGGATCAATCTGGTCTATACTGAGAGTTTGGCTGATCTCTCGTTGCTTCAGTTCGAAAGGGGCGAGCATATCTTCTTGCCGCCTTCCGCGAAAAGTTAATCGACGATTAAATACTGTTCCAACGAAAACCCGAAAAGAGATATAATCTGTCATTGCGAGGAACGGAGTGGCGCAGCAATCTCATCCCAGACCATACAGATTGCTCCGTCGTCCCTCCTCGCAATGATCTGATTTCTGGGGATTTTGTTCAGCCCCTAAATAATTTGCCATCCGATCTTTTTTGATCAGGGATCGGTACGATAAACACAGTAACCGGGAATCTGCATCCCAGATCTAACAATTTATCAGGAGGATAGAATGACCAAGTACGTGTATTTTTTTGGAGGAGACCAGACGGAAGGGAACCAGAAGATGAAAGAATTGCTCGGAGGCAAGGGCGCCAATCTGGCCGAGATGGCCAATGCCGGACTTCCCGTCCCCCCGGGTTTTACCATCAGCACCGAGGCCTGTCATTACTACTCCTCCCATCAGCACACCTATCCGAAAGGACTGCTCTCCCAGGTGAAAAAGAACCTCTCTCAGCTGGAGAAATTGATGGGAAAGAAGCTGGGGGCGGCTCACGATCCTCTGCTGGTCTCAGTCCGTTCCGGGGCCGCGGTCTCGATGCCGGGGATGATGGATACCGTTCTCAACCTGGGGATGAACGACCGCTCGGTCCTCGGCTTCATCGAACAGTCCGGCCATCCGCGGACCGGTTGGGATAGTTACCGCCGCTTCATCGATATGTTCGGGTCCGTGGTGATGGCCGGTACCGGTCTGACCCACGAGGATTTCGAAGCCGAGCTTGTTCGGATAAAAAAGAAATACCAGATCGAGAATGATAATGACCTCACCACCGAACAGCTTCAGGAATTGGTGGAAGCCTATAAGAAAGTTTACCAGAAGAAAGTGAAAAAGTCTTTTCCGGAAGATCCGATGGAGCAGCTGACCCTTTCGGTCAACGCGGTCTTCAATTCCTGGGATTCAGACCGGGCGGTCAAGTATCGCCGGCTGAACAAGATCGCTGGCCTGGAGGGGACCGGGGTCAATGTCCAGGCGATGGTCTTCGGAAATATGGGCGAGGAGTCCGGAACCGGGGTCGGCTTTACCCGTAATCCGGCCACCGGTGAGAATAAACCGATGGCGGAATACCTGATCAATGCTCAGGGTGAGGATGTGGTAGCCGGGATCCGTGACCCGAAGCCGATTGCCGAGATGCCGAAGGAGAAGAACCCGGTCTGGAAACGGATCCACCGGGAACTGACGGCGATTATGAAGAAGCTGGAGGAACATTATCGAGATACCCAGGATGTTGAGTTTACCATCCAGGAGGGGAAACTCTATATGCTCCAGACCCGGAGCGGGAAACGGACCGGTCTGGCCGCGGTCAAGATCGCCTGCGATATGGTCCGTCAGAAACTGATCACCCCCCGCGAGGCTATCAGTCGGATCGAGGGCGAACATTTGGCCCAGCTCCTCTTCCCGATCTTCAATCCTCAGGATGAGGAGGCCGCTCGGAAACAAGGTCTGGTTAACGCTAAAGGTCTCCCCGCCGGCCCCGGTGCCGCTGCCGGGAAGGTAGTCTTTACCGCCGCCGAGGCGGAAAAATTTTATAACAGCGATCCTTCCGCCCGTTTGATCCTGGTCCGGCAGGATACCAGCCCCGAGGACGTGGGCGGGATGTGGGCGGCCCAGGGGGTGCTGACCAGTACCGGCGGGATGACCAGTCACGCCGCGGTGGTTGCCCGGGGTTGGGGAAAGCCCTGTGTCGCCGGGGCGGGAGCGGTATGCATCGATTATCCCCGAAAGCAGTTCACGATCGACAAGCTTACCGTCAAGGAAGGCCAGTACATCAGCCTTAACGGTTCGACCGGGGAGATCTTCTGCGACCATCGAAAGGATGTCGATCTGCCGACCACCGCTTCCCCGGTTGAGGCGGCGGTAGTGGACGGGGCCGACTGGGCCCGGAAGCATCCGATCTACAAGCTCTACCGGCAGGTCAGCAAGTGGGCGGATGAATTCCGGCAGATGGGTGTCCGGACCAATGCCGATACCCCGGCCGACTCGAAAGCTGCCCGGGCCTTTGGGGCCGAAGGGATCGGTCTCTGCCGGACCGAGCATATGTTCTTCGATAGCGATCGGATCCTCGCGGTCCGGGAGTTCATCCTCTCCGATGAGGTCGAAAGCCGCCAGAAGGCGCTTGCCCGGCTCCTGCCATACCAGCGCAAGGACTTCGAGGAGATATTTCTGGCGATGAAGGGTCTGCCGGTCACCATCCGGCTGCTCGATCCGCCGTTACACGAATTCGTTCCCCACGGGGATAAAGAGCAGAGGGAACTGGCCAAAGCACTGGGTGTCCCCTTGAAGAAGGTCAAAGACCGGATCAAGTCCTTGCAGGAAGTGAACCCGATGCTCGGCCATCGCGGCTGCCGGCTTTCTATCTCTTTTCCCGAGCTCTGCCGGATGCAGACCCGGGCGATCATTGAAGCCGCCTGCGCGGTGGCGAAGAAGCGGATCTCCGTCCTTCCGGAGATTATGGTTCCCCTGATCGGGACCTCGGAAGAATTCATCTACCTCGAGGAGATCATCCGGGAGGTCGCCGAGGAGATTATCGAGAAGAAAAAGGTGAAGGTGAAATACCTGGTCGGGACGATGATCGAGATTCCCCGGGCCTGCCTGGTGGCCGATCAGATCGCCCGCCGGGCCGAATTCTTCAGTTTCGGGACCAACGATCTGACTCAGATGGGGTTTGGGTTCAGCCGGGATGACGCCGGGGTCTTTCTTCCTGATTACTTGGAGAAGAAGATTCTCTCCTCCGATCCCTTTGGAGCCCTGGATCAGGTCGGGGTCGGCCGGCTGATTAAAATCGCCATCGCCGAGGGGCGCTCGACCGGTCCGGATCTCAAGATCGGGATCTGCGGTGAGCACGGCGGTGAGCCGAGTTCGGTTAAGTTCTGTTATCGGGTCGGGATGAACTATGTCAGTTGCTCTCCCTTCCGGGTCCCGATTGCCCGTCTCGCCGCCGCTCAGGCAGCGATCGAACAAGAGGATAAGAAGCAAGCGGAGAAGGGAAAAAAATAACTCTTCGACATCCGATTATCCGGACAGCTTACTCGGCCCGATATCTCAAAGCTCCTATTTGTATCCGCTGACCGCCGGGAGCCGGGTGGAGTGTGAGGTACGGGTATGAATTGCGAAGCGTGGTGGAGGACCAGATAATGTCCCCCTTGTCGGCAAAAGGCAATAAGGGAATAATCCGCGACCGCCAGGTTCAGGCACTCCGGATTTATCTGAGAGAGATCGGTGAATTTCCTCTCCTGACCCGGGAAGAAGAGAAAGCTCTGGCTGATCGGCTGGACCGGGGAGATCAGGAGGCCCGCAAGGATCTGATCCGTTCCAATCTCCGTCTGGTGGTGAAGATCGCCAAGAAATACGAGCACCTCGGTCTTCCCCTCCTCGACCTGATCGAGGAGGGCAACCTCGGCCTGATCAAGGGCGTGGAGCGGTATGATAGTTCCCGGGGAGCCAAGCTCAGTACCTATGCCGCCTGGTGGATCAGACAGTCGATTATGCGGGCCCTCTCCAACAAGGGAAAGATGATCCGGATCCCGGTCTATATGCAGGAGAGGGTCAATACCTACAAGAAGAAGGTAGCGAAACTCGGGCAGGAACTGGGCCGGACACCGAGTACTATGGAGATTGCCGAGAAACTGGGGATAGATCGGGAGGAGATCGATTATATCTCCAGGGTGTCCCAGACCCCCAGTTCGCTTGATGCCGCGATCGATCACGAAGGGATGAGCAGTCTCTCCGATCTGGTTCAGGATCCTGATCTGATCCCGCCCGACGAAGCGGTCGATACCGCCGATCTCCACCGGAATCTTCTGGCTCTGATCGAGGAGCTCCCTGATCGGGAGAAGGCGATTTTAAAGATCCGCTTTGGCCTGGAAGGCAAAACCCCCCAGACTCTCTCGGTGATCGGGAAAAAATTTGGAATCAGTCGCGAGCGGGTCAGGCAGATTGTCAATCAGTCGACGAAAAAACTGCACCAGATCATCCAGGACCGGGGACTGGAAATGAACGAATAAACCGGGTCGTCGGCAAACCGGTGATCGGTGAAAGATTACTATTTCTCTTAGCCACTCTGTATTCTCTGTGGTTAATTATTTAGCCCGGAACCGGGGCTGCCGAAAGGAGGCAGGAAGATGAGTAAATCGGAGTTAATCAACGCCATTCGGGATGTCCCCGACTTTCCCACTCCGGGGGTGATCTTCAAGGACATCACCACGCTGATCAAGGATGGACGGCTTTTCCGGGAGACGGTCGATTTAATGGCTCAGGAGTTTGCCGACCGGAAGATCGATCTGATAGTCTGCATCGAGGCCCGGGGTTTCATCTTTGGTTCGGCCCTGGCCTATCTGTTGGGGGCCGGGGTGATCCTGGTCCGCAAAGAGGGGAAGCTACCCCACCGGACCCGAAAAATGAGCTACTCCCTGGAATACGGGTCGGCTACGGTGGAGATCCACGAGGATGCCGTTTCTCCGGGGAGCCGGGTGTTGATTGTTGACGACCTTCTGGCCACTGGAGGTACTCTGGCGGCTGCGGTTGACCTGGTCCGGGGACTGGGGGGGAAAGTCGAAGCGGTCGCGGTCCTGATCGAGCTCGATTTTCTCCAGGGCCGGGAGAAATTAAAAGATGTCCCAATCTTCTCCCTGATCCACTATTAATCAATTCCCCTGGGGTCCTCTTATTGTTTAATAATGGGATCGCTATCTCTCTTCGTCTTCGTTAAAACTATGGCGGACAAAGCCGGGATTGGAGGTTTTTTTCGATCCCCCCGGCCTGGCGCCGCGGGTGAATAAACTCAGAAGTTATGAAAATCTTTAAAGCCTACGATGTCCGGGGCATAGTCCCGGATGATTTCAACGAGGAGATCGCCTACCGGATCGGCAACGCCTTCGCCCGTTTTTTGGGGACGGAGACGATCGCGGTCGGCCGGGATATGCGGCTCAGCTCTCCCACCATAGCTGCCGCCGCCCGCCGGGGGATCCGGGAGGCCGGGGTGGATGTAGTCGATATCGGTCTCTGTTCCACCCCCGCCCTCTATTTTGCCGGGGGTCGGGGAGGATATGGGGGGGCGCTGATGGTAACCGCCTCGCATAACCCCGCCGGTTACAACGGACTCAAATTCTGCCGGGAGGAAGCCATCCCCTTAAGTTACGAGACTGGTCTTGAAGAGATCGAGGCGGTCTGCCGGCGGGGAAAGATTTTCTCCGCCCCGTGTCCCGGGCGGGAACTTAAAAAGGATTTCACCGGCGAGTACCTCGAACACGTCCTTAGTTTTGCCCGCGACATCCGCCCCCTGACCATCGCCGTCGATGGCGGCAACGGGATGGTGGGCCGCTATATCCCGGCGCTCTTCGAGCGGCTTCCCTGCCGGTTAATCCCGCTTTATCTGGAGCTGGACGGAACTTTCCCCAATCACGAGGCCGACCCGTTGAAGGAGGAGAATCTCCGTGACCTTCAGCGTCTGGTAGCGGAGAGCGGCGCCGATCTGGGGGCGGCCTTTGACGGCGACGCGGACCGGGTAGCATTTGTTGACGAGAAGGGGCGGACCATCTCCAACGACCTGACCACCGCCCTGATCGCTCGGGAGACTCTAAAGCGTTACCCCGGTTCGACCGTGATCTATGACTTGAGATCCTCCCAGGTTGTCCCCGAGGAGATTGTCAAAGCAGGAGGGCAGACCCTGGAATCCCGGGTCGGTCACTCCTACATCAAGGCCCTGATGCGGAAGGAGAACGCCATCTTCGCCGGTGAACTCTCCGGCCACTATTACTTCCGGGATAACTTTTATGCCGACAATGCCGAGATAGCCCTGGTCCAGATGCTCAACCTGCTCAGTTCCCGGTCCGAACCCATCTCGAAAATCGTCGAGCCGCTGCGGCGCTATGCCGCCACCGGGGAGATCAACTTCCCGGTCGACGACCCCGACGCCCGGATCGAGGCCCTGGCCGAAAAGTTCGCCGACGGGGAAGTCTATTTTCTCGACGGCGTCTCGGTCCGGTGGCCCGACCGCTGGTTTAACGCCCGCAAGTCGAATACCGAGCCGCTCCTCCGTCTCAACCTGGAAGCCCCGACCGAAGCCGAACGGGACGAACTGAGACAGAGGGTCGAGCGGGTAATTGGGGGGGAGTAATTGGTGATCGGTTAGCGTCCTCGGATCAGATCTCCGCCACTTTCTCAACACTGCAGAAGCAATGACCGTATGGCAAGCCATTATACTTGGATTGGTTCAGGGGTTAACCGAGTTTCTTCCGGTTTCCAGTTCCGGGCATCTGGTCCTGACTGAACAGCTTCTCGGCCTGGACGGAGGGAATGTCCGGTTCATAGTTATGGTTCATCTGGGAACCCTGGTGGCAGTTCTGGCCGTTTATCGGCTCCAGGTGCTCGGTCTGCTCAGGGGGATATTTGTCGGCCGGATCCGGCTCAGAAACGGCCGCTGGCGGTTCTCCAACCCCGATACTCGCCTGGCCCTGCTTCTGGGGGTAGCCACCGTCCCGGCGGCCCTCTTTGGTTTCCTGGCTGCGAGCTGGATCCGGGGTATCTTCTCCCGGCCCTGGGTGGTCGGTCTCTCCCTGCTGGTGACTGGCTCGATTCTCTTCGGACTCCGGTTTGTGGGGGATCGAAAGGGAAAGCCGAATTTCTTCCGCGCGTTCCTGGTGGGCCTGGCCCAGACTGTGGCGATCTTCCCCGGAGTCTCCCGGTCGGGGCTGACCATCTCGGCCGGGATCTATTCCGGGATCGAGCGGACCCGGGCCGCCGACTTCTCCTTTCTCCTCTCGATCCCGATCATCCTCGGAACCGCGTTCTACGAGTTTCGGGGTATAGTCGGGGAGGCGGTCCCGGACCGGGAGATAGTTGTACTCCTCGTCGGGACCCTGACCGCCGCTCTCTCCGGTTACGCGGCGATCAAGCTCCTTCTCGGAATAGTCAAGAGGCGGGGACTGCACTGCTTTGCCTACTATTGCTGGCTGGTCGGCCTGGCCGTTCTGGTCCTGACCCGCTAACCCCCGAAGGACTATGATCCAGTATCCCATACCGTTGTTAAATGCCGTCTTCCCCGAGGTCCCGCTTTATGACCGGGGCAAGATCCGCGACGTCTTTTCCGCCGATAAAGATATTCTGATCGTGACCACTGACCGGGTCTATCTCTTCGACCGGGTCTATCCGGTCGGGTTGGCCGGAAAGGGGGGGCTGCTGACCGCGTTGAGCTTAAAGACTTTTGCCCGGAGCGAGGATCTGCTGCCGAATTACGTGATCTCCGACCGGGCCGAAAATTACCCTCCTCCTTTCAACTCTTATTGCGAACTGCTGAATGGCCGGAGTTATCTGACCCGGAAGGTGGAGCCGATCCGCCTGGAGTGTGTGGCCCGGGGTTATCTATACGGCCAGTCCTGGGAGACCTACCGCTCCGGCGGTTCTGCCTGGCTCCCGGAGCTCCCCGCGGGCCTTCGGCAGGCCGAACAACTCCCAACTCCAATCTTTACCCCGGCCCAGAAGAACCGGGTCGGTGATGATCGGAACTTGAGCCGGGGAGAACTGGTCGAGCTGGTCGGGGAGGAGCGGGCTGATCAGATCGAGAGGATTACCCTGGAGATCTATCGCAGGATGCGTGAGGTCTTCGCCCGGGCCGGCTTCATCCTCGCCGACTCCAAGTTCGAATTCGGCGAAAGGGACGGCCGTCTCCATCTGATCAACGAGGCCTGCACCCCCGACTGCTCCCGGATCTGGAAGATGGAGAAGTACCGCCCCGGCCGGCTCCAGGACCCCTGGGACAAGGAGATCCTGGAGAACTACTTGCGGGAAAAAGGCTGGTCCTCGCCGTCCGAACCCCTACCGATACCCGAACCCCTCATCGCCGAAACCGCCCGCCGCTTCGCGGAACTGCTTTCCCTTTAGACCCCTGTCCCGACATAATCAATGTCGGGACAGGTGAATCAGTTCATAAGCTATTCGTTGGCTTACCCTTTTTCCCCCGCCCGCTCTCGACTATCTGACGCACCTTCGCAATTTACTCTTCCCTTCTTACTGCAATAAATACTTGACAGGATATTTGGTTAAAAGAAAAACTAATTGCATATTTATCTTGACCTTGATGACGCGAGTGTAATAATAAATTTAAAGGCTGAAATTATGATCAGGCTTTCCAAATTTATTATTGCAGCGATCTCTCTCTCTCACTCTCTCTCTGGCAATAATTTACATATTGCCTTTCCTTGTCCCGGATGGTTTTTCCATCCGGGATTTTTTCCTGCCTTGAAATTCCCTTGAATAAATCACTAAAATTCTGATGAGGGCATTCAAGAAAAAGTTCGTTATACCTAAGTTGAGCGATTATTGCGGATGAAATGTGCTAAGATTTTGCCGGCCGACGGGTTGCGAAAACCGCAGCCATATCCAGGAGATATGGCGAGGATTTTCAATATCCGTTCGGACGCAAAAGATTGGTGCAGTTCGCCGCATAGAATCGCTCAATTTAGGTTATAGTATCCCTGTTAATCCTCTTGGCTATTGCCGCGACGCCGGAACTGCTTGCGGCCACAGACGGGGAAGCGGCCCGGGAACTGGAGGTGGTCTTCCTCGACGTGGGCCAGGGGGATTCGGTTCTGGTCACCACCCCTTCCGGCTTTCGGGTGCTGATCGACGGGGGTGACGGCAAGGGGAGATTCTCCCGGGACCAGGCCGAGGAGGTGATCATCCCCTACCTCCGCCGGGCCGGGATCCGGAAGCTCGACGCGGTCGCCGTCACCCATCCGCATTTCGACCACATCGGCGGCCTGGTCTCCCTCCTCGGCAACCGGAAGATCGAAGTCG
>CAYXKT010000081.1:0-12526 GCA_964465735.1 uncultured bacterium
CCAGCAAAATCTTAGCACATTTCATCCGCAATAATCGCTCAACTTAGGTTTAAGATTTCTGATCCAGCTCATATTTTATAATTCAAGTCATACATCATCTGTAAAATAAGGGCTGAGCTGGGAGCTGTTTGGGGGATGGGCGGATAATGGCGGCCAGCGGCGAGGGAGACGAAGTCACAGTCCGCCGGCGCTCCTGGGCGGGCGGCACGCAATTTATTCCGACTTCTTACCTAGTGGCCGGCTGATCCCCGCTCCCGCCGAAATAGAACTTGATCGTGGTTCCCTTGACTGCCCAAAGCCCCTGACCGGGTCGGAAAATCCCGATATCGTCCATCAAATCTCCGATATAGTCGGCCGGAACCGCCCAGTCGGAATTCCTGCCGTAATAGAAACGGGTCAACCCTCGGATTGCCCACAAGCCTTTAGACGGTCGGAAGATCGCGATGAGTTCGGAGCCGTCCCCGTTATAATCGCCGGGCACGGCCTGGTCGCTGCCGATTCCGAAGTAGGCCCGGGTTATCCCCCGGAGCGCCCACAAACCCGAATTGGGCCGGAATATTCCCCGACCGACGGTGCCGTTGCCATCGTAATCTCCCGGAACCGGAAGATCGTCGGTGCGACCGTAATAAATCCGGGTCAGTGAGCGGCTGGCCCATAAGCCGGTATCCGGTCGGAAGGTAGTGATGTCGGCCGAACCATCCCCATCATAATCTCCGGGGATCGGAATATCACTGGCCTGACCGTAGTAGATCCTGCTGACATCGTGCAAGGCCCAGAGTCCGAGATTGCAACGGAAGATTCCAATATTCGACGTTCCATCCCCGGTATAATCGGCGGAGACCGGCCGGTCGCCGGCGGTGCCGAAGTACACCCGAGTCAAACCCCTGATCGCCCACAATCCCTTAGATTGCCGGAAGATCGCGATATCGCTGGTTCCGTCCCCGTTGTAGTCTCCAGAATCCACGCCGGATAGGTTGGGCTTAGGACCGGGCGCGGGAAGGGTGAAGAACCCGCAGGTGATCGCCTCGTAATCGGTGCCGTGGGTCAGCGTTCTTGGGTCACAGAGATGGGCGTTGGTTTTGTCGACTTCCCAGAGTTTATCGTTCTGGTCAATCAGGGTCTTGTTTCCGGTCACCGCCCAGAGGGTGCCGTCGCAGCCGAAACCCATACCCTCGATATCCTGGATATTCTTTTCGGAGATAACGCAGTAGAAATCGCCGATATTGGTGATCAGAGAACCATCGGCAGGATCGATGATCACCAGATGGTCTTCGTAGTGGCTGTCATTTACCACGGCATAGAGGGCCCCGTCCGCTGGATCGAAGGCGATATCATCGACGTCGATAAGCGGGTTCCCGTCGTCGATTAGGGCCTCGATAACCGCGTAATCGAATCCTTTGAAAACTCCGGGGATATGCTCTCCCGTCGTGAGGTCAACCTGAATCAAGAGGTCGTTGGAAGACCTTTTGCGGACTGTGGCGTAAAGCGCTCCGGTATCGGGATCAAACGACATTCCATCGATATCCTTGAAATTCTGCCAGCCGTGGATGCCGTAGCCGAAACCCACGGGGTTGGCCGAAACTGGGGAGAAGATACCGGTTATCTGGTTGAGAGTCCCCAGGCGGTCATAATCAAACGTATAGAGCAAGTTGGAGGAGTTGTGGTAGGCAATGGTCTCGATCCCGGTGGTTCCGGTTGTGGTCCCGATGTCGGTCTCGTTGGTGGCGGGGTTGAAGTCATAGGGATCGACCAGGATCAGCAGATTATCTCCGTCACCCTCGTAGCCTACCTGAGGTACCACGTAACAACGACAGGCCGGCGTCGGAGTGGGAGGCACCGAGGGTGAAGGTGTGGCGCTGGGGGCCGGGGTCGGAGTCGCCGTCGGAGGCATACTGGGTGTCGGGGACGCAGACGGGGTCGGGCTGGGCGACGGAGTGATGCTGGAAGTGGGAGTCGGTGACGGGGTAGGGGAGGTCGAAGGAGTTGGAGTTATACTCACCGTCGGGGTGGCCGAGGGCGTAGCTGTCGGCGTAACGGTCGAAGTAGTCGAGGGCGTCGGGGTCGGCGGCACGGTTGGGGTTGGAGTCAGGGTAGGGGTGGTGGTTGGAGGCGGAGTCGGCGGGACGGACGGGGTCGGGGTAACGGTCGGAGGCGGAGTCGGCGGGACGGACGGGGTCGGGGTAACGGTTGGGGTGGACGTGGGGGTAAGGGTCGGGGTCGGGGTCGGCGAGGGGGTGGGGGTGGCGCACGGCGGCTGACCCGGGTCGCCGCAGGAACCGAGGAGAACGATAGCCAGATCGTGAAGCGTGATTCCCCGGTTGGGGTTGGTGGTGGCGAAGCGGATATATCCGGTGTGGGTGTCGGCGGAGAAATCGGCGCCCATCCCGAAGATGCCGCCGGCGCCGTGGTCGTCGGTATCCTCATAGAACCGGCTCACCGTCTGCGAGATCGGGTTTCCGTCCAGGGTTAGGTCGAAGATCCCGTAACGGTCACCGGCGGGGCTCTCATAAATGCCGTGGGAGGCGAGATTGGTGGCGACGATGATGTCGCTGTCGGTCTGGAGGTTCAATTCCACCCGGCTGGTCGCGGCGTTAACCAAGGTGGTGGAGGTGGTATTGTTAAAAGCTTCGGAGGCGGCCTGGGCCGCCGGCAGTTCCAGTCCCCCGGCGTCGGCGGTGGAGAGTGCGATGCCGATCAGGGTGGCGTTGCTGGTCAGGATGGGATTGGCCCCGCTGTTGGTCCGATGCTGCACGGAGACGGTGTAGGTCCCCGAACAGAGGTTGTCGGAGAGCCCCTGGAGCAGGACCGCTCCCAGATCGTCCACTCCGCTCAGCTTGCGGTGCTCCTGGTTGACCCCGACGGTCGTCCCGTCGACCTGGAGTCTCCAGAAGCCGATGCGCGCGCCGGCTCCGCCGGACGATTCCCCGTTCAGGGCGCAGGAGACCAGTATCCTCCCCGGAATATCGAGGGTGACGGTGCAGCTCAAGCCGTCCACATCTTCGAAGGTGGTGCTACTGGTCGTGTCTCCGGTCGCATCGAGGATGCTGGTGCCGTAATTGAAACTCGCCGAACCGTCCTCAATGGTCAGGTTGAAGGCGACCATATCGGCGTTGCGGGTTACGATCTGGGGGTCGGTCGTTCCGTTGGTCTTCTGCCGGAGACGGACGGTGTGATTGCCGGGGCCGACATTTTCGAAGAGATGGATCGCACCGCCCAGGCCGAGATCGTCGTCGCCGCTAAGATAGCGTCCGATGGTCTGGCTCGACCAGGTGTTGTCCATTCTCAGGTCCCAGTAACCGGTCTGCGGTTCGGTGGAGAAGCCGGTGTTGCAGTCGTAGGACGATAGAATCACAATCGCGGTCGTATCCGGCGCCCAGAGCCCGAGTTCAAGACCGGTGTTGACGAAACTGCCGGCGCTGGTCGCTCCCGACGACAGGGTGCCGTGCCCGGTTCTCAGGCAGATGGTGCTCAATTCCGGGGTGGATGAGGGAGCGGGACTGGGGGTAACGGAAGGGGTGGCAAACTCGGGGGAAGGAGACGGGGTGGGGGTGGGATCGATCTGGACACAGGCTTCCAGCGATTCGTAGTCCGACCCTTCGGTCAAATGATCGATTTCGTTTACGAACCTGGTCGGGTTGCCGGAGATATCGGTCTGGAACATCCAGAGGCGGTTGCGCTGACCGTGATCGTCAGCGTTCTGGCCGGTGCAGCCCCAGAGGATATCGTCGCAGTCGAAGGACAAGCCCTCCATATCTTCGACGTCTTCCGAGTTGTCGCCCCGGCGGAGACGGCCGACATCGGTGGTGCTCCCGTCCGTCTTATCGATGATAATCAGGCGGTCCTCGCTCCCGCTATCGTTGTTGATGGCGTACATTACCCCATCGGAACGGATGGCGATATCATCGACGTCGTGGAGGGTCGCTCCCTGATCTTCGATCACGAGATAATCCGTCCCGGCTCCCCAGGCCGCGCTGACGTGGGCCCCGGTGGCGGGATTGATCTGGATCAGAAGATCGGCCGGACTCCCTCCTCCTCCACGGCGGACCACCCCGTACATAATTCTCGGAGCGGTAGACTCGTCAAAGTCGACGCCGTCAACGTCATCGAAGCTAATGCTGCCCAGCGCTCCGCTCCCGCTGCCGTAGGTCGATGAGAGGGCGGAGGCGACACCGGTAACCTTGTTAACCAGGTAGAGGCGGGAGGAGGTGGAACCGTACATTGTCTGGGTACTGAAGCTGCCTCCCGGGTAAGTGGTCATCCCCTCCATCGAGAAGGTGCCGGTACCGGTCCCGATCGGGGTCTCGGTTGCGGTTAATATATTGTAGAGGGTGAGGAGATCGTTCCCGGGAGGTCCGCCGCCGGTATCGGCGACCAGGTAGAAATATTGGCTCTGGGCTAGTCCGCCGCTGGGAAAAATCACAGCTGCCAATAAAGAAATATACAGCACCGCGATTTTTGTCGTCCTCATCGGGACCTCCGGGTTAAGTTTAGTAAGCATATGATTGCTAAAAAATAGTTCTTTCTGAAGATACGGTCAACGACCCGTTTCCCCTACTTTCTGACTTATTTCCATCTCAATTCTGAAGCCGGAGAAGCACGACTCGTAGTCCACGACTTCAGTTATAGCTTTTAGTGATTCTCCGAGGACGTCGGGTTTCTGGTTATTTGAGCTGTTTGAGGGACTCTCGGATGAAGGCGTCGAGGTCGGAAGGACCGCGGCTGGAGACGAAGTTCTCGTCTACCACCACCTCCTGGTCGCGGTAATCAGTTCCGGCGTTGACCAGGTCGCGAGCGATCGACTTCCAGCCGGTGGCCTTCCTCCCCTTCAGGACGTCGGCGGTGATCAAAAGCTGGCCGCCGTGGCAGATGAAGAAGACCGGCTTGCCGCTCTCGACGAATCGGCGGACGAAGTCCACCGGCTCCGGGTGAGCCCGCAAATGATCGGGGGAGTAGCCGCCCGGGATCAGGAGGGCGTCGAATTCATCCGGGGAGACGTCTCTCACCGCGCGGTCGATCGTGACCGGGGTGTCTTCTTTCTTCCCTCTGACTTCCGCCCCTTTTTCCAGGCCGATATGAGTCAGTTGATGCCCGGCCGTCCGGAAAGACCGGGCCGGCTGGGAGTATTCTGAATCCTCGAAACCGTTATCGATAATGACCGCGATCTTCGACATTTTTTTCCTCCTCCAGGTTCTTCCGGTGTTTCAGCAATATAAGTATGTCTGATGTCAGTGCGAGGAGGCGCAGCCGACGAAGCAATCTATTCGCTGCCCAGGATCGAGATTGCTTCGCTCATTGCATTCGCTCGCAATGATATTTGTGTCAATCAATAGTGGTAATGGTGGCAACGTTTATCCGAAGGCCGATGATCGTTCCCGATGGCAGCGGCCGGTCAGCTCGGCACGGGCAAGGATATGACCCTCGATCGACTCCAGGAGCTGTTCCTTGTTCAGTCCCGGATCTAAGCCAAGTTTACGGTCCAAAGCATAGAGTTTGAAGACATAGCGATGAGTCCCGGAATGGGGACAGGGGCCGCCGTAATCGGTTTTCCCGAAGTCGTTGAGCCCGCCGGTCCCGGGGTGAGAATTCTCCTCGATCCGGCTGGCGGCATCAATATCGTAGGCCACCCAATGGACAAAGGTCCGGTCCTGAGAGTCAGGGTCGTCCATCACCAGGGCCAGGGAGGCGGTTTCCCGAGGGATTCCGCCGATAACCAGCGGGGGGTTGATATCCGATCCGTCGCAAGTATAGACAACGGGGATAGTTTCCCCGTCGGGAAAGGCGGGGCTCAACAAGCGCATATTATCACCTCACGGATTTAAATTCGGCTTGATCTGACGGACATCTTCTCCGACCGGGAGAGATCAAACAATGGGAGGTTTCTACTTTTTCCTGACTATCTTCCCCTAATCCGGATTATTCACGGAAACAATATGATAAGACCGGGCAATAGCGGTTGCTTCCCGCCGCGTTGCGCCGGCGGTCGAAACGACAATGCAATGAACGTTATTTGCGACACGCTGCACTGGGAAATAGTGTCGGGTTTTTGCCCGTGGGGAGAATAACAGTGGAGAAAATAGAGAGTAGATACGAGTAGGAAAGATTCTGCGAACCGGATGGGCGGGCAACCGGACGGTTACCACGTTCCCTTGTTTCGGACCGCTGTCCAGTTCGATCATACCCCGGTGAAGACGGTTCAGCTGCCGGCAATCTCGTCGAACCCCGGAATTCCGGAGGGGGTCCTGGCCGGGGGAACAATCCGGGAAGAGGTTTTTCGGGGGGTCATCTCTTCTCCTCCCGCGGAGGAGCGGCGCGGTAGGCGGACGGGGTCAGACCGGTGAATTTCTTAAAGATCCGGATAAATGATTCCGCGTTGAGGTAGCCCAGCGAATAGGCGATCTTGTCGACGCTATGGGCGGTCTCGGCCAGCCATTTTTTCGCCTGCTCGATCTTCGCCTCCAGCTTGTATTGGTTGAACTTCCGGCCGGTGACTTCCTTGAAGACCCGGCTCAAGTACTTGGGGCTGAGCAGGACCACGGCGGCCGCGTCTTCCAGGGATACTTTCTTGTGGACATTTCTCTCCAGAAAGATTTTCACCCGCTCCATCTTTCCGGCGATGTCCTCCCCCTCGATCCCGGCCGGCCAGCGCGACTGCTTCAGGATCTTGGCGATCGCCGCCTCGGTCTTTTCGATATCCAGCGGCTTCTCCAGGTACTCGTCGGCTTCCCCGTGGAGCGCTTCAATTACCACTTTTTTCGAGCCGAATCCGGTCAGGATAATCACCCCGAGATCGGGCCAATCCCGTTTGATCCGCTTCAGGATCGCGGTCCCTGGCATCCCCGGAAGCCGGACGTCGAGGATCACCAGGTCAATCTCATTGGGCTTGGCCAATTCGGCCAGCGCCTCCTCTCCCCGGTCAACCCCGATTACCCGGTAACCGCGGAAGTAATCCCGGAACTCCTCCCGGAAGTCCCGGTCATCATCCACCAGAAGAATATTATAGGGCATAACCGGCGCTCCTTGATTTCCATCTCTCCCCCTGGAAGACCGCTTCCGAGGGGGGTACAGGTCTGTCCAAGATCTCGATCCTATGCGCAAGACCCGGCAGAAGCAAGTTGAAAAATGTCAGAAGAAACCGGAGTAAACCAATTAAGGTTATATCCCGGAGGCTTTTTAAGAAGAGAGGATATCGGATTCGGATGATTTTTCACCGCCTGGCGGTAAGACCATCACCAGTTAGAAAGCGGTTTTAACAATTCGGAGGTACAATTATGCCCGAGGAGATAGCGATAGCAATCTGCGGCCAGCCCGGCCAGGGAATCAAGCCCCTGGAGAGCCTGCTGGCGAAGATAATCTCGGGGAGCGGACATAACGTCCTTACCTCCCGGGAGTTTATGTCCCGGATCCGGGGGGGCTGAACTTGACCGCGATCCGGGTCTCTTCCCATCGGGCCCGGAGCTTTATCCGCCGGGTGGATATCCTGGTCTCCCTCCATCCCGGAGGGGTGCCCACCTCGGCGATCGGGTGAACTCTGAGACCCTGATTCTGGGCGGCGAGGAGACGAGAGAGAATAACCGTCGGGCCTTCAGGGAGGGCTATGATCGGGGCCGCAAGACCGTCAAAGAGAAGGACCTCGCCTTCTCCCCGGGTGAGGGGGCCGACGCGATGCTGGCCAAGTTCGCCGAATTCGACCGGCAGATAATCTATAATAAGTATCAGGCCGCGGTGGAGAAAGAGGAAGAATTATTCGTGGTCAGGACATAAACGGAAGAGAATGACGGTAAGACGGGGATTGGGCCGATCAAAATCGAGTTTGGGTTGAAAAAGGTCAATAGAAAGGCGAATCTGCCCCTGTTTTCTCCCCGGTTTATCCGGGAAGATGAGATTGTCAGGAAAGCGGGTTAATATGTCCCGCTTTCATAAACTTTTAACCGGGAGGTACCCGATGAAGTTTTTCAGGTATTGTTTAACGGTGCTGGCCGCGTTGGCGCTGGTTATGCCCGCCGGTCTCCTTTTGGGAGAGGATGACGGCGAATCGACGGTGATGCGGGGCGGGAGAGGAATGATGGGCGGCGGTATGATGGGAATGATGGGAGAAGGGACCACAGAGCCGGAGAGCGGCCACGGCCGAGGCGGTGGGGAAAGGTATTGTCCTTACTGCGGCCGGTCGATGGGCGGAGGCATAATGGGAAGAGGAATGATGGGCGGAGGCATAATGGGAAGAGGAATGGGTTCCGGGATGATGGGCCGGGGCACGATGGGGCGAGGGATGATGAGCGGAGAGATGATGCGGCCGGGAATGATGTGCCGGGGCTGGGGGTATCCCTACCAGGAACGGACCCGGCCGGTCGACGAAGACGCCGCCCGCAAAATGGTAGAGAGGTATATCAAGCTGACCGGAAATCCCCGCCTGAAAATCGGTGAGATTACCGCGCAGGAGACCTCGTTCCTGGTGGAGATCGTGACCAAAGACGACTCCCTGGTCGACAAAGTCCTGATTGAGAAATCCACCGGCTGGATGCGCCCGACGGATTAAAGGTCGATTGGGATGATTTCCGGAAGAAAGTCCCCCCCCGGCGGGGTACGGGGCCGCGGCTCGGGCCTTGGTGATGAAGGGCGCCCATTTCGTCGCCGGCGTTGCCTTTATGTTTGCCTCTATAAATCTGGTCATTGAGCTTGGCATCCTTATTCTCATTTTCTTGGGGTGGCAATTTCCGGCCGCTGAAATTGGGGGCGGCCTCGTCCTCATCGCCATCAGCCGCCGGCTGATGATATGGACATACCCGAAGTCCTCGATGGAGCAAGCTCGAAAGAAGGTAGAACACGAGACTGGCTCGGAGGAAGAAGATTTCGATTGGCGGGAACGGATCCGAAGCGCTGAAGGGTGGCGTTTAGTCGGGCATAAATTCGCCGGAAAGTAAGCGATGGGAGGAAATAGTTATCGGATTTACGATCGCCGGCTTCGTCGCGGTCCTGGTACCCGACAGTTTCTGGAAGGCGATATTCGTGGCCTAAAAGGTTGCTGAATCCCCGTTGTCCTTTCCGATAGTTCTGGAAAATGCGCTTCTGGCGCCTTTTATCGCCGCGCCGCGTTTATCGGTTCAATGGGCAACATCCCCCTGGCCACTGTGCTCAATTCAAGCGGAGTACTACTTGCCGGCATTAGGGGTTTTATCTACTCGGATCTTATGGTCCCGCTCCTGGGGAGATCAACGCCCGATATTACGGTTGGCGGGTGGCTCTCTATATCGCTATGGTGATGTATTTCAGTATTGTCTGCACCGTGCTGCTTTTGCACTACTCGTACGCCTTTATGGAGATAACGGCGAAAAGCGCGAACCAGTTGAAGGATATTTCCCAGTTCAAGCTGGATTATACCTTCTGGTTGAACGTGGTTGCCATCGGCCTGGTGGGCTGGTTAAATTATTCCTGGCGTCGCCGAAACCAAGAATCAGCAATGAAAATGAGCGGCGAAATAATTAAAAAGACAGTAGCCGGAGTAGCTTTAGGCGCTCTGGGCACCGGAATTATTATTCATCTGTTTTTGGCCGCGCACTGATTGTCGAGATGAATTATCATTACTTCATCAAGGACGCCGTCTATGGCGCGACGGACGGGATTGTTACCACCTTTGCCGTAATCGCCGGCGTCACCGGGGCTCAACTGGAGATCCGGGTCCTCTTGATTATCGGATTTGCCTCATTGTTGGCCGATGCCTTCAGTATGGCTGCCTCCAATTATCTGGGAAGCAAGTCCAAGGCTGAGGTAATGAGCAACGATGGAGTCAATCCCCGCAAGACCGAGGCCCACCCCCTGGCGGCCGCCGGGGTGACCTTTGGCTCGTTTTTGCTGCTGGGATCGCTGCCGCTGATCATCTACATCCTTTTTATATCTACCCCGGCTGTCTTTTTGATCACCTCGGGTTTTACCCTGGCGATTTTATTTCTAACCGGGGCGATGCGGACCCTGGTGACTAAAAGATTTTGGTGTTGGGGTGGAATTGAGATGATGCTGATCGGCGGCGCGGCGGCGGCCATCGCCTGGATGGTCGGCGGTCTGGTCAATCTTTGGACCTGAATTTGAAAGGATATTCGTTGCCGAATAAGCGGAGAACAGATCGATGAAAACAATCCGAAGAATCAAGCAGATCACGCCGACTTGCCCTCTTTCTTCTCCTCGGCCTCTCGATCTCCTGCCGGACGGCCGGTGCGGGGGAAGAGGCAAAAGCAAAAAATGAAAATCACCGCATTAATTCAGAGCGCCCGCGCCGGGCTCGTCCGGGTTCTCTGCGGATTGATCCTGATCCTGTTCGCTTCTCTCGCCGGTGCGGCGACGGTCGAATATGACCTCACCCTCGCCCGGGAGAAAGTCGATATCACCGGAGAAAAGACCGAGGCTATGACCGTCAACGGCCGGATCCCCGGTCCCACCCTCCGTTTTCAGGAAGGCGATTGGGCCCGGATCCGTGTTCGCAATACTATGGAGGTGGATACCTCTATCCACTGGCACGGCCTGATGGTCCCGCCGGATATGGACGGGGTGCCCTATATCAGTTTCCCGCCCATCAAACCGCGTTCAACCTTTACCTACGAGTTTCCCCTCCGACAGAGCGGGACCTACTGGTATCACTCCCATACCCGTTTCCAGGAGCAACTCGGGGTCTACGGGGCGATCGTCATCGAAGGAGAGGATGATGAGGCACCCGCCGACCGGGAATACACGATTGTGCTTTCCGACTGGACCGATGATGATCCGCGCGGGGTGCTCCGGACGCTTCGGAGAGGCAGCCACTGGTTCGCCGTCGAGAAGGGTTCCGCCCAGAGTCTGATCGGCGCCGTCCGGGCAGGCAGGGTGGGGGATTACTTTAGCCGGGAACTCCAGCGGATGCCGGTAATGGATATTGCCGACATTGCCTATCACCGGTTTCTGGCCGACGGTCGCCCGGAATTATTCCTTGACGCCGAGCCGGGAGAGACCGTCCGTCTCCGCTTGATCGACGGCTCGGCCAGCACTTTCTTCCATCTCAATTACGCCGGCGGCCCGATGACCGTTATCGGATCCGACGGGATGAGGGTTGAACCGGTCGAGCTGGACCGCTTCCTGATCGGCGTGGCTGAGACCTACGACATTGTGGTCTCTGTCCCGGATCGGGGAAGATATGAACTGCGGGCCACCGCTCACGACGCCTCCGGGTTCGCTTCCGTCTGGCTGGGAACCGGCAAAAAGCACGCCGCCGCAGACGTCCCTCCTCCCAATATGTATCAGTCTATGGGTGGTCTTTCCCTGAAAAAGATATTCGCCCTGACCCCGGCCGGGGCGATGGGGATGCCGGACGGTGAGGTTGAAGCGGGCCGATTTGACGCTCCGGGCGTAATGGGCGGGATGGGCTATGAACATCACCCGGAATCAGAAATACCCGACTCGGGAGAGAAGGACTATTCCCGAAGATCGACCCTCCCCTTCCGGGGAGGAAAAGGATTCGGCTACGACTTTATTCCGATGGCCCCCGATATTTCTTCTCGAAAAAACCTGGTCCGGGATGGAAGCGGTGAGCGTCCTTGGCCGCCGTATGAGAAACTGAAGTCGGTCAAAAAAACCGCCTTTTCCCAGGGTCTGCCGATCCGGGAGATCCGGCTCACCCTGGACGGAGATATGGACCGATACGTCTGGTTTATCGATAACGAGCCGCTTTCCGCGGGAGATATGATTACGGTGAAGGGCGGCGAGATTACCCGCTTTATCCTGATCAACCGGACTATGATGCATCATCCTATGCATCTGCACGGCCAGTTCTTCCGGGTTATCAACGGCCAGGGCGATTATTCACCTTTGAAACATACGGTCGATGTCCCCCCGATGTCGACCACGGTGATCGAATTTGACGGCAGCGAGACCGGAGACTGGTTTTTTCACTGCCACCTCCTCTATCATATGGAAAGCGGGATGGCCCGAGTGGTCCATTACCGGGACTTCCTCCCGGGCCCGGAGGTCCGGCGGGTGCGGGAGAAGCTCTACCGGGAAGACTGGTTCTTCTGGATCGAGGCCGCCGTCCTCAGCAATATGACCGAGGGCTATCTGACCGCCCAGGATACCCGAAATATTTTCCGGGCCAGCTGGGAGGTCGGCTGGGAGAGAGTCGAAGGCTCAAAATGGGAAGGGACCGTCACCTATGAACGGTATCTGAATCGATTTCTCACAATTTTCGCCGGCGGCAATTTTGAGGGAGCGAAGGAGGATTTCGAGAAGGAGGCCGGGGTCTTCGGCTTTTACTATCTTCTCCCCCTAAATATCGAGTCCCGGGCTTGGATCGATACCAAGGGAGCGGGGCGATTCAAGCTGGAGCGGGAACTGGCGCTGACGCCCCGCCTGGAAGTTTTCGGGGAGGCGGAATACGACACCCGGGAAAAGTGGGAGAGCAAAGCCGGTCTCTTATATCGGATCAGTAAAAACATATCTCTCGCCGGCCAGTGGCACTCCGTATACGGCTGGGGCGGCGGGGGAAAATTTGAGTTCTGAGATTATTCCGGGG
>CAYXKT010000082.1:0-12481 GCA_964465735.1 uncultured bacterium
CGGACGCAAAAGATTGGTGCAGTTCGCCGCATAGAATCGCTCAATTTAGGTTATACTTTCCTGTACTTCTCCACTCCTCCCACTTCCCACTGATCGACGATGCCGCAGATCACGGCGTCGTTGGGCCGATCTCGGGTGATCTCAGTCTGGCGGGCGGAGCTTCCCTTGGAATAGATGACCACCTCTCCCCGGTCAGCTCCGATCGGATCGGCGGCGATGATCGAGGATCCGGTCGGACGGTTATCCAGATCGAGATCCTTGAGGACCAGGAAGGTGACTCCAACCATCTTCTTGTCCTTCACCGAGGCCACTACCGTTCCGGTTACCAGCGCCAACTGCATTATATCTTTCCTCCGGAAAAAATATTGTTAGATAACTTATCCTGCGAAAGAAATTATAGCAAAAAAGATCAGTTAGGCCAGAAAATTATTTCGTCTCTGAACCAAAACCCCGGAAACCAGGTCATTGCGAGGAGGGACGACGAAGCAATCTGTTTCTTTTGTGATGAGATTGCTCCGTCACTTCGTTCCCCGTAATGATAAATTCTCTGTAACTGGAGGTTTCCGTTCAGGCACTATTTATTCAGACCCGGTGTCGGGAAAGATTTTTCCCGGATTGAGGATGTTGGCGGGGTCGAGGGCGGATTTGATCGAACGCATCGAGGTGATCGCGGCCGGCTTCAGTGCCAGGGAGAGGTAATCGCGTTTGCTGACCCCGATACCGTGCTCGCCGGAGATCGTCCCCCCCAATTGGACAGCGAGAGAGAAGAGTTCGGGGACGGCGGTTTTCAGCGCTTCTCTCCAGGATCCTTCTTCCCGGTCCCTCTTCAGGAAATTGACGTGGACGTTGCCGTCTCCGGCGTGGCCGTAAGAGATAATATCCAGGCGGTGCTTTTTCTCGATCTGCTCGATCCCGGCCAGAAGTTCGGCGATCGCCATCCGGGGAACGACCACGTCCTGACTGACCTTGACCGGGCTGACAACCTTGATCGATTCCCGCAGTTTCCTCCGCGTTTCCCAGATCTGCTCCTGGTAGCGGGGACTGTCGGCCACCCGGACATCCGCGGCGCCTCCGGCCAGGCAGATCTCGCCGATCGCCTGGTACTTTTCCTCCACCGGCAGCGGGTCGTCCCCGTCAACCTCGATCAGGAGGTGAGCGGCGGCGTCCTCGAAGGGGATCGGGTTCTGCAGGACCCGGCGGCTGATCTCCAGGCATTTTCGGTCCATAAATTCGATCGCGGTCGGGTCGAGGCGCTGCTGGAGGATGGCGGCCACCGCCTCCACCGCTTCCCAGTAGGAAGGGAAGGGGATCAGTAGATCGACCCGGATCCGGGGCCGGACCAGTAGCCGGGCGGTGATCCGGGAGGCGATCCCCAGCGTTCCCTCCGATCCGATTAACAGGTGAAGGAGGTTGTAGCCGGTGGCGTTCTTGACCATCTTACCCCCGTACTCAATGATCTCCCCATTGGGCAGAATCGCTTCCACCCCGGTCAGGTAATTTCGGGTCACCCCATACTTGACCGCCCGGGGACCGCCGGCGTCTTCGGCCAGGTTGCCGCCCAGTGTGCAGCTGTCGAGGCTGGCGGGGTCCGGGGGATAGAAAAGTCCTTCCGCTTCCACCGCCCGGTGAAAATTTTCGGTGATTACCCCGGCCTCGGCTACCGCCATCATATTTTTCTCGTCGATCTCCAAAACCCGGTTCATCCTCTTTAGGCTGATGACCAATCCGCCGAGGACAGGGACCGCGCCCCCGGTGACCCCGGTCCCCCCACCCCGGGCCAGGAGAGGGAATTGGAAACGGCGGGCCAGTTTCACCAGGGCGGAGATCTCCCGGGTGTTCGCCGGCCGGGCGGCAGCTTCCGGCAGCAAAAAGAGGCCGGGAGTCTCGTCCCGACCGTAATCTTCCAGTTCTTCCGGGCGGCTGAAAAGATGATCGCTTCCCACCACGTCCTCAATTCTTTTTCGGATTTCGTCGTCGATCTTGTGGTACATTTCCCTCATCCTCTCCCCAAAGATAAATAATATTGACCTGCCGGGGTGGTTTACCCCATAATAACACGGTAACTCCTCACAGGGAAACTGCTATTAACCGGAGTGGCATAAAAATGGATCAAAGCCGGATTGAGAATATTGTCGAAGAAGTCATTAATCAGAAGCGGGTTATCGTCCCGGCTCCAGCAAATGAGGTGGCGATGAAGAGTGTGACCGAAAAGAAGGGGACAGTGAAGAAGATTGCCATCGGGGCCGACCACGGCGGTTTCCCCCTGAAAGAGGACCTGATCGGCTTTTTAGAGGATCAGGGGTATCGAGTCTCTAACCTGGGAACTGATTCGACTGAGGCTGTAGATTATCCTGATTTCGCCGAACGAGTGGCCCGGGCGGTCGCCTCCGGGGATTGCGACCGGGGGATAATGATTGATTCCCTGGGGATGGCCTCGGCGATGGCCGCCAATAAGATCCGGGGGATCCGGGCGGCGATGTGCTACGATCTGACCACCGCTCGGTCCAGTCGCGAACATAACAATGCCAATGTTCTGACCCTGGGCGGGAAGATCCTCGAGCCGTCGTTGGCCGCGGAGATCGTCTCCCTCTGGCTGACCGTTGATTTCGCCGGTGGCCGTCACTGGCCCCGGGTAAATAAGATAATGGCTTTAGAACGCGGATAAAATAATTGCCCCTCGATCTTTCCGACTTACCTCCCTTGCCCAGAGTTGGGATGATCGGGAAGTAAATCTCAAACCTTAGAATTATTACGGAGTAAAAACTTTACTATGGATAATCAAGCCTTGATTGACCGGGTTACCCGGGAAGTGATGGTCGCCCTGAAAAATCCGACGGCGGCCCCGGCGGCGGAGGTTGGCTCAACCTGCAACGTGGAAAGCGGGCTCGACTGCCTGGAATGCGGGCAGTGCGTGACCAACCGGCCGGATTTCATCAACGGTTTGATCACTGCCGGGGTCTGCCGACTCAGTACCCAGCTGGGGATCGGCCCGGTGGAGGCCAAGGTCGCCAGGATGATCGATCACACCTTACTCAAACCGGACGCGACTGAGGAACAGGTTACTCAGCTCTGTCGGGAAGCGGCCACTTACTGCTTTGCCTCGGTCTGTGTTAACCCGATCTGGGTCGAACTCTGCGCCAAGTTGCTCCGGCGGTCCGGAGTCAAGGTCTGTACCGTGATCGGTTTCCCCCTGGGAGCTACCACCACCTCGGCCAAGGCCTATGAGACCCGGGATACGATCGGCAAGGGAGCCGGGGAGATCGATATGGTGATCAATGTCGGGCTGATGAAGTCCCGGCAGTACTCCCGGGTCCGGGAGGATATCCGGGCAGTGGTCCGGGCGACCCGGCCGAATATCCTGGTCAAGGTGATTCTCGAGACCTGCCTGCTGACCGATGATGAGAAGGTCAGGGCCTGTGAGCTTTCCGTGGAAGGTGGAGCTGATTATGTTAAGACCTCGACCGGCTTCTCCAGCGGCGGGGCGACTGTCAATGATATTGCCCTGATGCGCAAGACCGTGGGGCCGGAGATCGGAGTCAAGGCTTCCGGCGGGGTGAGGACATTCGAAGATGCCGAGGCGTTGATCAAAGCCGGCGCGACCCGACTGGGGGCCAGCGCGGGCTTGAAGATTATCCAGGCCAATTCCGGTGCCGCCTCCGGCGGCTCTAATTATTGAGCGCCGCGGCCGTCTGTTTCTTTCCGCTTTGGTCTTGGCTCTCGATCAGCCCGTCCGGGATGGCTCCTGAACTGATCTCCAATCCTATGAGGTATTGGAGATAGGAGAGAGAATGGCGCCGAATGAGCCGGTTTATATTGTCAGGAAGAAGAGCCTCTGGCCGAAAGTGCTGGCCGGGGTTCTCTTTATCAGTCTGGCCGGAGCGCTCCTGGTCAGCTTGATTGCCAACGCCGTCCTGATCGGGGGCCGGGCCGGTGATACGGTTAGATCCGGTTCGGACCGCTTCTCGGAAGTGGTGGTGGAAGGGGAGGGGGAGGCGAAGATCGTTCTGATCCCGATCCGAGGGCTGATTACCTTCAGCGAGGAACAAAGCTTCTGGGAACGGGAGAGTATGGGCAAGCAGGCGGTGGAACGTCTCCAGGCGGCCGGGGCAGATCCGGAGGTGAAGGCGGTGGTCCTGTTGATCGATAGTCCGGGCGGGGGGATTACCGCCAGCGACATCATCCACCGCCAGGTCAAGGAACTGGCGGAGTCGGGAAAGGTGGTAGTAGCCGCCTTTGAGGATATGGCCGCCTCCGGCGGCTACTATGTCGCCTGTCCGGCCGACTGGATTGTCGCCCACCCGACCACGATCACCGGGAGTATCGGGGTTATTATGCGGACCCTGAATCTGGAAGAGTTGATGGCCAAGATCGGAGTCCGGGATGTCACCATCAAGCGAGGGGAGAAAAAAGATATCCTCTCTCCCTTCCGGGATCTCACCGCGGCCGAGCGGGAGATGCTGCAGGGGCTGATCGACGAGATGTACCAGCGGTTCCTGGAAGTGGTCTCAGACGGTCGCGGACTGGAAGGTGAGCGGCTGGAAGCCGTCGCCGGCGGGGCCATCTTTACCGGGCCCCAGGCCCTGGATAACGATCTGGTGGATGAGATCGGTTACCGGGAGACGGCGATTGTCCGGGCCCGGGAACTGGCCGGGCTGACTGAGGCGGCCGTAATCGAGTACCGCCGGGATTATTCCTTATTCGATCTCTTCCGCAACCGGCAGGAGCGGGGATTGTCTCCGCTGATCGGGGTTGATCTTTCGACCCTGTTCAAACCCGCTACCCCCCGACTTCTTTATCTATGGACAATGTAAGTAAAAAAAACGTGACTTCTTATACCGTCGAACTGACCCCCGAACAGGGGAAAACTCTCCGGACCGAACTGGAGAAGAAGGACTTTGATTTCAAGAAAGTCGCCCATACCCATTTCGGGGCCTCTCGGGGCAAGCTCTCGCTGAATTACTATAAGTCGGGCAAGTTATTGATTCAGGGGAAGGAGACCGCCGAATTTGTCCAGTTCTTTCTGGAACCGGAGATCTTGAAAGAGGTCCGGTTCGGCTACGATGAAGTCTTGAGCGAGTTTACCGGGGAGCGAATCGGAGTTGATGAAAGCGGTAAGGGTGACTACTTCGGACCGCTGGTGATCGCCGGGGTCTTTATCAACGACGAATCCGAGAAGAAGCTCCGGGAACTCAATGTCCGCGATAGTAAGAAGATCTCCCCCCGTCGGATCCTGGAGCTACGGAGGGTGATCCGCCGGGAATGTCGCTACTCGGTGGTCGCGATTGGTCCCGAGCGCTACAATCAGCTCTACAACACGATGGGAAATCTCAACAAGATCCTGGCCTGGGGACACGCCCGGGTGATCGAGAATATCCTTTCCAAGACCAGTTGTTCGCGGGCGATCCTCGACCAGTTCGGGAGCAAGGACCTGGTTTTAAGGGCGCTGATGAAAAAGGGCCGGTCGATTGAGATAGAGCAGCGGGTCCGGGGAGAGGCCGACCTGGCGGTGGCCGCCGCTTCAATCCTGGCCCGGGGGGAGTTCGTCCTGAGGCTGGAGAAGCTCTCCGAAGAGTTCGGGGTTAAGTTCCCCCTGGGGAATAAGAAAAGCCTGGTCCACGCCGCGGGCAAAGAGATCATCAGGAAAGAGGGGATGGAAGCCCTGGTCCGGGTGGCCAAGATTCAGTTCAAGACCACCCGGGAGATCATTGGCCTCTGACCTCGCCTCGCCGCTTTTAATTAAACCGGCGATGGTCGAAGATCCGGCTTTAGACGTCAATAAGATCCCCCTGGCTGCTTACTGCGTAGCGCTTACCGGTTACCGATAACCGATCACCTATGTTTGCTCATCTCCACTGCCACTTCTACGGTTCCTACTCGGACAGCATCCTTGATCCGGAGCGGATTCCGGAATACCTGGAAGCCCTCGGGCAGCGGTCGATTGCCCTGACTGATCACGGGGTCATAGACTACGCGCTCCCTTTTTATCGGATCTGCCGGGCGGCCGGTATCCATCCGGTGATCGGCTGCGAGGTTTATTTTGTTGATGATGCCCGCCGGAGCATCGAGCGGGGTGATACCTATCGGACCCACTTAGTCTTGCTGGCGGCGGACAACCAGGGATTGGCCAACCTGGTCCGGCTGGTCAACGAGAGCTGGCTGGAGAACAGCTTCGAGGAGGCCCGGGGGTTGGTGGACTGGAGGCTGCTGGAAAAATACCACCAGGGTCTGATCGCTCTCTCCGCCTGTTTCTGGGGTTCTCTCCCCCAGAAGTACATTACCGGAGGGCTGGCGGCGGCGGAAAAGGAGTTCGAACGCTACTACGAGATCTTTGGTCGGGACTTCTTCCCCGAACTGGCTCGTCACGGGATTGTTGAGGAGGAGCAGGCCAACGAAGGTCTGATCGCCCTCTCTCGTCGCTTCGGGGTTACCCCGGTCGTCACTAACGACTGTCATTACCAGCGGCCGGAAGACTGGAAATTCCACGATGTCCTGATTAAGACTCGCTTTGGTTACGCCACTGATTTTTCCCTCGACTCCCGCCAGTATTATTTGAAGAGCGAGCAGGAGATGCTCGGTCTTGGTTTCCCCCCCGAATATTGTCGGATCTCGGAAGAGATCGCCGACCGTTGCCGGGTCGATTTAGATTCCCTCCCCGTTGACCTCCAGGCGGCATCGCCCCCGGAGGCTCAGGAAGCGGTCTTTGCCTCCCGGTTGATCGTTATCGATGGGCCCCGGGCGCTCCGCGATGCCGCCGCGGTCTTCCAGGTTGGAGGGAAGAAACTCGATGATCTCCTGGACCGCCTTCCGGAAGGGATCTCTCTGGCCGAGGCTCGCCGAGAGTCTTCCTTTCTGGGCCAGTGGTTGGACCGTCATCCCGGTCCGGCCGCGGCGGCCGCGAAGCTGGAGGGCGTTCCCCGGCGGATCGCTCCCGATTGGGAGACTGTGATACCGGTTCCACTTGATCGCTTGCGGGGTTGGCTTCCGTTGAGGCGGGCGGGGGGAGCGGTTATCGCCTCCGCTCCCCGCGAGGTTCTCGCTGACCTCGGAGTTCCCCGGCAACCTCCGTCCGCGCTCTTTGATCAGGTCTCGGGGTTGGAGATTCGACTGAAAGAACTCTCCGTTTTGGAAAAGGCCCGGGAGAAAATGGCGGTGGGAGATCACACCGCCGCGGCTGTCCTTCTGGAGGGGATACTTCAGGCGGCGCCGGAACGCTTCGATGTCCGGATCTTGCTGGCCGATACCTACTATTCCCGGAAAAGCTATCGCAAAGCTCTTGAGCAGTACCGGATCCTGACGTCCGGGGAACTCCCGGATCGGCAGCGGGGTTGGACCCTTGTCCGGCAGGGGTGGTCGAGCAACTGGCTGGGCGATCCGGAAGGGGCGCTGGCCGCTTTCGCCCGGGCCCGGGAGCACGACCCCGATTTCGCCCCCGCCCTTTATGGGCTGGGAATGGTCTGTAACCGGCAGGACCGGACCAGGGAAGCGCGGGAATATCTCCAGGCCTTTCTCCGGCTGCGGGGGGAGGGGAGGCAGGCCGAGAAGGCCCGGGGGGTCCTGGCCCGCCTGGGCGGCTGAACACCTCTTCAGTTTCCTTTGCTTTCCCGGCGGCAATTCGTATAATTGTTTTCTTAATCAACTCTCTTGGCCGATGAATAGTAAAACGACATTCTGGGACCGGATAGAAAACTATCCGGTCTGGAGGCTGATAGCCGGGGTCTTTTTCTTCTCGCTCTCGGCGCGGTTAGTCGTCACCCTGATCTTCTTTCTCCGCTGGGGGTGGCATAGCGTCAGCGGGATCGAACTCTGGTTTTATTACGGAGTGGCCAAAGGGACCTTCGCCCTCTACTCGATCTGGGATCCAAGCTGGTGGATCCTCTCGGCGGTGGGTGCTCTCTTCCACGGGGAAGGGATTCTCTACGCCACTTACCTGACCTCCTCGATCTGTTCTTCCCTCAACGCCGCCCTCTTTGGTCTTCTGGTCTCCGAACTCCACGGGAAGAAGACCGGACTTCTGGCCGGGCTGATCTACGGGACGATGGTCCTGCCGATGTTCAACAGCGCCGGGACAGTCACCCACGATATCTTCGCCTACCCCTATCTGATCCTCTCGCTCTACGGGATATTGATGGTCTTTAGAAGAAGGGGCGGGGCTCGATTGTTTTTTGCCGGCCTGGCCTTGGTCTCTCTCTGGCTGGGCGCTCACGTCGGCCCGACAATTATGGTCTCCGCCGGGACAGTCCTTATCTATCTGCTCTGGCGGGGGGTGAAAGCCCTGGTCGGTTCTCGGCCGGGGGAGGGGTATCCGTTTTTCCTCATTGCCCTGGCGGTGATTATCGGGCTTCTCCTCCTGGTCGGCTATTATCTGATGCCGCCGATGATGGAGAAGATCTTCGACCTCGCGCTCAAAACGCGGGGGATCGACGTCCGGGCCCAGATCCGGGCCGGGTCGGGGGATCTTCTGGGTAGTTCGCTGGGCGACTACTGGCTCCGTTTCAACTTCCTGCTCTTCTTCCTCCCGGTGGGGGTCTATGTGGCAATCAAGAAGAAGGATATGCTCGGCCTGGTCCTGTTGATGACCGGTTACCTGGCCTCCCGGACCGCCGACCGGGGGACCCGGCCGCTCTCCTTTGGCTTTGCCCTGATGGGGGCGCTGGCCTTTGTCAACTGGAAGCCGGCTTACGGCTGGATCCTGGCCGGTTGGATGACCTATATTATCGGGGAGTTCGGGGGGAGGTACTCGACCGAATACGCGGTCTTCTTCCCGGTCTGTGCCCTCTTTATCTATTATTTTATCCAGTGGCCGAGTTCGGAACGCCGCTCGGGGGTTTCCCTGATCGTCTTCTTACTCGGTCTCTTGGCCATCCTGACCGGGTTCGTTATTCTCTCCAGTTCCTCTCTCCGGGAGTGTATCGGGCTCTTTGCCGTCCCCTATGTCAGCGGGGGGCTGTTGCGGACCGCCCCCGGGTTTACCTGGCTCTTTATCTTTTTTGGCCTGGTGACAGCGGGTCTGACCGTTTATACGATCTATAATCGGATCGCCCGGTCGCGTCGCCCCGGCTGGATCCGGACGGTGATCGTCCTCACCCTGGCCTGGCTTTTGGTTGGGTCCGTGATCGGCGGGGCGGTCTTTCGGGCCAAGGATCTATCCCGGCCCGAGCAGCTCCGGGCGCTGGAAGGGCTCGGCGAACTGAGTCCGCCCCAGCAGGTGGCGGCGGTCAACTCGGTTATACAACGGCTAAACGAGTTGATGGTTCTGATCCAGAAGCATTTTTCCATCTCCGCCTGTCTCCTGGTCGCCGGTCTGATGATGGTCTTGCTGGCCGCTACCCGGCCCCGGGGCCAGGGCAAAGAACGCAAACTCGTTCTCTCCCGCTTAAAGATAATCGCGCTGATCTCCGTTCCCCTGATGCTATTTCTCCTCCTCGCCTTGGGGCCGGAATGGATCTGGAAGCATCTGCGCTTTCTTGTCCCCCCGGTTTTTGCGGTCCTGCTTTATGTCTTCTACCAACCCCAAGAGGCGAGAACGCATTGCCGCTATCCCGCCGGGATTGCCCTGGTCTGCTGGCTTTTTGCCGCCATCGTCCCCTCGATGAACCAGACCGCCAAAAGTACTGAGGGTGAGTACCGGCTATATAGTTGGCTGGGCCGACACTCCGGCGGCCAGGGCCGGGTCTTCGTCCCCTGGAGTGACGGCTATATGGCCGAGGCGATCTCCGGAGTTAAATCTGAACTCTCCCCGGAGAATATTAATTTCCAGATCCCCCGGCTCTACTGGATGTCGGAAGAGGCGGCCGCTCTGGTCCTGCGATCCCGGGCCATCGATTATATCGTGGTCTCCTCGAAATACTTCAAGCTGCTGCGTTACAGCGACCAGACCGGGGAGTTCAAGTACAGCTTCTCCCCCGACATCATCTACCAGCCCCAGCAGGTCGGGATCAGCACGACGGCTCAACTTCGGGAGACCGCCCTGTTCAAGATGCTCTACCAGAACCGGGAACTGCGGCATTTTCGCCTGCTCCATTTTGAACGGGATCCGGCCGTGGGAGAGAGCACTCTGCTCTTTCAGGTCCTCCCCGAAAATAATTCTCCTTGAAATCCGGTGGCGGTCTGCTTTAATCTGTTGCTTCATCACTGGGGACCGATCACTGATATTTGAAATGGCTACGAAAAGAGTTACTGTTAAAGAGATGAAGCGCGATGGGTTGGTGGACGCGGTCGCCACCACCGCGTCTTTCTTCGACCGTTATCGTCGGCCGCTGGTTATTCTGGCGGCCGCAGTGGCGGTGGCGGCGGTGGTCTTTGCCTTCTTTTCCTACCGGGCTACCAGCCAGGCGGTAGCGGCAGTTGGAGCATTCAGCACCGCTCGCACTGTGGAGGAGTTGGCCGCTATCTACGAGAACTATCCCCGGACCCCCACTGCTCCCTTGGCCCTGATCCAGGCCGGTGCCTTTGCCTTTAACCGGGGTGAATACCCCCTGGCCCGAAACTATTATCTCCTCTTCCAGGAAAACTATCCGGGGCATATTCTGGCTGACTACGCTCAGATGGGGATCGCCTCCTCCCTGGAAGCCGAGAGCCGCTGGGACGAGGCTCTTAAAGCATACGATCGTCTGGCCGCTCTATATCCTGATTCGGTACTGGTCGCCCAGACCCACTTCAATCGGGGGCGCTGTCGGCGGGCGGCGGAGGATATCGAGGGGGCCCGTCAGGAGTTTCAGCTTGTCTTTGAACGCTTCCCCCAGAACCCCTACGCTTTCCTGGCCCGAGAGGAATGGGTTGCTCTCGGTTACCAATGATGAAAACAAAAATATCCATTCGGGCCGCGATTTTGTTCTTGACCGATTCAATGGTTTGTTGGTAATTTTCTAAAGCAAGCTTAGCATCGGTGTCCCGCACGGAAGAAAGAAGCGGAAGCCGATGTTCATTGATATAGATATAACCCAAACGGAGAAGAAGGAGGGTCGATGATGAAGAGAATGATGTCAGTCCTACTGGCGGCCGTGATGTTTGTAGCGGTCGCATCCACTGCCCCGGCGGCGGTGCAGAACGTACGCTTGGGGGGGGATATCCGGACCCGGGCCTACTACACTAAGAACCTCAATAGCGTGGGTCAGGATACGGACTTCGATGACTTCTATTTCCGTCAGCGGACCCGAGTCTCCGCTGAGGCCGACCTGACCGATAATGTCTGGGCGGTGGCCACGGTGGAAGCGGACGGTCTCTGGGGCAAGCAGGTAGTCAACCCCAATACCAGAGAAAAAGTTGACAATGAGTGGGATGTCAATATCGCGGAGGCCTACATCCAGCTCAGCGAGATCTTCTACAGCCCCTGGACGACCAAGATCGGCCGGCAGTATCTCAATTACGGCCGGGGCTTTCTGATCTCCAGCCGGGAGTGGGAGTACAAGTTCGACACCTGGCGCAACATCCTTGACTTCTACCCCTGGACGATCGACCTCTTTTACTCCCGCCTGGTCGAGTCCGACTTACCCGGTGGTCGGGGGAGCGATAAGGCCGGTGATGACGAGGATCTCTTCGGCGTGAATATGAACTTCCAGGCCGATTACTGGACAATGGAAGGTTATGTCTTTGGTGTTAGAGATTCCTTTGATGAGGAATACGGCAACGAAAAGAGCGCTCCGGTATCCGTCGGGGTGCGTTTTGATGCCTCGCCGGTGGAAGCCTTTGATGTCTGGGGTGAGTTCGCCCTCCAGTTCGGCAACTACCAGACGGACGAGATGGCCGAGGATGAGTCGATCCGGGCCTTCGGGTTTGACGTCGGCGCGGTCTATGTCTTTGACGTGACCTGGGAGCCGGCGATCGCTCTCGCCTATACCTTTGGTTCCGGTGATAAGGGTAACGACGAGGATAACCCGAACAAGAAGATGTTCGACCCGATGTTCAACTACAACTATTACGGCTATGCCTACTCGCCGGAACTCTCCAATATCGGGATCCTCAACGCCCAGCTCAGTGTCATACCGTCCGATGACTGGACCCTGGTCCTTGATTTCTATTATTATACCCAGGCCTCCAAGCGGGTGATGTCAATGGGGAATGAGGATATGGATAACGGCGGGGTCAACGCGTTTACCAACGGCACCGATAAGGATCTGGGGATGGAGCTGGACCTGGTCCTGGAATACGATTATACCGAGGACGTCAGTACCCAGCTGGTGGGGGCCTGGTTTAAGCCGGGCGATGCCTATGAAGTTCCAACCAATGACAACAGTCCCGACGATGTCTTTGAACTGCGGGCCGAGATGCGGATTAGTTTTTAATTAAATTCCCCATCCGAGCAGTTTAGTTAAGAAAAAGCCGCCCCCGGTCGGGGGCGGCTTTTTTTCTTTGATCCGGCGGACCCGCTTAATTGTGTGGTCAGAGTGCTGAATAGTATCTGCGCGAAAATTTGAGATCACATAGAATCTGTCACCTAAGTTGAGCGATTATTGCGGATGAAATGTGCTAAGATTTTGCCGGC
>CAYXKT010000083.1:0-3986 GCA_964465735.1 uncultured bacterium
TAGAATCGCTCAATTTAGGTTCTAATTAACGTCTGAACGAGAATCTCGAATCACAGAGAATCTATCCATCAATTCATCTCTTCAATATCCGGGAAGAAATCTCTTGGTCAGCCTTCATTCCCGGCCGGGAGCGGAAAAGCTTACTGATCCGGGCGGCAGAGGCTCCAGAGGTCCCCGCGTATCGGCCAGTCCTGCCTTCTTCACTGGTTATTCTTGTTAGAGCTCCTCTCTTGGAGCATCACCCCAGAGGGTCTCCAGAGAGTAGTACGCCCGAGTCTCTTTTAAAAAGACGTGGACAATGACTTCGCCAAGGTCCAAAACCACCCACCGGGACTCGGTTAGACCCTCGACGCGAAGCGGGGGACGAGACGCCCGGCCAAGAGCCTCGCCGATCTCATCGGCGATCGCCTTCACCTGGCGAGGGTTGGCCGCGCTGCAGATGAAAAAACAATCGGTCAGCGAAGAGAGTCCCCGGAGGTCAAGAGCCACCAGTCCCTCAGCCTTTTTCTCCCGGGCGGCGGCGGCGGCAAGCTTAATTATCTGCTGGTTTTTCATTTCGATATAGAAGGCAACTGTCGATATAATCAACTACGTTCGCGGGGAGAAAGGGTCGGGGGTCACCCCCCGACCGGATTGTTTGTCGGATTTCCGAAGAGGAGATCGGAAGGTCGAGATCGACGACGATCAACCGGCCCGCCCCCCGGATCTTGTTCACCCAGAAAGCGTTCTCCTCGGAGATCTCTTCCGGATCGCAACCGGGCCGGGAGATGACTATGAACCGGGCCCTCCGGATCACCTCCGAGATCTCTTTCCAACCGGCCAAATCGAGAAAATTATCCATCCCGATGACCAGGTGGAACTCCGGCTCCGGTCCGAATTGATCCCGGAGTTCCCGCAGACTATCAATTGTATACGATATCCCTCCCCGGTCCAGTTCAATCTCGCAGACCGACCACTCCGAGTTTGCGGCAGTGGCCAACCGGAGCATCTTTAATCGGTCAGCAACGGGAGCGGATGATTCACCCGACTTGTAGGGAGAGACGGCAGCGGGAAGAAAAATAACCCGGTTGAGGCCGGCCGCGGATCTGGCGGACCGAGCCATCTGAAGGTGTCCGTTGTGAACCGGGTCAAAGGCCCCCCCCAGGATGCCGATCTGTTCTCGAACTCTCATCTTGAATTCCCCCCACTCCTGAGGAACCAACCACTCCTTATGGCACAAAAGCGGTATGACTTGAATTGTGCATTAAGGATCTCGGATTTTTTAGAGGATCAGGAGGTTGTCGCGGTGGATGATCTCGTCGTAGGGCTTGGTGCCGAGGATGGATTTTATCCGCCGGGTCTGCTCGCCCCGGATCATCTCCACCTCCCGGGAGGAATAATTGACCAGACCCCGGGAAAACTCCTTCCCCTCCGGTCCGGCAATAGAGACCATATCCCCGGCCCGGAAAGTCCCTTCCACTCCCGTCACCCCGGAGGCCAGCAGGCTCTTGCCCCGCTCGGTCAGGGCTCGGCGGGCGCCGCCATCGATCAGAAGCCGGCCTTTCTTCAGGCAGGAAAAGGCGATCCAGCACTTCCGGGAGCGGAGCCGGCTGAAGGCGGTGGGGAAGTAAGTTCCCAGCGATTCCCCCCGGGCGACCCCGGAGAGAATTCCGGGCCGGGTCCCGTTGGCAATGACCGCCTGCCCCCCGGCCCGGGTAACTATTCGGACCGCTTTCAGCTTGCTCCCCATCCCGCCCCGGGATTCTTCCCCGGGTCCGCCACGGACCAGGTCCATTACCGCCGGGGTAATCTCCTCCACCCGGTCAATCACTTCCCGGCCGGAACCGGACCGGCAAGGAGCAAGCAGTCCGTCAACATCAGAGAGCAAAACCAGTAGGTCGGCCTCGACCAGGTTCGCCAGCAGGGCGGCCAGCTGGTCATTATCGCCGAATTTGATTTCGTCCACGGCGACCGTATCGTTCTCGTTGATAATCGGAATAACCTTCCGGTTCAGCAGAGCGAAGAGGGTATGTCGGGCGTTGAGGTGCCGATCCCGGTCGTGGAGACACTCCCGGGTCAGCAGGACCTGACCGACGCAGAAGTTCCGCCGGCGGAAGGCCTGGAGATAGAGATGCATCAAAACCGTCTGGCCGACCGCTGCCGCGGCCTGGAGATCGGGTAAGGAGCTGGGCCGACGCTTCATCCCCATCTCCCGGCTTCCGGCGGCGATCGCCCCCGAAGTTACCAGAAGCACTTCCTTCCCCTCCTCCCAGAGGGAGGCTATCTGATCGACCAGCCCCTCGATAAAACGGGAGTTCACCCCCCCCTGTTTTTCAGCCAGCAGACGGCTGCCGACCTTCACCACCAACCGGCGGGCGGAAAGAATCTCGGTTCTGATCTTGGTCTCCTCGTTCATCTGATCTCGGCCGACAAACCGCGGCGGATTAAGCTTTAACTCCTCTGAAATATATCTCCGGCTCCTCTAAACGTCTCCGTCAGACTCCTCTTCCGCCTCGGCCTCAGGATCGACCGGGGAGAGGATGGCCGGCGGCGGTGAGGGTTCCGGTTCTTCTGCCGGGACCAGACGAAAGAGTGCCCGGACCAGTTCTTCCAACCCCTCCCCTTCCAGGGCCGAGACAGCGAGGACCTTCCCCGGGGGAAGTTTGGTCCGAGAAAGAAACTGTTCATACTTCTCTCCGGCGTTAGCCAGGTCCATCTTGTTGGCCGCCACCAAAAAAGGCCGGGTGGTCAGTTCCGATTGGTGGAGTTCCAGTTCCCGCCGGAGGTGAGAGAAATCAGCGGCCGGGTCCCGGCCTTCCACCCCCGCCATATCAATAACAAAAAGCAGCACCTGGCTCCGTTCGATGTGACGGAGAAAGGCGTGCCCCAGTCCGATATCGCGATGGGCGCCTTCAATCAGACCGGGGATATCGGCAACCGTAATCGGGGGCCGTTCCCCCGCCGGATCTTCCACCATCCCCGGATGAGGAGAGAGGGTAGTAAAGGGGTAAGCTGCGACCCGGGGACGGGCGCGGGAGATCCGGGAGATCAGGGTTGACTTTCCGGCATTGGGGTAGCCGACCAGGCCGACATCGGCCAGGATCTTTAATTCCAGCTCGAACTCCCCCTCTTCTCCGGGTTGGCCCGGTTGGGAGATCCGGGGGGCGCGATCGGTCGAAGTGGCAAAACTGGCGTTACCCTTGCCTCCCTGGCCGCCCCGGGCTAAGATCACCCGCTCCCCCGCCTTCACCAGATCAGCCACGATCTCGCCGCCGGCAGCCTTCCGGATCACCGTTCCCAGGGGTACCGTACGGACCAGATCCGCGCCATCCCGGCCGGTCAGCTTCTTGCCCCGTCCGTGGCCGCCGGATCCGGCTCGCAACAGCGGCTGATAGTAAAAGGCCTTTAAACCCCCAACCTGTTCCGAGGCCTCGATAGCTACATCCCCCCCCTTTCCTCCCCGCCCCCCATCAGGTCCGCCGCGAGGCACATACTTCTCACGCCGAAAGCTGATACAGCCATTGCCTCCCTGTCCGGCAACCGCCGTGATCCGTATTCTATCGATAAAGGAGTTTTTCAAACGGATGCGATCAGGAACCAACTGCCGGGAGGACCGAGACCTGTTTCTTCCGGCCTCGGTTATCGAAACTGACCACGCCATCAATCAGGGAAAAGAGAGTATCGTCGCGACCCCGGCCCACATTCCGGCCGGGAAGCACCTTGGTGCCCCGCTGACGGACAATAATACTTCCTCCCCGGACAAACTGACCGGAATTTCTCTTCAAACCCAGTCGCTGAGAATGGCTGTCTCTCCCGTTTCGGGAACTGCCCTGTCCTGCTTTATGTGCCATTTCTTTCTCCTCTTTGGTCTGATCCCTAAAGGGGATGACCCAAATATCTTGATTGCCCCAACCCGGTTATTCGGCCGGGACTACCGGCGTCTGGCCGGCTGGAGCGGATGTTTTCTTCTCAGCCGCGGGTTTCTTCTCAGCCGCGGGTTTCTTCTC
>CAYXKT010000083.1:4086-12473 GCA_964465735.1 uncultured bacterium
GAGCGGATGTTTTCTTCTCAGCCGCGGGTTTCTTCTCAGCCGCGGGTTTCTTCTCAGCCGCGGGTTTCTTCTCGGCCGCGGGTTTCTTCTCAGCCGCGGGTTTCTTCTCGGCCGCGGGTTTCTTCTCGGCCGCGGGGGTCTTTGTAGCGGCTGGTTTTTTCTCCGCCGGGGGCTTTTTCTCCCCGGCCTTTTTCTTAGCGACCGGCAGTGGGGTCGAATCCTCGGCCGGCCCCGCCGGGGTCCTGATCCCCTCGATCTCCACCCGGGTCAGATCCTGACGGTGACCGATCTTCCGGTGGGAGTCTTTCCTCCTCTTGTACTTGTAAACAATAATCTTGGGAGACCGGTCAAATTCCACTATCCGACCTTCGACGGCATACCCATCGAGATAGGGCCGGCCGACCGAGATCTTTTCTCCATCCCAATACAGGAGAACGGAGGGGAAATCCACCTTCTCTCCCGGGGCTCCCGATATTTTCGCGGTCTCGATTATATCACCTTTCCGGGCCAGAAATTGCTTTCCGGCGATTTTTACTACGGCAAAGTTCATCGTGCTTTCTCCATTTTTTTGGTCAATTTAAGCGAGAGTAGCCATCCTGTCAACGAAAATCAGGTCAGGAATATAGAAGACAGAAGGCAACAGAGAGAATACAGGATTCAGAATTCACCTTGACTCCCGGCTCCCGGCTCCTGACTGCCAACTCCTGACTTCTTTTTCCCTAAACTTGCTCCCGGCCGGTGGACGAGAGTGCCCAGACGATATATTCCTGGAAACCGAGTTCCGGGTTGTCAATGATACTGATCCTGATCCCCCGACGGCGGGCGAAGCGGCGCAGCCCGTCCCAGCCTTCTTCCAGGAGGTAGCGAGCCAGGTGGGGCGAGGCTTCGATCCGGAACCGCTTGATCTTCTGGTACTTGTACATCCCTGACCGCAGCTTCCGTTCAACCTCCAGCCCGAGACTGAAGAGCGACTTGACCACACCCAAACCACGGCAGTAAGGACAGGGTTCATAGACCTTATTGAGAAAACTGTCTTCCTCGCGCTGCCGGGTCAGTTGGATCAGGCCGAACTCGGAGAAGGGGAGAACCTTGCTCCGGGCCTTGTCCTTCTTCAGTTCCTGCAACAGGGTATTCATCACCTGCTTTTGATACTTGCGCGAGGCCATATCGATGAAGTCGATGACAATAATCCCCCCGACATTGCGCAGCCTCAGCTGGGTGGCCACTTCCTCGGCCGCCTCCATATTTGATTTCAGGGCGGTCTCTTCCTGCCCCTTACGGTTCTTATGCCGTCCCGAGTTGACATCAACCGCCACCAGGGCTTCAGTCTGGTTGAAGACCAGAAAGCCGCCGCACTTCAGCCAGATTTTGGGCTGGAAGAGTTTCTCCACCTCCGCTTCGAGGTTATATTTCTCAAAGAGCGGCTTGCGGCCCCGGTAGTAAATCAGCTTTTCCTGGGCCTGGGAATCAAAGGTGGAGAGCAGTCGGTTGAGTTTCTTGAACTCGGTCCGGGAATCCACGACAATCTGATTGACGTCGGTAAGCAGGGATTCCCGGACAGCCTTCATCACCAGTCCCATCTCCTCGTGCAGAAGGACAGGGGCGGCTTTCTTCGCCCCTTTCTTGATCGTCTTCCACTGATTGAGCAAGTATTGCAGATCCTTTTTCAGATCACGGTCGGCGGCCGGCAAGGCGGCGGTCCGAACAATCACCCCCACCTCCTCCTTCCCGATAATATCCTGGAGAAGCTTTCGCAGACGCCGCCGGTGAGTGGGATCGGAGATCTTGCGGGAGACCCCGATTCTCCGTTCCTGGGGGGTGAGCACCAAGTAATGTCCCGGGAGGCTGATCTGGGTGGTCAGCCGGGGGCCTTTGCCGCCCAGCGGCTCCTTGACTACCTGGACCATAATTTCCTGACCCTTCCGGAGCAGTTGCTGGATGGTGCGGACCGAACCCGAACGGGGGTTTCTGGATTTCTCTTTCTTGCCCCCCCCTTTTGGACCTTTCTTGCCCCCCTCTTTTGGAGGCAGGGTGCTGCCGGTCCCGCCGTTTTCCTCATCGTCACCGTACTCCTCCCAGAGAGAGGAAGATTCCGCGGTTTCCCGCATCGGCAGGAAACCTTCTTTCTTCAGACCGACGTCAACAAAGGCCGCATCAAGTCCGGGGAGGATCGTACTAACTCGGCCGATATAGATATTACCCAACGGCCGCTGCTCATCTCCCCGTTCGAGGAAAAACTGTTCAAGTTTGCCCTCGGAGAGGACGGCGACTCGGTTTTCTCCCGAGCTGCAATTAATAATCATTTCCTTAGTCATAATATATCTTCTGGGAAGTGAGGGATGGAGAGTGGGGAGTGGATATAATGGCCCCGGTCCGGCTTCGCCCTGGTTCAATGTTCTGGTTGAATAAAGATTGATACTATAGCTGAATTTGGTGAATAAGCAATACGTTTATTCAGGGCAAAAATCTCAACCGCTGCCAGAGCAAGCCGGGCAGGAGTCCGGGATCGACACCGGAGAGAGCGGTCAGAACCGGGTAGGGACGTCCTATATCTTTTAGAGACAGCACCATCTTCAAACCCTTATCCCCTTCCCGAAGCAGTTCAACCACCCCCGCCCGGGCATCGATCTTCTCCTCTTGCCCCTTCCGCAATCGGGTCGAAATGACTTCAGCCGCGCCAAGAAATCTATCCACCGCTTCCTGACTGACCACTACCGGTTCTTTTAAATCCACTCGATATTCGACCGCTTTCAGCCGAGCGTGCAGAGAGGGAGAACCATCGAGCAGGAGGTGGGAGCCCCGGATCTCGATCCCTTCCGGGAGGTGAGGATTCAAAAGCCTCATTGGAGAGGTTTCCCCCAGGGGTCGGGCCAGACTGAGATCGAGCAACTCGTTCAACCCCTCCATCCCGACCTTGAGGGGCGGACAGAACGAGACTACCGGGTGGGGGCTGAATCCCCTGGAGTAGGCGACCGGGAGACCGGCCCGGGAAAAAGCCCGGAATAAGACACGCATCAGGTCCCGGTGGGAGATAAACCGAATCAACCCGGTCTTGGAGTAGGTCAGACGGAGTTTGGACCCCTCCGATCCTCGATCATCAGTATGGTTTTTTCCTGCCTTCTCAGTCATTGGATAAATCTCAGTCCGATCGCTATCCGACTCCGTTAATACCACGGCGGACCCGGCCGGGATCGCTATCAACCCTTTAGAGGAGAATCGATCCCGACGGTAATCACGATACCGGGGCCGCTATCAATCTCCCCGGGCCCGCTTTGCCTCTCGAACCAGAAGATCTTTAGCTACCCCGGTCTTGATATGTTCCCAGGGCAGGCGAGCCTCAAAACCGGCTCCCGGTTTCAGATAATCTTCCATCGTCAGCCCAACGGCGGCAAAAGCCCGGTCCCATTTTTCCGGGAAAAAACTTTCCCGCCAGCCGTCGAAACGGCAGCCATCCTCCCAGGCGGCCCGGATCACCTCTCCGAGGCGTCGGTCGCCCCGGGCAATCGCTCCCTCCAGACGGCTGACGGTCGGGGAGCGGAACTTAAGCTGGACTTTTCTGGAAGAGACCGCCTGGCGGATCAGGGTCTGGCGGCGGATGATCTCCGCCGAGTCGGCCATCGCCTCCCACTGAAACGGGGTTTGCGGACGGGGGACAAAATTCGAGATGGTGACATTCAGCTTCCCCCCCCACCCCGCCATCCGGTTGATCAGTCCGGTCAGGGCTCGGATATCCTCGTCGGTCTCGGTGGGGAGCCCGATCATAAAATAAAGTTTGAGCAGGCGCCAGCCCAGACGGTGAAGCTGCCGGCCGATCTCCCAGAGTCGTTCGGGGTCGAGTATCTTCCCGATCACCTTCTGGAGACGGAGACTGCCCGCCTCCGGGGCCAGAGTAATCCCGGTCTTCTGAATCCTTCTCAGCTCTGCTAACATCTCCGCGCTGACGGTAGCGACGTTGAGCGAGGGCAGAGCAAGATGGGCCGAACGGAGAGCCAGGACCGGGGAGAGAGTCTGTAAAAGCTCTTCGATCTTCCGGTAATCGCCACTGGAGAGAGAGAGGAGGGAGACCTCCTCGTAGCCCCAATCCCGGCAGAGGCTCAAGGCCTGCTCCCGGACCACTTCCGAGCTTTTCTCCCGGACCGGGCGGCCGGTCCAGCCGGCCTGACAGAAGCGGCAACCGCGACCGCAGCCCCGCATTATCTCGACCACTCCCCGATCGTGGACTATCTCGGTCACCGGGATCAGTGGTCGCTGCACCCGGGATGAGTCAAGGTTCCTCAGCACCCGGCGCTCGATCCGCTCCGGGATACCGGGCCCCCGAGGAACCAGTCTCCCCGCCCCGGACTCCGAAGTCGGTCCCGGACCGTAAAGGGCCGGAGCGTAGAGACCGGGAACAGCGCGGACCAAACCCGTCAGGACCTCGTTCTTCTCCAGCCCCGCCTCGCCCCTCCGACTCTGGTAGGGCTGATAAGCTTTTAGGATCTCTTTGATCGCCTCCTCCCCGTCCCCCACCAGAAAAAGATCGAAATAGTCGGCTAAGGGTTCGGGGTTCATCGTCCCCGCTCCCCCGCCCAGGAGAAGAGGATAGCGGGGCCAGGGCCGGTCTTGGGCCAACAGGGGCAGACCGGCCAGGTCAAGCATCGTCAGGACATTGGTATAGGTCAGCTCAACCTGGAGGGAAAACCCCCAGATATCGAAATCTCCGGCCGGGGTGAAAGTCTCCAGGGAAGGCAGGGGCAGACCCGCTTTACGGAGGGCGGCTTCCAGATCCCGGGCCGGGGCAAAGACCCGTTCCGCCGCGTATCCGGGGCAGCGGTTGACAAGATCGTAAAGAATGGCCAATCCGTGGTGGCTCATCCCCACCTCGTAAAGGTCAGGATAACTGAGCAACAGCCGGATCCCCGCCTGCGGGCGGCGGACGGCGTTGATCTCACCCCCGATGTAACGGGCCGGCCGCTCGACAAACGGGAGAAGCTTTTCGAATTCTCGACGGATGGACCGATCTTCTATATTTATCTGTTTTGCTTTCAAGAGCCCAGTCAGCAGTAAGGGAAGATGGAGAATTGCCCGCGAAATCGAGGGCGAAGTGTCAGCCTATAGCGATAGTGATTAATGATCAAGCGGGAAGTAGTGATGGTCTGAACAAAAACCTCGAAAACCCGGTCCTGGCGAGGAGGGACGACGAAACCATCGGTTCAGTTGACAGGGCCTATATAATTTGAGGTTTTCCGTTCAGTCAGTAGTTAAGCGTAGTACCGATAGACGTGCACGCTCTGGCAGAGTCCCAGGATAGCGAACATAGTCAGGGTCACCGATCCCCCGTAGCTGATCAGGGGGAGGGGCAGACCGGTGGTGGGAAGAAGACCGGCCACCATCCCGATATTGGTCCCGGCGTGGACCGCCAGGACCAATATCCCCCCGATAACCAGAATTTTCCCGCTCAGTTCCCGGCACCGCCAACCGATAATGAAGAGGCGGAGAAAGATCACGCCATAAAGGAAGATCACCAGCAGGCAACCGGCAAACCCCCATTCCTCGGCGACCACGGAAAAAACAAAATCGGTCTGGCGCTCGGGGAGAAAACTGAGCATATTCTGAGTTCCTCCCAGCCACCCCTTGCCCCAGAGCCCACCCGAGCCGATCGCGATCTTAGATTGGATGATGGTGTAACCGGCACCGGAAGGATCGAGCCCGGGATCGAGAAAGACCAGCAGCCGATTCTTCTGATATTCCCGGAGGGAGAACCAGAACCCGGGGGCCAGGATCAAAACGATCAAAACCAGGATCAGAATATGTTTGACCTTCCCTCCGGCGACGAAGACCATCCCGATGGTGACCGGGATGAAGATGATCGCGGTCCCCAGGTCGGGCTGCTTTAAAATCAGGACCCCGGGGATCGCCGCCAGCAGGCAGGGAACCAGGACATAGGACCAGCGGTCCCGGCGGTCAGACCGCCCGGTCAGGTAACGGGCCAGCATCAGGATCAGGGTTATCTTGGCAAACTCGGAGGGTTGGATGGTGAAGCCGCCGATCTGGATCCAGCGGCGGGCACCAAAACGAGTCTCTCCCAAAAGGACTATTACCATCAAAAACAGGGTGGTGGCGGCGGCCAGGAAATAGCCGGAGGCGATCAGCTTCCGGTAATCGGCCAGGGCGAGGATAAAAAAGACCAGCAGCCCGAGACCAAGCCAGATCAATTGCCGCTGGAGATAGGGGACGCCGGTCAGCAGACGCAACTGGTAGGAAGCGCTGTAAACTACCGTCGCGCCCAGTCCGGCCAGAGCCAGGACGGCGGCGAATAAGATCCAGTCAAGATACTTGAGCTTGTTCATTAAATCCGCGAAGAAAAGGCCGAGGCTATCTCGCCTCCGGCCTTTTGGCATAGTAGCGTTGAAAGAATTCCCCGGCCAACGGGGCGGCGGTCCGACCCCCCGAATCAGCGTCCTCCAGAAGCAAAGCCAGGACCAGCTCCGGACGGTCCCCCGGGGCCAGAGCCAGGAACCAGGCGTGCTTGTCATAATCCGGCGGTGACCCGACCTGAACGGTTCCGGTCTTCCCGGCAATCACTATCGAGGGATGGGCGGCCAGCCGCCCGGTCCCCCTCTCCTCGTTAACCACCCGCCTCATCCCGGCCAGCACCTCGTCCCAGGTCCCGAGCCGGAGATCGACCTTTTGGCGCAAGACCGGTTCCGCCTCCTTGATCACCTCTCCAGTCGGAGAAATGATCTTTGTTACCAGCCGGGGCCGGTAAAGCTCTCCCCGGCCGGCGATCGCCGACCCCACACCGGCCAGCTGGAGCGGGGTGACCAGAAGGTAGCCCTGACCGATTGAGAGATTAACGGTATCCCCCGGATACCAGGACCGCTGGTACTGTTTCCTTTTCCAGGCCTTTCCGGGTACCAGCCCCGGACTCTCTCCCTTGATCTCAATCCCGGAATGTTCCCCCAATCCCAACTGCCGGGAGATCTTTTCAATCCGGTCCACCCCCAGTTCCAGACCCAGATGGTAAAAGAAGACATTGCAGGATTGCTTGATCGAATCCTGGAGATTGATCGGCCCGTGCCCCTCCAAACGCCAGCAGCGGAAATAGCTCCGGCCAAGAACAAATACCCCCCGGCAGTCATAGAGGGTCGTCGGGGTGATGATCCCGGAGTCCAGGCCGGCCAGGGCCAGGACCAGCTTATAGGGAGAACCGGCGGGGTATTCTCCGGAGATCGCCCGGTTGAGCAGCGGCGCGTCGGGACGGGAAAAGACTTCGGCGGCCTCGGACTTCCGGACCGGACGAGTAAGGAGGTTGGGGTCAAACGAGGGATGACTGACCAATGCCAGAAGATCGCCGCAACGAGGGTCGAGGAGTACCGCCGCGCCTTTCCAGCCCGCCAACAATTCATCGAGGATCAGCTGAGCCCGGATATCCAGACTGAGGAAAAGTTCGTTGCCGGCCACCGGATCGGTCCGGCTCAATACCCGATCCCGATAGAGTCGGGCGTTGACCTGAACCTGTTCGACACCGCTGCGGCCCTGAAGATATCCGTCGTAAGCTTCCTCTATCCCCATCTTGCCGATATCATCGTAGGCCCGATAGCCGAGATCCCGATACTTGGCCAATTCGGCAGGACTGATCTGCCCGACATAACCGAGCAGGTGAGCCACTGAAGAACCATAGGGGTAATTCCGAACCGGGTTCACCTGCACCTCCACCCCGGCCAGTTCCGGACTCTTCTCCTTGAAGACGGTGGCGGCGACGATCCCGATATCGGCCGCCAACCGGACCGGCTCAAAGGGACGATGCCGGAAGGAATCAAGGCGAGCAGAGAGTCGCTCTTCGGAAATTTTTAGAATCCGGCTCAGTTCCTTCAGGAGGCGGCCCCGATCGTCAATCTCGGTCGGGGTAGCCATCAGATCGAAACTGGGCCGGTTGTCGGCCAGAACCGCGCCGTTACGATCCCGGATAATCCCCCGCGGAGCCGGGATCCGGACCAGACGGATCCGGTTTCTCACCGCGCGCTCCGAATAATCCTCACCCTTCACCACCTGCATATACCAGAGAGTAACCACGATCACCCCACCCCAGGCCAGAAGAATGCCGGCCAGGATCCGGATCCGGAAGTCGATTGATCTTTTCATCGCGTTGCGTAACTGCCCAGGCAGATAAAGTGACGGTCAGGTCAAATACAAATTTTACGGTGAATCAATCTCATCTCACTCGTGTAATGGCTCATAATTCAAAATATATCCAATGGAATTGATGGTATGGTGTCGCGTTTCATTTTCAATGAGACCGACGTTTCACCTTAAATGAGACTCACGCCTCACTCTCTTAAAAAAATATGTCACCTAAGTTGAGCGATTATTGCGGATGAAATGTGCTGAGATTTTGCCGGCCGACG
>CAYXKT010000084.1:0-12416 GCA_964465735.1 uncultured bacterium
TTCGGACGCAAAAGATTGGTGCAGTTCGCCGCATAGAATCGCTCAATTTAGGTCTGAACTAAAACCTCAAATCACATAGAGTTAGTCATCGCGAGGACCGAAGTGACAAAACAATCTCTGCACAAAATAAACAGATTGCTTCGTCGTCCCTCCTCGCGATGATCTGATTTCCGGGGTTTTCGTTCAGACACCAACTATGATGGAGACAGTCAGAACCCCCATCGGGGTCACTGCCGAAAACCTGGACACCACATCACCATCAATCCCGGTTTATGGCCGAGACTTTTTGATCTCGGCCAGGAGAAATTCCTGCCTCGAATCTTCTTCCAGTTCGACAACCACCGATTCAGTAATAAAATTCATTTCGATGACCCGGCCTGTTCCCCGGGGGGTAGTTACCTGTTCGCCCTCCCGGGGAAAGCGGCGACCGGCGGCGCGATAAAATTCGTCCTCATAGCACAGGCAACAGAAAAGTCGTCCGCAAAGTCCGGATATCTTCTCCGGATCAAGCGACTGACGCTGATTTCTCGCCATCCGGAGATTAACCGGATCGAATTTACGGATAAAAGAGCAGCAACAAAGCTGCCGTCCGCAGATCCCTAACCCCCCCCGTATTCTCGATTCATCCCGAACCCCGATCTGTCTGAGTTCAATCCGGGTCTTGAAGACAGCAGCCAGTTCCTTGACCAATTCCCGAAAGTCAATCCGCCCCTCAGCCGTAAAATAGAAAAGCAGCCGGCTCCGATCGAAAGAGTACTCCGCCACCACCAGCTTCATCGGAATGCCCTTTTGGTTGACCTTATCCTGGCAGGTAATAAATGCCCGGGAGGCGGCCAGACGGTTCTCCTCCACCGTCCGGTGATCAGCCTCGGTCATCAGCCTGATCACTTTGCTCGAAGATCTCTTCAGATCTTTCGTCTCTGTCGCAGGCTTTAGTGTCACCACTTTGCCATAATCAATCCCCCGCTCCACCTCGACGATACAGTGATCTCCCACCCGCAAAGGGATCCCCTCGCTCCGATAGAGAAAGTCCTTACCGTAAATCCGACGTTTAATTCGAACTAAATTAGACATAAGTATTCATCGGTTAAACCTATTTAGCTTCTAAACGAAAACTCCAAATCACATAGAATGTGTCAAACAAGCAGATGTCTTCGCCGCCTCTCCTCGCAATGCCAGATTACTGCCCATTATGGCCACTGCACTGTCCCGGTCACAAGCGCCGAAGCTGATTATTCTGATCGGTCTCACCAGGCCAGAAGCCAAGTTTGATCAGCATATCCTCCAGGATTATCCGACGGGCGGGCCGCGAGGCCGCCCGGATAGCCATACGGCGGGCGGCTTCGACCCGGGCCGGCATCCGCCGGAGATCCAAATCAGTAAACTGCCCGGACGCGTCCACCGCCTGAGTCGCCAGATCCCGGTTGATCAGGGGAGCGCTATCTCCGAGCACGGAACAGAGAAACAAATCACGAATCCAGCTGAAGATCAATTGAAAAATCAGGTCCAGACCGGCCTGATCAGCGGCGGCAACCAGCGCGTTATCCCGGGCTTCCCACTCTTTGCGATCCTGAGAACTCAAATCGGATCCCCACTCCGCCGCCTCTTTCTTCAGTTCGGCAGCCAGTTTTTTCCCCGGCCGGACGGAGATATCGAGCCAGGTATCAGCCAATTTCACGGCCTCGGAAGCGGTAAAACGCCTCCCCTCGGTCAGAGGCCCGAGCACTGCCCGGCGGGTCTTGAAGATGCCTTCTTGGTGGAAGCGGAGCGCCCGGCCGGGGCAACCGCCGGCAATGGAATGAAGAACAAAACACTCTTCAGGGGGGAGACCCAATTTGTCCCGCAAAAACGGCTCGCTCAAGGAATAGGGCCAAGCGGCAAACCGGACCTGCTGACAACGGCTCCGGATGGTCGGCAAGAGATTTCCCGGCTGAGAAGTTATTAAAATCATCGCCGTCCGGGGAGGCGGCTCCTCCAGAGTCTTTAGAAAAGCGCCCTGGGCGGCCAGGTTCATCCGGTCGGCATCCTCGATCAGGAAGACTTTCCAGTTATCTCCCCGTGCGGAAAGGTGAACTGTTCTTCTCAGTTCGCGGATCTGCTCGACCACAACCAACCGCGATTTGCTGGAAGGGGCGAGGCGGTGGACATCGGGGTGCCCGCCCCGTTCGATCGCCCGGCAGTCCGGGCATTCCCCGCAGCCCTCCCCCGGTTTCACCGTACAGTTCAGGGCGGCGGCAAAGACCGAGGCGGCCAGGGATTTGCCCACCCCATCCGGCCCGGAGAAGAGGTAACCGCTGACCACCCGATTCCGGGCGATCACCTCTTTCAGGTAGGCGACCGGACTGTCCTGACCTCGTATCCTATCCCAGAGCATAACGGCGGAGACCGGATTATCTCCGGCTTTGGAAATACTCTTTTACGACTTGCACCACTCGTCCCTGAGTGGTCTCAATATCTGCGGCGACTTCCAGGGTTCTGAACCTATCCGGCTCCCGCTCGGCCAATTCGAGAAACCCCTTTCTCAACCGCAGATGAAAGTCAATATCCTCCTGTTCGATCCGGTCGCCCTCTCCGTCTTTCGCCTCTCCCTTGTCCAGCGCCTTGGCCCGCTTCAGGCCAACCTCGGCCGGGAGATCGAGCAGAATGGTCAGATCCGGAGTCACCCCGCCGGTCGCCAGGCGGTTAAGGGCTTCGAGAAGCTTGAGGTCAAAATTCCGGCCGTAGCCCTGATAGGCCAGGGTACTGTCGATGAAGCGGTCGCAGATTATCACCGCTCCCCGCTCCAATCCAGGTTTGATTCTCTGGTGAACGTTCTGAGCCCGACTGGCGGCCAGGAGCAGCAGTTCGGTGACGTTTCCCATCTCCTGGAATTCCGGGTTGAGCAAGACCGCCCGGACAGCGTCCCCGATCTCGGTCCCGCCTGGTTCCCTGGTGGAGATCACATCATAACCCTTCTGCTGCAGATATCCGGTCAGCAACCGGGCCTGGGTGCTCTTCCCACTCCCCTCGCCCCCTTCAAAAGTGATAAATGTTCCTTTCATTAATATCTCCTGGTTGCAAGTTTCGTTCTGTCAAAAAATTTATCGTAATTTTTCATAATCTTTTGACACTACGCCCATTTACTACTCTCGATCCAATTGTTCCGGATAATAGATCGCCGAAGCGATCTCGCCTTTTTTGTCCCTTAAAGCCACCCCCCGATCCTGCAAACAATCTCGGATCCGATCGGAGAGGGTCCAGTCCCGGTTGGCCCGGGCGCTCTGCCGACAACAGATCAGTATCCGGAGGTCCGCCTCAGTTAGCCTTCCGGAAGCCATAATCTTTTCCCCCAGAGCGGCGTAATCATCAAGATCAACCCCCGAGTCGGCAAACTGGTGGTTGGTGTTGATCAGGGGCACCCCGAGAACATCACAGATTTTGGCCATCGCCGCCAGTCGGGGCCGAAGCTCGGACTGGAGTTGGGATTTGCCGCAGTCGCGGAAAAGCTCTTCCGCGATCTGGTAGGCCCCGGCCAGGGCGGAGGCGGTATTGAAGTCATCGTTCATTGCCGCCTCAAAACCGGCCATTAACTCACGGTCCGGTTGGACCGAAGAGATATCGCCCAGGTCCCGGAGGGCCTGTCCGTAACAATTATCCAACCGCTCCAGGGCCCTCCCGGCTTCAGCCAGGGATTCTTCGCTATAGTCAACGGGAGAACGGTAGTGCTGACCGAGGAGAAAGAACCTCACCACCCGGGGCGGAAACTTCTGAAAGATGTCCCGGAGGTTGAAGACGTTGCCCAAAGACTTCGACATCTTCTCCTGGTTGATGGTGACAAAACCGTTGTGGAGCCAATAACGGACAAAGGGTTTCCCGGTGAAAGCCTCCGACTGAGCCCGCTCATTCTCGTGGTGAGGGAAGATCAGGTCCTGCCCGCCCCCGTGAATATCGAAGGTCTCGCCCAGGAAACTGGTGCTCATCGCGCTGCACTCGATATGCCAGCCCGGCCTTCCCTCACCCCAGGGGCTGGACCAGGAAGGCTCTCCCGGTCCGGCCGCCTTCCAGAGAGCGAAGTCGAGCGGACTCAGCTTCTTCTGGTCAACCGCCACCCGGGCCCCGGACCGCAGATCGGCGGGGTTCTTGCCGGAAAGCTCCCCGTAACCGGGGAAGGCGGAAACCTGAAAATAGACATCACCTCCCCGCTGATAGGCAACCCCCTTCTCAATCAAAACGGAGATCATCTCCTGCATCCGACCGATATTTTCCGTCGCCGGGGGGTAGAGATCCGCTCGCCGGATATTCAACCGGTCCATATCCTCGAAATAGGCCTCTTTGAACTTCCCGGCCAGTTCCGCCACCCGGCTCTTGATATCTTTCTCCGAGTCCGCTTCCCGAGCCCGGTTGATCAGCTTGTCATCAAGATCGGTGATGTTCTGGACGTAAGTCACCTGATAGCCCGAATATTCCAGGTAACGATGAATTATATCGAAGGCCACGTAGCACCGGGCGTGTCCAAGGTGGCAGTAATCGTAAACCGTCACCCCGCAGACATACATCTTCACCCGTCCCTCTTCCAGAGGCTCAAACAATTCTTTCTTTCTCACCTGGGTATTGTAAACATACAGCTTGTTCATCGGCTGACTTCCTTTCTGTTCCTGATTCTAATCACTATCCACCTTGGTTTTTAAATACGCCGGACACAGTCGGGATCGAGGTCGTTATCGGCCTTTTCCCCGAATAATAGTCCCGCCGTCGCCCAGGCGGCAATCGCCTCTCCCCGGCCGACCGCGTCAATTCCCTCGTTGGTAGTCGCCTTGATATTGATCAGAGATGGCTCGATTTTCAGAGCCCGGGACAGGCTCTCGACCATCTCGCCAATCCGGGGGGCCAGCTTGGGCCGCTCCAAAATCACCACCGCATCAATATTCCCGATCCGGTAATCTCTCCCCGCGATCAGGTTCCCGATCTCCGTCAGCAGCTTCAGACTGGATATCCCCCGGTAAAGCTGGTCGGTATCGGGGAAATGCCGACCGATATCTCCCAGTCCGGCCGCTCCCAGCAAAGCGTCGCCGACCGCGTGGATTAAAACATCGGCGTCGGAGTGGCCGAGCAATCCGCGCTCAAAATCCAGCTCCACCCCGCCCAGTATGAGCTTTCGCCCCTCCACCAAACGGTGAATATCGTATCCGATGCCCACTCTCATAACTCAATACCTTTCACCGGGAAAATAAATGCACCGCAAAGACGCCAAGAACGCAAAGAGAGATTGCCGCGTCTCATTTCGAAACTATCCCCCGATTAAAAACTCTGTAACACTTTAGCGCGATAACAATCTCTACTGTTTTGTCAGCCGGCAATTGTTATTGCGAGGATCCGGATATAAAAACCGGATCGCAATGGCAATCAATAACGTTTTAAAAGACTAAAGTGTTAGGAAATATCTTGGCGCGCTCTGAGTTCAACCTAAGTTGAGCGATTATTGCGGATGAAATGTGCTAAGATTTTGCTGGCCGACGGGTTGCGAAAACCGCAGCCATATCCAGGAGATATGGCGAGGATTTTCAATATCCGTTCGGACGCAAAAGATTGGTGCAGTTCGCCGCATAGAATCGCTCAATTTAGGTTCAAATCTCCTGTTTCCGCCGGGAGTAGATCAGCTCGGCCAGGGCCAGATCCTCCGGGGTCGTGATCTTGATATTGTCGTAGCTCCCTTCCACCACCCGGACCCGAAGCCCGGCCCGTTCGGCTAAAGCGGCATCGTCGGTAACTTCCCACCCCTCCCGGAGAGCCCGCTGGTGGGCGGACAGGATCAGCGGATAGAGGAAACCCTGCGGGGTCTGAGCCAGCCTCAGCCCACTGCGGTTGGGAGTATCAATGATTACCCCCTCCTCGTCCACTCTTTTCACCGTATCCTTGACCGCCACGGCAGCCAGCGCCCCCCCATCTGCGGCGCTGCGGATAACCGCGGAGATGATCGAGGCGGAGACAAACGGCCGGTCCCCGTCGTGGATCAGAATCAGGTCGGGAGGGGCCGGAAACGCCTGGAGCCCGTTATAGACCGAATCCTGCCGCCGGCGGCCGCCGGCGACGGCGGCGATGGTCCTGGAAAGTTTATATCGCTGCTTCCAGTTTTCCTCGAATTCATTCCGGACCCGCTCCCCGCCGACCAGGACAATCGACTCGATATCGGGATGGCGCTGAAAGGCGCTCAAGGTCAAGACCAGCAGAGGATACCCCCCCAGGGGATGAAAGAGTTTCTCCTTCCCCTGCATCCGCCTCCCCTCCCCCGCCGCCACAATTATCGCCCCGGTATTCATTGGTGACATCTCACTGGCAGTACTCTGCTCACTTTCCCTCTAAAGCGGCGGACAGGGCCTGCCGGATCTTCCGGACGGGGATGATCTCCAACCCCCGGATCTTCCTGATCTCATCGGCTCCGGCACCGGGGATAATCGCCCGGGAAAATCCCAGCTTGGCGGCTTCCTTGAGCCGCTGCTCGATCTGCCGCACCGCCCGCACCTCACCGCCCAGACCGACCTCGCCCATAATTACGGTCTCCGGGGGGATCGGCCGGTTCTGCAGGTTAGATGCCACCGCCGCCGCCAGTCCGAGATCGGCGGCCGGTTCGGCGATCTTCACCCCCCCGACCACGTTGATAAAGACATCCTTATCCCCCAACCGCAGACCGGCCCGACGCTCCAGAACCGCCATCAGGATCAAAACCCGGTTGACGTCGATCCCGGTCGCCCGGCGCCGGGGGATGGCCAGGCCGGTGGAGGCGGTCAGAGCTTGAATTTCGACCAGGATCGGGCGCTTCCCCTCCATACAGGGAACGACCACCGATCCCGACAACCCCGGCTCCCGCTGAGAGAGGAAAAACTCGGAAGGGTTCTTCACCTCCTTTAACCCCTCCTCCGACATCCGGAAGATCCCGATCTCATCAGTCGAACCAAACCGGTTCTTAACCGCCCGGAGAATCCGGTAGCTATGGTGGCGGTCACCCTCGAAGTAGAGCACGGTATCGACCATATGTTCCAGGACCCGAGGACCGGCGATCTCCCCGGTCTTGGTCACGTGCCCGACTAAAAAGATGGAGAATCCCTCCGACTTGGCCGCCACCAGGAGTCGGGCAGCACACTCCCGGACCTGGGAGATCGACCCCGGGGCTGAGGTTACCTCCGGATGAAAGACAGTCTGGATTGAATCGATCACCACCAAGGACGGACCGACCTGGCGGATATACTCCAGGATCAGGTTAAGATTGGTCTCCGAGACCAGATAGAGGCCGGAGGAGGAAGCCCCTAACCGCTCTGCCCTCAGCTTGGTCTGCTGGACCGACTCTTCCCCGCTGACGTAGAGTACGGTACTCCCCGAGCCTGAAAGTGAGTTGGAGACCTGAAGAAGGATGGTCGATTTTCCAATCCCCGGCTCACCCCCGACTAAAACCAGGGAACCGGCCACCACCCCGCCCCCCAGGATCCGGTCGAACTCCTTCAGCCCGGTCACGGTCCGAAGATCGCTCTGGGCCACGATCTCGCTGATCCGTTGGGGCTGCTGCTTCTCCCAGCGGGGATGGGCTCTCACTCCCTTCTTCACCCGCTCCACTGTCTCCTCGACCAGGGTATTCCACCCCCCACAGCCCGGACACTTCCCCATCCACTTCAAAGACCGGTGCCCGCATTCCTGACAAACAAAAGTCGTCTTCATCGACAATTTTCCCCGATGTTTTACTCTCGGAGCATCTTATCACAACCTCTCGGCAAAGACAATCTCCGCCCCGCGCCTCTCACCATCCCGCCTCTTCCGGATAAAATATACCCGGATCAGCAACTGGATCAGGAGACTCCCGGCAATAACCAGGGCGGCCAGCAGGTAGGGAGCGCGGAGTCCCATTTGCTGGCCGGCCAGACCACCGGCCAGGGGGCCGAGAGCAACCCCCAGGCCGAGGAAAGACTCGTGAAATCCGCCCTTCTTCCCTTTCTTTTCCTGGCGATAGACGCTGTAGTAGATACTGGAGAAATAGGTCATCCCCCCGGCCAGACCGATACCGAGGAAACCAGCGAAGAAGAGGAAATGGGTGTTATTTCCGGCCAGAATCAACAGGCCAACCAGGGCCAGCATCTGAAAGAGCAAGAGATGGGTATATCTGTAATGCCAGCGCTGCCATCGCCGCAGGAGGATAAAAACCGCCACCTGCCCGGCCGGGATCAGGGCGATCATCACCCCCAACGAACGCTCTCCGATCGGTGGCGCAAGCTTAACAGCCAGCTCGGGGAAGAGGGCCTGGGCGGAGCCGATGGCGAACCAGACCCCGAAGTTGGCCGCCCAGCCGATATAATCGAAACCGGCCCGGTCTCTTGCCGGAACTTCTTCTCCCTCCGGCTCGACAAAAACATCGCCGGGACCGGCCGGGGCCGGCTTTCTCCCCAGGCGAAAGATCAGGAGCACTGAAATAACCAGAACTGCGGCCAAAAGGAAGGGAAAGCGATAGTTGATCGGAAAAAGAAAACCGGTCGCCAGGGGACCAACCATCACTCCGCCGATTAAGGCGATGTTGTAATTACCCACTCTCCGGCGGAGAGTGTCGTCCCGGTCGTCTTCCCCCAACCAGCGGATCATCGCCGGCCAGAAGAGGGAAGTTCCCACTCCGGCGGCCAGGGCCAGCAGCAGGAGGTGACGGTAGCGTGAGACAAAAAAGATCGAAAGAAAGACAACCGGGAGAAATAGACAGGCGGCGGTAATGATCTTGTCCGAACCAATCCGATCGACCCAGAAGCCACTCGCGGCACAGCCGAGCGCGTAAACAATCGCCGGGCCGAAACCAAGCAGACCAAGCATCAGGGAGTCGGCGCCGAATCTTTCCAGGGCCAGGAGCGGACCACAGAGGATCAGCATCCCGGTGGTGATGTTCATCAAGAAAGCGAGCAGATAGATCATAGTTAATCGCCATCTGGATCGGATTACGGTATCTTCGATAGCGATTTGGTCCTGCCGAAGACAAATGGAATTAGGCTTAACCAAGCAAAGAGGAGAACAGTACTATTCTTGGTCAGCGGTTATTTGGTGTGAGAACTGCCCCGTCAGTTCAGCCAGGATTATTGGAACCTGCGGTCCGGGGTTTGGGAGTGATGGAGTACTGGGGTAAATACAACACTCCATCACTCTTTATGAGTCTCGGAGTAGATATACCCATCCAGGAAGAGGACGGCTTTCTCCAGGGCCCGGCCGCGATGGCTGATCTTGTTCTTGATATCGGGAGAAAGCTCAGCAAAGGTCTGGCTATACTGAGCGGGGAGAAAGATCGGGTCATAACCGAATCCGCTCCCTCCCCGGGGTTGACGAATGATCGATCCCCGGCAGGCGCCGGAGACCACCTTCTCCAGTCCCTGGGCGCCGACGATCGCCAGACAGCACTGAAAGGTCGCCCCCCTTTCCCGATCCTGAACATCCTCAAGCAACTTCAGCAGCTTCAGGTTCCTCTCGTGATCGGTCAATCCTTCACCCCCGAACCGGGCCGAACGCACCCCGGGCGCTCCCTGCAGCGCGTCCACCTCCAGGCCGGAGTCATCAGCCATAGCGAGCTTTCCGGTCGCCGCGAAAACCGCTCGAGCTTTCTTCAGAGCGTTCTCCTGGAAGGTCTCTCCGTCTTCTTCCACTTCGGGAATAACCTCGAAATCACCGAGAGAGTAAATCTTCACCCGCAGATTTTCGAGCAGTTTATTCAGCTCGGAAACCTTGTCCGGGTTATGACTGGCTAACACTATCTCCATTGTCCACGCTCCTTAGCCCGACTTGAGAAACCTGGTTCAGGGAAGAAAACCATCTTACCCGACTGGGGTAGACTGGTCGATTCGCAATGCGTCTTTCTGCAGCTCGATCAGTTCCCCGATCGCGTTACCGGCGTAATCAAGCATCAATTCGAGATGTTCCCGGGGGAAAGTTTTCTTCTCCCCGGTGGCCTGGACCTCGACCAGTTCTCCGTTCTCGGTCATCACCACGTTGCAGTCAACATCAGCGTCACTATCCTCGAGATAGTCGAGGTCGAGGATCACTTCCCCCCGAAAAACCCCGACACTGACCGCCGCCAGATGCTCCCGGATCGGGATCTCGGAGATTGCCCCGTCCTCTTTCAAAGCCCGCAAGGCCGCGAACAGGGCCACGAACCCCCCGGTGATCGCTGCCGTCCGAGTACCCCCGTCGGCCTGGATCACATCGCAGTCCACCCAGACTGTCCGCGGACCTAAAGCGGAGAGATCGGCCACCGCCCGAAATGACCGACCGATCAACCGCTGGATCTCCAGGGTTCTTCCCGAAGCTTTCCCCACGGTCGCTTCCCTCCGGGTCCGGCGAGATCCCGCCCCGGGGAGGATCGAATACTCAGAGGTGATCCAGCCGCTCTTGTCGGGACTTTTAAGCTGCGCCTGATGGAGCCAGGCCGGCAGTCGGTCCTCAACCGACGCGGTACAAAGCACCCGGGTCTTGCCGAACTCAACCAGAGCCGACCCCGCCGGCATCTCCACGTAGCCGGGTATAATCCTGACCGGCCTGAGTTCCTCCGCTTTCCGACCATCTGATCTCATTGGATATGTCTCCTTCTGCATAATTTATACTCCGGCGTGGGAAGATAAGGCAAGGTAATATATTGGTAGATCGAGGAGATCCAAGATATACCGGTCCGGCCGGCGGGACCGACCGGCGGGATATCTGCAGAGGGTCAGGCCACAGAAACCCGCAAAATACGCCCGGCGCGATTCGAACGCGCGACCTCTTGCTCCGGAGGCAAGCGCTCTATCCATCTGAGCTACGGGCGCAAAAAACCTGCGAGGGGAAAGATATAGCAGATCGAGCGGACCTGTCAAACTCTAAATCCCGACCGCAAATCCCCTAATACGAAAGATCCGTTACAAAGGAAGTGTTAAGGATACCACCGATGGCTAAGAAAAAATAATAAAGAAAGGACCGTGGTGGCGATCACTCTTCTCCCTGGCGCCCAGAGTCCGGTTCAACAGAAGACCGATGCCTCCAAGGCTGATCGCCGAAATGGAGTAAAGGCATAATATTCTCTAAGCGGAATCGAACGAGGCGGCTCGGGGGAGATATGATTTTTCCTCAGACCTGACCGAACTCCCGCGGTTTGCAGATCACTTCCTTCACCCGAAGGTCGAACATCTTTCCCTGGTGGGCGGGGGCGATCACTAAGGCGGTATCGGCGCCGCTGGCCGAACCACCAAGGGCAATCACGTCGCGACCGGAGAGAAGCCCGGCGTCGGCGGCCATCAGGACGATCTCGACTGCCACCTTGGTCCCCTGCCCAAATGTCCGCAGAGTCGCGGCCACCACCGCCAGAGGTCCGCCGCCACCGATTTTAACCGCCGCCTTCTCCGCCCCGCTCAGGGCGTGGCTGCAGGTGAGGATTGCCACCCCTTTTGCCTTTAGCTCTTTGCGGGCCGCCTCCGGCAGAGGGTCGTTGAACAATCCGCGTGCCCCGGAGTGATAGGTAACGGCGATCACCTTCCCCCCCGGGAACCGATCCGCCACCGTCAGGGCGCTAGCCCCGGTCTCGGTCGCGACCAAAATCTCTTTAATCTTCAACTCCTCCGCCCGCCGGCAGGCCGCCTCCACTGCTGCCCGGGTATGAACCGGGCCGGCGGAGGGGAAATACAATACCTCAGCTTTCACTGTCTTGACCGTCATAGTTATCCTCCGTAATTTATCTGCTCATCCGGAATTCCCCGGTGGGGAGACCCTCTTCATCGACAAGCGCTCCAACAAACACCTGATAATTGGGGGAGAACCGCCCCTCAATCTTAAGTTCCACCTCCTCCTCGACCGGCACCCCCTCAAACTCCTTCAGGCGGATCCAGGTGGCAATCGTCCTTTTCTCTCTGTCCTCGGCCAGGACCACATATTCGGCCCGACCAGGAGAACCGGTGGGATCGATGAAATGATAGTTGCCGTCAGGGGTAAAGGAGATCTCACCGGAACCATCGAGCATCTTCCACTCCCCGAGCAGAGCCGCCGCGGGACTGGAGTAATCCCTCCCTCCCCCGGTGACGGCGGCGCAGCCGGCGAGGACGGTCAGCAAAACCGGCAAAACAGTTAATTTGATTTTCATCCTGATTCCTTCCTTGTCGAGTTGAAAAAACGCCATTATACTATACTAAGTCGGTGACGGCAAGGCAGCCGTTGCCCGGGTACCGCTGTAATATCAACAGAATATCCTGGAGTCCGGCAATGCTTTCAAGAAGCGTCCGCCTCTTCCATCTCTTCGGTTTTGAGGTAAAGGTCGCCCCCAGCAGGCTGATTTTCGCCGTATTGATCGGTAGCACAGGCGGCCCGCCTGTGTAGAAATCGGTGGCACAGGCGGCCCGCCTGTGTAGAAATCGGTAGCACAGGCGGCCCGCCTGTGTAGAAATCGGTGGCACAGGCGGCCCGCC
>CAYXKT010000085.1:0-12237 GCA_964465735.1 uncultured bacterium
GACGCAAAAGATTGGTGCAGTTCGCCGCATAGAATCGCTCAATTTAGGTTATAGTGTCTGAACGGTGTCGCGTCTCATTGAAAATGAAACGCGACAGAACGGAAACCTCAAATCACATAGAAATTGTTATCGCGAAGAACGAAGTGACGGAGCGATCTCAGCACAAAATAAACAGACTGCTTCGTTGTCCCTTTTCGCGATGAACTGGTTTTCGGGTCTTTGTTCCGACCCTATTATAGTTTTCCCTTTGCCCTTTGTGGTTAATGTTAGGACCGGACAACGAGAAAAATCGAGAGATTCAAATGCGGAAGATATTGCCAATGGCGGTTTTTGCCGGGCTGGTATTCAGCGGTATGGCGGCTGACTTGTTGGCCGGGGAAATTTTAGAGATGGCGGAGATCGTGGTTACCCCCCTGCGCGCCGAGGCGGAACTCCGGGAAGTCCCGGCCAGTGTCACTGTGATCGATCGCGGTGAGATCGAGCGAGCGGTCGGCTCCACCACGGCCGATCTGCTCCGGGGCCGCCCGGGGGTGGTGGTTCGGGACTCCTCCGGCAACGGCAACAACGTGACAGTGGATCTCCGCGGCTTTGGCGAGTTCGCCGCCGTCAATACCCTGTTACTGATCGACGGCCGCCGGACCAACGCCCCCGACTTGAGCGGGGCCGACTTCAGCCAGGTGCCGCTGGACCGGATCGAGCGGATCGAGATTATCCGCGGCAGCGGGAGCGTTCTTTATGGAGACAATGCCGCTGGAGGCGTGATCAATATCATCACCCGACCCGGGGGGGGAGAACCCCGCTGGGGGGCGCGGGCTGGCGGGGGAAGTTTCGGTCAACGCCGAGTCGCCCTTGGCGGCTCGGGAGGGGTGGGGATGGTCGATTATTCGCTCCAGTTCTCCAACCGGGCCCGGGACGGCTGGAGGGATAACAGTGATCTCTGGGAGCTCGACGGCGGGGGGAGGATCGACTTCCAGCTGGAAGAGAACATCAACCTGAAATGGGACGGTCACTATCATCGGGCCCGCTACGGTCTCCCCGGGGCCTTGCGGGGGAGCGATCTGGAAATATACGGACGGCGCTTCAGCCGTTATCCCGACGATCGGATGAAGGTGGAAGACTGGTACCAGGCCCTGCGCGGCCAGGCGGAATTCGGCCCGGCGACTTTCCGGCTTGATCTCTCCTTTCGCCGGCGGGATACAGAGAGCGATCTGAAAAGTTCCAATTACCAGGACCGCCGCAATTTGGAGACTTTCGGCCTTAACCCGGGAGCGGAACTTGATTTGAGTTTAGCCGGCCTCGATCACAGTCTTTCCGGTGGACTGGATTTTTACTGGACGGACTCCAGCCAGGATGCCCGGTCTTTTTACGGGTGGGATTATTACCAGGGAGCAACCGTTAGCGGGACCGATATCGGGAAGGATGCTTTCGGGATCTTTCTCCAGGACCGGGTGAACTGGGAGGAACTGTTAATCTTGACCGTTGGCTGGAGAAAGGAATGGGCCCGGTATGATTTTACTTCGCGGACCTGTCCTGGCCCCTGGGAAGATGACCCCTTCTGGTCCTCGGCGGAGATTGATGACAGCTTGCGGGTCAGCCGGGAAGCGGGAAGCGCGGGCCTCACGTTGCTGGCCGCCGAGGAGTTCTCCTGTTTCATCAACGCTGCCCGCGGTTTTCGCTTCCCCTCCACCGATGAGTATTACAGCATCTGGGCGGTTCCGCCGATTAACCGAGATCTGGCACCCCAGACCTGGTATAACTGTGAACTGGGGATCGATACCCGTTTGCTGCCCGGGTTTTCCTGGACGGTTTCGATCTTCCAGATGGACCTGAAAAACGAGCTTTACTACGATCCTCTGAACTACTCCAACCGTAACTACGACCGCACTCGGCGACGGGGGTTGGAGAGCGGTTGGCGCTGGCAACTATCTCCGGAGTTGTCGCTCGGTGTCGATGCCACAGTCCTCTCCGCCTACTTTCGGGGCGGTGAATACGACAGGAACCGGGTTCCGATGGTCCCTTCCACCACCGCCCGGTTCCAGATCATCTGGAGTCCCCTGGCCGGATTGGAGGCGGTGGCCGCGGGCAATTATGTCGGCCGGCAGCGGTTCATCAATGATCAGGAGAACCGATATTCCTACCTGGGCGATTATCTTACCCTGGATCTGAAACTCTCCTATCGGATTGGAGATATCCGAGTTTTTGCCGGGGGGGAGAATATCTTTGACCGGGAATACTCGGAACTGGGCGCGATCGCCTCTTTCCCGGAGGAACGGGCTTACTATCCGGCTCCCGGGAGAAGTTTCTTCGGGGGGGCGGAGTTCACTTTCTAACTGGAAATTGATGACAACAGTGCAGGGGGGTTGTATAGTCGGAGTTGAGCTTTGACTTGCCGGTGATTATATGCCAGCCAATACCGGAGGGGTGAAATAATGTGCAGCAGGTGGATCAGGGTCGGGATGTTGATTGTCGGCTGCGGCTTCCTGGTTGCCGGCGCTCGGCTCTTCTACCTGATTTACTGCGGTCCCCCCGAGGAAGAAATTCTCCCGGGCACTGAACTCGGTCTCCGATCGGTCGGGAACGACCAGAGCGAGACCCAGCCGGATCCAGCCAGTCAGGGGGGCGGTGAAGCGATTGCGGTCTTCGGGACTCCGGCCGCCGCCCGGACTCCTCCCGTCTTCACGATCACGACTGTCCAGTTACCGATGGGGGTGGTGGGGGATGAATACCGCCATCCCCTAAAGACTCGGGGAGTTCGAGGCCCGGCCGTCTGGACAGTCGTGGAGGGGGATCTTCCTCCGGGTTTGAATCTTTCCCCCGATGGGATCGTCTCCGGTATCCCGGAAAAATCCGGCGAGTGGCGGTTCACTGTCCGACTGGCTTCGAGAAGCGGGCAGATGACCCGGAGGAAACTGCGTCTCCTCGTTCGAGAATCCCTGGAGGAGCCGGAAGGGAAGCTAAAAATTATTACTGAGGTTCTCCCCGGCGGTTTCCTCGGCCGAGATTATCTCCTGCGACTGGCCGCTGAAGGCGGCGCACCCCCCTACTGGTGGGATTGGGAGGGGGGGATGCTCCCGGAAGGGATCCGCTTCAGCCGCGATTCCGGAGTGATCTTCGGGATCCCCCGGGAGAGAGGCGATTTTGATTTTTTTGTCAGCGTTGCTGACCGGGGAGAGGATCTTGCTGAGCGCGAATATACTCTTCGGGTTGGAGAAAGCAAGATCGAGATCGTTACCGCGGCCCTCCCCCCGGCTGTCAAGGACGAGCGTTATCTGCTCACTCTCCGGGCCCGGGGCGGGGTGGTTCCCTATACCTGGCAATTGATCGCCGGCCGGCTGCCGGAAGGTTTGGAATTAGATCGTGACCGGGGGATAATCTCCGGAGTCCCGGGGAAGTGGGAGACGTCGGATTTCATCATCCGGGTTACCGATCAGGAAGGTGAAGCGGCGATCCGGGAATTCAAGCTGGTGATGGGGGTGAAGAAATATGGAGGGTTGCGGATTGTCACCGGCAGTCTCCCCCCCGCCTCCTGGGGCGAGGTTTACGGGGTAAAATTGGAGGCCGCCGCGGGAGAAGAACCGTATATCTGGACCGTCTCCGCCGGTGATCTTCCCCCCAGTCTCTATCTGGAAGCGGAGAGCGGGGAGATCGGCGGCCTTCCGGAACGGGTCGGGAAAGCGAACTTCACGGTGATGGTCAGTGATCGGACCGGCAAAACCGCCCGCCAGGAGTTCAGCCTGATCGTCGATCATCAGCTGGTTTACATCACCACCGGCAGCCTCCCTGACGCCGTGGCCGGAGAAGAGTATCAGTATCTGCTCCAGGCGACCGGGGGGCGTCCCCCCTATTTCTTCAGTCTGGATTCGGGTCATCTGCCCAGTGGTCTCTCTCTGACCGGTATCCCCGGGTTGATCGAGGGGATTGTCTCGGATATTTATTTCCGGCAGGGTGAGCAGGAATTTCGGTTTCGGGTGAAGGTGGCTGACCGTGATGACCAGATAGACATTGTCGAATTGTCCCTGAAGGTTCTCGACCCCCTCAATCCCCTGGTGGCGGCGGCGGGCAGGCCCCCTGCCACCCCCTGGTCGATCCCCACTCCCACTCCTTCCGGCCCGGCAGAGGCGATCAGTGAATTGATCGGGGCGGTCAGTGACTCCAAGGTTGGCTTAGCCTGGAGAAACCCTCCGGGGGAAGATTTTGCCGGGATTCGAATTCTCAGAAAAACAGAGGGCTATCCTCAGGATGAGGAAGACGGCACTGTTATCTATAATGGTCGAGGGGATAACTTTGTCGATTACGGGGGCTTGGAAAACCGAAAGCTGTATTATTATGCCGTTATCCCTTATAACCGGGATGGATATTTTGGGAAGATTCATCAGGGCAATCGGATCGCCCTGACCCCGCGATCGGTCAGACTTTCCGGGGGGAACGATCCCTATGCCGACGAAGTAGTTGACTTTCAGCCCCTTTCCGCCACCTCCCAGAACCGGTCCAACACCCTCGGCCCCCCTTCCGGGCGGACGGTATTTCTCCAGGCTCGGAGCAATGATGATGGCGGGACCAGTCCCCCTTATGGCGGGACAATTATCCTGAAATTTACCGGTAATATGGTCGTTGACAACCCGGGGGTTGATTTCACTGTCTTTGCCAATGTCCCAATGATCCGCCTGGAGCGGTTGCCGAAGCCGGTGAGATGGATGAGGCCGGCGATCGTCGCCGTCAGCCAGGACGGGGAGAACTGGAGGGAATTCCCCTTTAGTTTCCGGCCTGATTATATAGAGGATGAGGGGATTAACTACTACAGCCCCTATGCCTACGACTATGGCTTTGCCGGGATCACCCCGGTAGAGAGTCGAAACGGCTACCCTGATCCGACCAATCCGGCGGTTTCAGGCGGGGATTCCTTCGACCTCAGTGATCTGCCCGGACGGCCCTTCACCTGGATCCAATATCTCCGGATCACTGCTGCCGGCGATCGCTGGCTGTGGGGTGAGAACGGTAACCCGGTTCGGCATACCGATTACCGGGGTTCTCTCCGCGGGGATGATCGGTCCGGCTTCGAGCTTGATGCCGTTACTGCGGTCAACTACTGACCCCGGTGGGGGATGTTTTGCAGAGTGCCTGATCGGTTCCCTGGACAGTACTATAGGATTTAAGGGAAAACAAAGTGAGAGCGGCCCGGCGCTGAAACGCCGGGCCGCTCTCACTTTTTGCCTGGTTATTGTTTGTTATCGGGCCAGCGGGACGTCTCCGGCCGTACCGTAGTAGGCTCGGGTAATCCCCTGGATCGCCCAGAGTCCGGTAGAGGGCCGGAATATACCCGGATCGTCGATCCATTCTGAGTCAAAGTTGCCCAGTGCCGGGATATCCCCTGCTGTCCCGAAGTAACTCCGGGGGCCGCCCCGAACCGCCCAGAGGCCGGTTTCGGGCCGGAAGATGGCGAGCTGAGTTTTATACGGAGCGGACAGCTTATCTCCGCCGTACCACTGGTAAATCCCGGGGACCGGAGAATCGCCGGTTTGCCCGTAGTAGGCCCGGGTCAGGTCTCGGATCGCCCAGAGGCCGGTGGTTGGACGGAAGATCCCGATTCGATCGAACCCTTCGCCGCCGTAGTCTCCCGCAACGGGGAGGTCTCCGGCCTGGCCGAAGTAATCGATATCGATCCCCCGGATATTCCAGCGACCGGTTACAGGGTTGAAGACGGCGATATCACAGATGCTGTCACCGTCATAGTCGCCGGGGACCGGGATGTCGGCGGAAGTACCGAAGTAAATCCGGGTAATATCCTTGATCGACCAGAGCCCGGTGGAAGGTCGGAAGATCGCGATCTCGGCAAAGCCGGAGCCGGAGTAATCACCACAGACCGGGATATCACCAACGGTCCCGTAGTAACTCCTTCCCAGGCCGCGGACCGCCCAGAGTCCGGTGGTGGGGCGGAAGATCGCGATATCGGCTAACCCGTCTCCGGTGAAGTCGGTGGAGCTTAGGACCAGGAAGAGCGGTGTCGGCACCGGGGTCGGGGTCAGGGTCGGCGTAGTAGTCGGAGTCGCGGTCGGTGTTGTAGTGCCCCCATTGGTCGGTGTCGGTGAGGGCGGCGGTGGGGTCGGGGTCGCAGTCGCGGTCGATTCGGGAGAAGGTTCAGGGCTTGGCTCAGGAGTAGGTTCAGGGCTTGGCTCAGGAGTAGGTTCTGGTGTCGGTGCGGGTGGTTCAGGAGTCGTTTCCGGAGTCGGCTCGGGGGTCGGTTCCGGAGTCGGTTCCGGAGTCGGCTCGGGGGTTGGTTCAGGGGTTGGTTCAGGGGTAGGTTCAGGGGTAGGTTCAGGGGTAGGTTTCGGAGTCGGCTCGGGGGTCGGAGCCGGGGTGATAACATTAAAGAGCACCACGTCGTCGATCACGATGTTCGCGCTGTCGAGTTTGTTGTAGTAAAATTCCACCATCTGAGAGGTGCTGGAATTTAAGGAGAGGTAGTAGGTGTCGGAAGCGGGGACCACCGGGATGGAGAAGATCTCGGTCAGCGTAGTCCAGTCCTCCAGGACGGAATCGTATTCGGAGACCTCGAGGGAACTGCTGGGGTTCGCGTCCAGAGCTGCCAGCCAGAAGCTGATCTCGCTCGCCCCGGACGGGTTGTAGGCCAGGGTCTGGATGTAGTAACCGTCTTCTTCCAATCGGATCGCGGGAGAAGCCAGTCCGAAGTTAACCGTATCGGCGGCCTCGGAACCGAAGTTCCAGAAAGTCCAGCCCGCGGGTTTGACTCCGATGTCAAAATCATCGAAGCCTTCAGTAATGGTCTCGGCCTGGATCGCGGGACTCAGGGAAACAATGAGGAAAGCTGCGGTCAGAATACTTAAGGCTAATCTCATCTTTCTCCTCCCAATTCGGGTTGAAGAGTAAGGCCAATAATAATTTTATTGACGATAGGGACAGTATCTATAACCCTTCAGATCTTGTCAAGGGAAAAATGAAAATTAATATATCCGTTCCGCCATAAATCTGTTTATAGTATACGAGGCCAATGGGTTATCCCCTGAATGATAAGGGGAGAATAAGAGGAAAACATTTTAAACGAGTGCTGTTTAAGAGAATAACCGGTATTTCAAATAGTGGCGCTCGTTCGGATCTGACTTGTTGTCAAGTAATTAAATTAACGCCGAGAGAGTGGACGCCGGCGAGAGTTAAGAGACGCTCTGATTACTCAAAAGGGGAAGTCGGCAAAGGGTAACGGCCTCCGAAGAACCGGCTGTTTTGACCAGCCGGTTCTTCGGTCGATTGCCGTTATTAACGAGACAGGGGGACGTCTCCGGCCGCACCGTAGTAGGTTCGGGTAATCCCCCGGATCGCCCAGAGTCCGGTAGAGGGCCGGAAGATGCCGGTTTCGTCGAGAATGGATCCCGAGAAACTGCCAACTACCGGGCGGTCTTCTAAAGTTCCGAAGTAATTCCGCGCTCCGCCCCGGACCGCCCAGAGTCCGCTGGCGGGTCGGAAGATAGCGAACTGGGTCTTGAAGGCGGCGGCGAGCTTGCTCGCGCCGTACCACTGGTAAATCCCGGGGACCGGCCAATCGCCGGTTTGCCCGTAGTAGGCCCGGGACAATCCTCGGATCGCCCAGAGTCCGGTGGAGGGTCGGAAGATGCCGATTCGGTCGAACCCTTCGCCGCCATAGTCGCCCGGTATCGGGAGATCGCCTTCTTGCCCGTAACAGTCGATACCCCAGCCCTGGATATGCCAGCATCCGTTGGCGGGATTGAAGACGGCGATGTTACAGGTGCCGTCACCGGTGTAGTCCCCGGGGACCGGGAGGTCAGCCTCGGTGCCGAAGTAAACCCGGGAGATATCCTTGATCGCCCAGAGTCCGGTGGCGGGTCGGAAGATGGCGATGTCGGCGATGCCGTCGCCGTTATAATCGCCGCTGACCGGGATATCCCCCAGGGCCCCATAGAAGACCCGACCCAGGCCCCGGACCGACCAGAGGCCGGTGGCCGGCCGGAAGATCGCGATATCCGTTTTGCCGTCACCGGTATAATCGCCGGCTTGCAGGACCAGGTTGGAACTGGGGTTGGCCCGGACGGAGGTAGTGACCCGGATGTCGTCGAGGAAGATATGGTCAGAGGGGTTGGACCAGGGATCGAGTCGGAACTGGAGAAAGAGGGGAGCGGGCAGGGCCGAGATATCGATCGGTCCGGCTCCGAACCAGGAGGTGGGGCTGGGGCTGCTCCGCTGGAGAAAGTTCCAGTTGCTGCCGTCGTTGGAATAGTAAATATCCAGGTTGACCAGGACTTCGTTTACCCAGTAGTGGAAGAAAAGATCCTGGGGACCATAGAGAGGAGGAGTGACCAGGGCCGAGGAGGGGTTGAGATAGATGCTGTGAGTGGGGGAATGGAATGTGGATTCAGTCAGGACGGTAAGAGTCTCCTGCCAGCCCGGGGGAGGAAAGGCCGGACCTTCGAAGTCTTCATTGATCAGGTAATTCTCCCCGAACGCCGGGACGATCGCTGCCAGCACCGCGATGACTATCAATCCGCCTCTGACTGTCGACTTCATTGCTTGCCTCCTTGCTGAGGATTCTCTGCGTTTCGGGACTTCCAGTAGCCAAAAAGAACCGCTAATGAGCGTATAGAGATACAGTCAAGCTATCCCATATTAAACATTTAATTACTCCGCGACAAGAAAAAAACCATTTTTCTTTATTTTCTTCCCCGCGATCCGCTATCATCTGGTATGTCTTGCGTCTGGTTTTCCATATTATGCTTTATTTGGCTGGGGTTGCTCTTGCTCATCCCGGGCGGTTTTACTGTCCTGATTGCCCTCCGTCGGGGGCAGTTGGCGGAAGTCCGGGACTGGCCGGAGTTTATCTTCCTGGCTTTTCTGGGTAGTTTCTCGCTCTTCGCTCTCTGTGCCCTGGCAATCGCCCAGCTGGGGATCTTTTCAGTCCACCTGGTGGGAGCGATTCTTCTGCTGTATTCTTTTCTGGTCCTGGTCCTGCTGAAACCCGCCCCGGTCCGCCTCGCTGCCTTCTTTACCGGTCGGCCGGGTTCCGTCCGGGGAAAGCTGCCGGCCCTGGTTCTTTTTTTGCTCCTGGTCCTGGCCGGGCTGTTTTATTTTCGCCCCACCGAATATATCTTCGGCGGTTGGGATCCCGGGGTCTATGTCGCCACCGGGGCGCATATCGCCCGGACCGGTAAGATCGTGGTTGAGGATCGTTCGCCGGAATTCCTCTCTCCCCGGGAGCGGGGTTTTTTCACCCGGGTTCACAGCGGCGGCTATCCGGAGAAATATCCCGGCTTCCGCCGGTTCGGCCCGGAGGGGACCCGGCTGATCCCCCAGTTCTACCACCTCTACCCGGTCCTTCTGGCGGCGGCCAACTTCCCGGCCGGCCTGGCGGGAGGGTTTTATCTCACCCCCCTGCTCGGCCTCTTCTCCCTGATCTCCATCTATCTTCTGGTCCGGGAACTCTGGGGGAAGATTGAGGGTCTGATCGCGGTCGCGGCGATCGCGGTCAATCAGGTCCAGGTCTGGCAGGCGCGGCTCCCCACCGCCGAGATGCTCAGCCAGTTTCTTCTCTTTGCCGGACTCTTTTTGCTCGCCCGTTTTCTCGGCCGGGGAGAACGTTTCCCCGCCCGATTAGCCGGGGTTCTGCTGGGGCTTTTTCTCCTTTCCCATATCAGTGCTCTTCTGATCCTCCCGGCCCTGGCGGTATTTTTCTACTGCCGCTGGTTTCTCGAATTCCGGAAAAAAGATTGTAACTTCCTGCTGCCTTTTTCGCTTCTGGCAGTCTATTCGCTTCTGCCTAACCTGCTCTATGGAGGAGAATATGCCCTTCTCTCCCTGGAGAAACTTCACCTTCTGCGGCCGGCCGGGGTTATCCCGGTGGTAATCATAATCGCCGGCCTGACCGTCTTGCGGCTGTCCGGGCCGGGCTTCCGCCGTCGGCTGGTGAAGTCTCTTCCTGATCCTTTGCTCCGCTGGCCGGTAGTCGGTCTGCTGCTCGGCCTGGCCTTTTACGGGTATTTCCTCCGCCCCCTCTCTTCCAGTCTCAGCGCGGACCGGACCAACCTGGTTGAATTGGGGTGGTTTCTCACCCGCCCCGGGCTGATTTTGGCTTTGGCCGGCGTCTCTTTGCTCCTGCTGAAAAACCGGCGACCGATGGTCTGGATATTCCTGCTGATCGCCCTTGTCTTCTCCCTCCTTTTTCTCTGGCGGCAGTTGATCTCCCCTTATTATATGTGGGCCGCCCGGCGGTTCGCGGTGGTGATCATCCCCGGATTACTCATCTGCGCCGCCTATTTCCTCGGGCGTCTAAGCCGTTCGGAGCGGCTATCTGTAAGGTGTGTGGCGGGGGTGCTCTTTTTGCTGTTAGTCGGGTTGGAGGTTGGCCAGAGCCGGAACATCTATAATCATCAGGAGTATCGCTCCGCGGTGGCTTTTCTTGACCGGCTGGCCGGCCGGGTCGGCGACGGGGACCTGGTGGTGGTCTCGGCCGCGGTGGATAAGCTCCCCACCCCGCTCCATCTGGCCTACGGACTTCCGGTTCTTCCGATCTACGGAGAAGGCCGGGGTCAGTGGAAGACGGTGGGGGAGCTGACCCGGGAGATGCTCTCCCACCCGGCTGGTCCGAAGATTTACCTGCTGGCCGAAGAGGAGCCGGAACCGTTCCCCGGGATCGATCCCCGACTGGAAGGAGAACTCCTCTATCAGGTGCCGCTCCTGGAGCGGAGCGGAGTCGAGATTCCATCTCGTCTTGATTACCAGGCCCCCGATGGACAAATCAACGTCAAGGTATTCCGACTGACCGGTAAAGATGATTGATCGAAAGAGCTCGAGCTGGTATATTCGACCGCAGAACACTCAAGAGGGCTGTCTATGAACTCTGGTCAGGGGCATAACGGACGGGAACGGCGGCGGTATGCCCGGGTGAACTATCCGGCGGGGAGTCGCCCCCGATTGACGGTTGCGGGACGGGAGTTCGCAGTGGTGGATATCTCCGCCCGGGGAGTAAAATTCATCGCTGACCGCCCGGAACTGTTCTCCTCCAACCTCCAGGAGGTTCGGGGAAGAATAAAATTTTCCGACCGGCAGTCAACTGAGATCCGGGGCGCGATTATCCGGTTAGAGAGGCGTCCGGACTCTCCGGAAACCGGGGTAGCGCTCTTCCTCTTCGAGGACTGGGGGATATCAGAGGAGCGGATCAACCGGGAACAGGAGGTTCGGGATGACTGAACGACGATACGGATTGGGTTGCCTGAAGGATCCGGCTGATCGGAGAGATATGCCGATGCGGGTGGTTTTGCCTCGGATCACCACCCCGGCCCGGGTGGATTACACCGACCGGATGTCCCCGGTCCGGGACCAGGGCGCCGAGGGGACCTGTGTGGCTTTCGCTGCTGTAGTCGGGATGAAAGAGCACCAGGAACTGATCGAACATTCCCGGCTGATCAAACTTTCTCCCCGCGAACTATATTTCCACTGTAAGATGATTGACGGAATTCCGAACGAGGAAGGAACCTATCTCCGGGTGGCGATGAAGGTTCTCTCCCGCCGGGGGGTCTGCCTCGAGGACTGCTGGCCCTATCGCCCCTATCAAAAAGACCAGCCCTGTCCCCAGGCCGATGCCCAGGCGGCGCCTTTCCGGATCGTTACCTACGGGCGGCTCTTCGGACTGGAAGAGATGGAGGATAGCCTGACCCTGAACGGTCCTTTTTTAGCCGGGGTGGAGGTATTCCCGGAGTGGTTTGAAGTTCGGGATGGAAAGATTCCCCTTCCTCGAACCGGAGGCTCCTCTCTGGGGGGACACGCTGTCTGTGTGGTTGGGTTCAACCATATTGATGGTTGCTTCAAGTTCAAGAATTCCTGGTCGGCAAGTTGGGGAGAGGGGGGCTACGGTTACCTTCCCTACGAATATATGGAACGTTACTGTATTGACGCCTGGTCATCCACCGACCTGATCGCCCAACCCGATCTGGTGGCCTGCTGCCGGGATCAGGGTTGATGGAGGTTGGGGGAGAACTGTCATTTAGTACTGAGCTGATGAAAAGGGAGCGGATTAGATGCCCTCACTCGGGGGCGATGAAATTACGATTATCAAAAGAATGGTACCCCCAGAAATCAGGTCATTGCGAGGTGGGACGACGAAGCAATCCGTTTAGTTGACAGACCCTATGTCATTGGAGGATTCCGTTCAGGCACTATTTAAGACCTAAATTGAGCGATTCTATGTGGCGAACTGCACCAATCTTTTGCGTCCGAACG
>CAYXKT010000086.1:0-12235 GCA_964465735.1 uncultured bacterium
TGAGCGTGAAAAATCCGTCCAAAAAGGCAATTTCAATTTATTTTGGACAGCACTGTAATCATATGATATTTGATATGGCTCACGCTGGTATTTTTTCGGGGATGGGCATACATACAGCATCTACGGGGATTTCTCCCAATCTTGGGACATTAGAAAATGCCCTGCCTTTTTTTGCAAATGTGGGGGGCTGCAAAAGCGGTTCGTCTGATTACTCAGTAGGACCAGCAAAGTGGCTAGCATCATTTACTGATTACCCCTATGGATTGGCCATTGGAGACTTTAACCCCCTCCCGAATGGTCACCTGGACCTGGTTGCGTCATTCCAAAATGAAAACACGCTGAAGATGGGTTATGGCAATGGAGACGGCACATTTCAACCGTTTCAGACAATTGCTTCCAGCGTCCACGGAATATCTGGCCCGACTTGGTTGATCAAGGAATATTTCAATCCTGACGAGCACTGGGACTTCGCAACCGTCAATAGTGGTGGATCATCGTTCTCGGTTATGAACAGTAATGGCGCCGGCAGCTATGACGTGGCGACTTTTAACTTGCCGGAGGCTCCGTTTCACCTCGCCTCGATAGATTTCGACGGTGACAACGACGCGGATTTAGCCGTCACCACCGCTTCCAATTCTATGGGGATTTACCTGTTCCGGAACAACAACGGGAATTTCAGCCGTCATACCGATATGGAGTTGCCATGGGAAGAGATTGAGGAAAGAGCGGGCTATGTTGGGTTGTTTCCGGCAACTTTACCGGGGATAACCACGCAGATTTGGCTGTGACCTCCGATACCGACAAGGTCTATCTTCTCTTTGGCGGAGGAAATGGGTCTTTTTCCGAGTATACGAGCTTTCACGTCGGGTCGGTACCCAAGTATATTGCCTCGGGAGACATCAATCAGGATGGCTTGGATGACATTATCGTCTCGTGTCGAGGCAGTGAATACGTGACTCCTTCCAGTCAAACAGATGGTTTTAACAGTGAGTTATGGATTTTTCTCAGTTGCGTTTTCTCTCCCGGTTCGTTCAGCATCCAGACTTACACGAAGAGAAACAACCTGAACTACGCTTTGTGCGAGGATCTTAATAACGATGGTTTTTTGGATGTCATTGCCACCGAGACAAACGAATTGGGAGGCTGTGGCTTTGGGGTATATTTGGGGAGCCAGATGGGTAGGATGATACCTAATCGAGGAGGCTATGGTGGGTTGGAGCAGGCCAATAGTGTTGTTGTGGGGGATATCGATGGGGATGGGCAAAAAGATATTATCGTCAGCAAGGCTACAACGGAGTCTCTTTACAAGGCGCTTTCCAGGGAAAGAGATTGTTTTACCGAAGAGATTGTCAATATTGAATACGGTGCTTTTGCTTCCGTGGGCGCGGCTTATGTAAATGGTGGAGATTACTATGGAGCCCAGTTAGTGGATGCTTTTGTTAGGGAATATAATAACCACCTAGGGGATGCTTTTGCGGATTCCAAGGAAGACAATATTGGGCAAGGTGGGATTACCTACTGGAGGCCGCATCACTTTTATCTTAACCTGTTCGGGGATCCGGCAGTCAGGATCAGGTTCAGCCGTTATCCGATAATCCTGGGGGGAGGGGATTTTGACGGGGATGGGACATCGGATATCGCTACTTTCAACAACAATCAGGGATTGTGGTCGATCAGGGGGATAACGACTGTTTCTTTCGGCGATCAGGAATGCCTGCCGGTTTGCGGGGATTATGACGGGGACGGGACAACCGACATCGCTGTTTTCAACAAGGTTAATGCCCTGTGGAAGATCAGGAACATCAGCCAATTTTATTTCGGGCATCCGGGCGCCCAGGATGAATATCACTATTACCTAAATTGAGCGATTCTATGCGGCGAACTGCACCAATCTTTTGCGTCCGAACGGATATTGAAAATCCTCGCCATATCTCCTGGATATGGCTGCGGTTTTCGCAACCCGTCGGCCAGCAAAATCTTAGCACATTTCATCCGCAATAATCGCTCAACTTAGGTATTATTCATCGAAGGATATGCCTGTCCCGGGGGATTATGACGGGGACGGGACAACCGATGTCGCCGTCTATCGCCCTTCCGAAGGCCTCTGGTCGATACGGGATTATAGTTCTTTTCAATTCGGTGACCATATGGACATCCCCCTGGTCCTGGATTATAATGGGGATGACAGCGACGACATCGCGATCTTCCGGCCCGCCCCCGGACTCTGGGCGATCAAGGACCTTACCCGGGTTTACTTCGGCACCTCCGCCGACCTCCCGGTCCCCGGAGATTATTCCGGCAATGGCAGCGAAGAACTGGCCGTCTATCGCCCATCCACTAATCTCTGGATTATAAGGAACATTACCAGCTGCACTGTTGGGGATACCGAGACATACTACTCGATACCCGTGCCGGCGGATTACGATGGGGACGGGATCGCGGATATCGCGAGCTTCAACGCGGCTGATGGCCGGTGGGTTATAAGAGATCAAACTCAGGTATATTTCGGTGGTGTCGTCGACTTTCCGGTGTCCGGCAAACCATAATCCAGACAGGGGGAAGGCAAGATGAGGGCAACTGTATTGGTTGGGCCAACCGTGGTTTCTCTCTTCATTTCTTTACTAACGCTGTCGGCGGACGGAGTGACGGGGATTGTTTCTGAGGAAGCCGATTTGAGATCCCGGCTTGAAATGGTCACATTCTCTGCTGTTGCATACCCGATCTCGACCACCCAGTCGCCCCAACCTTCCGTAAGTGTCACTTCCACCCCGACCCCATCGCCAACTTTATCACCAGAGCCGTCGCCCACAACTACGGTATGCAGTGTTTGCCCTGTAGATATCAACGGATACGTAAGGGATGCCGTTACCTCGGAACCCATCGAAGGCGCTACAGTCGAGTATCGGCATATTATTTTTTATGAATCCGAGGAAACTGACAGTACCGGCTATTATCGGATTTATGCGCCACATTGCGAGGATTTATCAATCCCCATTGAAATACACTGTTCGGCCGGGGGATATCTCAGTGACTCTGCCTGGAAGCGATTATTTTGCTGGAATGTTCATAATGTCGATTTTTACCTTGTACCGGAATCGTCGGTGAGTTTCAGCAATTGCGCCGGCGGGGACTATGACGGGGACGGGACCTCGGAGATCGCGATCTTCCGGCCCTCATCCGGTCTCTGGGCGGTTAGGGAGGCAACGAGGTTCTATTACGGTCAGGCCGGAGACCGTTCGGTCAGTGGGGACTATGATGGGGACGGGACGACCGAAGCGGGGATCTTCCGGGCGTCCGGCGCCCTGTGGGCAATTCGCGGCCTGACCAGATTTCTCTTCGGGGAGGCGGAAGATCAGGCGGTGCCCGGGGATTATGGCGGGGACGGGACGACCAAGGCGGGGTTGTTCAGGGGCCCGGCCTCGCTCTGGATGGTCCGGGGGGTTACCAGTGCTTATTTCGGCCGGGAGGGGGATATTCCCGTTCCGGGGGACTATCGGGGTGATGGAACAAGTGTGATGACGATCTTTCGCCCCGGAGTGGGGCTGTGGGCGGTTCGCGGCCTGACCAGGTGGTACTTTGGCCGGGCGGGCGACTGGCCGATCTTCGGGGATTATGACGGGGCCGGGACCGGGGGGATCGGGGTTTATCGGCCACAAAGCGGGCTCTGGGCCGTGCGGGGGAGAACCAGGGTTTATTACGGCCGGGAGGGGGACTGGCCGATTCCGGCCGACTATGCCGGCGGCGGGACGGCTGCGGTCGGAATCTTCCGCGTCCAGAGCGGCCTCTGGGCCGTCCGGGAGATGAGCCGGACATATTTCGGGAAGGCGGGAGACATCCCCCTGGCGAGATGAGACGATCGCGGTTGCTTGGAGCCGGCACGATATAATCTGAAAGTATTATTGTTGGTCAGGGCCGGCAACTCGTGACTTCACGGAGGAGGTCGGATATGAGGAAGAAGTTGATCTTGGGGACGATTCCTGGATTTATCGGGATAATGCTGTTTCTTCAAGTACAGGTCCTGGCTCAAGGTGGGCAAGGAGAGACGCTGAAATTCAATTACGTTTTTCGGGAACCGGAAATTGCGGGTGTGGACGAGTACGCGAGGGTAAGTATCGCCGGTTTAAGCCAATACGGCCTGGAAGGAAAGCCGGTCCTGCCCGTCAGGACGGTCAAGATACTTCTACCCTCCGGCCGGACTTTCGCCGGGGCGAATGTGGTTGCTTCTCCTGTGCGGGGGATTGAGGGGGAGTACCTGATTGAGCCGGGCCAGGGATCATTCACCAGGCAGACGGAGAGGATCGCTCCCGATCCCTGGGTTTACTCTCTGGATACGCCCTATCCTCCCGCGGTGTATGAAGTGGTTACGCTTCAGAACAAGCGGGGATACCGCATCCTATACCTGCATCTCTTCCCGGTAAGGTACCTCCCGCGGCAAAAACGGCTTTCCTGGTGTGGTGAGATGGAAGTGGAAATTATCACCAGCCCCGCCCCGGTAGCGGCAGGTTATCGGGGTCTGGCCAAAGATAGGAAGTTGATCAGGAGCCAGGTACACAATCCGGAAGCGGCGGAGACTTATGCCTTGAGGGAACGATAAGATTTCTCCAGAACCTCATCCGGGCTAACGTTAAAGACTATCCCGGCAACCAAACTTCCCAGGACATTCCGGAGATTATCCGGCGATGCCGAACTGGTCCGGAAAAAAGTCGATAACCCGGAAATGCTCGCCACCTATCCCCTGAAGAAATAAGGGACGTCCCCGAATCCGCCCGCCTTCACCCCGACGACCGGGTCCACCTCTTCCAGCCGAACGGCGGCCCTCCCCTTGTTTCTACCGGCGTTTGGCAAGTCGGAACCAAACCCCGGATAATAAACCAAAAATATTTCTTGCCATCCCCGGAGTGGAGGCATATAGTGGTAAAGTCTTTAACTGGAGGAGAATATGTCAAGTAATATAATTCTCTCTCTCTCTCTCTCTCTCTCTCTCTCTCTCTCTTGCTAATAGCACATCAAGTAGTTACCACCCGGATGGGGTTTTCCCGTCCGGGTTTTTTATTGACCGTCAATCTTGTCACCGGTTGGTTAAAACCAGTCAGGCGATATTCCGGGAAAGAAGCGGCCTTTGTGCCATCCGGGGATATGTCAGAGCATATTATGGTGCACTTGTGATCAGCCTCGGACAAATGGGCGACGAACAAGGGAGTTGACCAGATCCGCCCGGCCCGGGGAGATTGGCCGGGCGAATTTCTTTTGTTGTATTTCCCCCCTGCTGATGACAAGATAACTCTTCGTCTTGGCTTCGACGTGATGGTAGGATTGTTTTTGACAGGCTGAGAGGATAAATCAGGCTAAAAAATAACTGCTCCGGTCAATTGGTGAAGGTGGAGGGATTTTTGGAACAAATTATGCCCGATCAGATGAAACATAGAGTACCTGCGCCGGCTGACGAAGTCGCGGTATCGGTTTAACGGGTGACCGCGGGATTTTTCAGAGAAGAGCAGGTATTTCCCACCTTCAATCCTCGACCTGATTATCTCAATAGCCGCAGAAAAAGATCGATCTCCTCCCATCGCGTTGATCCTCCTATCCTGACTGTAAATGAGGGTGGGGCCGGGGATAAACCATAACTTTTCCGTCTGAAGAAAAAGGATAATTGATTATGACTGAGGATATTAACGAAAAACTCCAAGAGATCCGGGACAGACATACCCGGATGAGGGGGTATCTTTGACCTGCCCGTGCTGCGGGAGAAACTGACCAAGCTGGAGGCGCAGATGGCCCGGCCCGGGTTCTGGGATCAGCGGGAACGGGCCCAGGAGCAGGTCCAGAAAGCCAAGGAGATCCGGGATCAGGTTCAGCCCTGGCTAAGCCTGGAAGGTGAGATCACCGATCTGGAGGAACTGGCCGCCCTGGCCGAGGAGGAGGAAGAGGAGGAGGAGATGGCGGAGGAGATCGCCGCCGAGACCGCGCAGCTGGTCGGACGGCTCGATCGTCTGGAGCTGAGTACGATGCTCTCTCGGCCGGAAGATCGGAGCAACGCCTATCTTACCATTCAGTCCGGGGCCGGCGGGACCGAGTCCTGCGACTGGGCCGAGATGCTCTGGCGGATGTACAGTTATTGGTTTGAGGAGAAGGGCTACTCGGCCGAGGTCCTCAGTCTGACCTCCGGGGAAGAGGCGGGGCTCAAGCATCTGCTCGTGCTGGTTAAGGGGCCCTGGGCTTTTGGCTATTTGAAATCGGAACGGGGGATTCATCGGTTGGTGAGGATCTCGCCCTTCGACTCCAATCAGCGCCGGCATACCTCCTTCGTCTCGGTGGACGTGATTCCGGAGCTGGACGACAAAGTTGAGTTCGAACTTGAGGAGAAGGACATCCGGATTGATACCTACCGTTCCTCCGGTGCCGGGGGTCAGCACGTCAACGTCACCGACTCCGCCGTCCGGATCACCCATATCCCGACCGGGATCGTGGTCCAGTGCCAGAATGAGCGTTCTCAGTATAAGAACCGGTCGCAGGCGATGAAGGTTTTAAAAGCTCGTCTTCACCAGCGAAAGCTGGAGGAGCAGGAGGAGGAACTGGCCAAACATTACGACGATCGGCAAAAAATCGAGTGGGGGAGCCAGATCCGCTCCTATGTGTTTCAGCCCTACACGATGGTAAAAGACCACCGGACCGGGATGACGGTCGGCGATATCAAGGGGGTAATGGATGGAGATATCGACCCCTTTATTCTGGAGTATCTGCGGATGTCGGTGAGGGAAGAAAAGTAGTCGGTGACCGGTAATCGGTAAACGGTCTGAACGCGCAAGCGGCAATTCGAGTTAAGGGAACAAGATAATGGAAGCACAAAGAGATCAACGGATAAAGAAAGCCGGGGAACTGGCGCAGTGGGGGATCAACCCCTTTGGGACCCGCTTTCAGCGGGACAGCGTGGCGGCGGATTGCCAGAGTAATTACGTTGAAGGTCGGAAAGTGGCGGTGGCCGGGCGCCTGGCGGCGATCCGGGTCCACGGGAAGACCGTCTTTTCCGATCTGCACGACTCCAGCGGGAAGATCCAGCTCTACCTGAGGCGGGACAACCTCCAGGAGGAGGGGATCGAGATTCTTGATCGTCTTGACCTCGGAGACATAGTCGGGGCGGAGGGGGAACTCTTTACGACCCGGAAAGGGGAGATCAGCGTAGTGGTCCGCAAGTTGACACTTCTGAGCAAGGCTCTATTGCCTATGCCGGAGAAGTGGCACGGACTGAAAGATCGGGAGATCCGTTACCGGTGCCGTCATCTCGACCTGATCTCTAACCGGGAGGTGGCGGAACTTTTCCGGACCCGATCCCGGATTATCCGGGAAATCCGGAATTTTCTCGATCGGCGCGGGTTCCTCGAGGTGGAGACCCCGATGATGCAGCCGATCCCCGGGGGGGCCGTCGCCCGGCCGTTCGAGACTTTTTACGCGGCCCTTCACACTCCGATGTTCCTTCGGATTGCCCCCGAACTCTATCTGAAGCGGTTATTAATCGGGGGGTTTGAGAAGGTTTACGAATTAAACCGGAACTTCCGCAACGAAGGACTTTCCCGGAGCCATAACCCGGAATTCACGATGCTCGAGATCTACGAGGCTTATGGGGACTGTCGGACGATGATGGAATTGGTCGAGTCCCTGGTTACTGAAGTGGCCACGGCGGTGATCGGTACCCTGACGATGACCTCGGGGGAGTCGGTTATCGATCTTACCCCGCCCTGGAAGCGGATCCGTTACCGGGAACTGGTCCGCGGCTTCTTAGGCAGGGAGGATTGGTTCTCCCTTTCCCGGGAAGAGATGGCCGCTGAGGCGGCCGGCCGGGGACTGGAAGTAGCCGCGGCGATGGGGCCGATGGAGATTACGCACGAGATTTACGAAAAATCTATAGAACCGTCCCTGATCCAGCCGACTTTCGTCCTGGAATTCCCCGCTCATCTGGTTCCCCTGGCCCGCCTCCGGGAAGACGATCCGGAAGTGGTGGATGTCTTTGAACTGGTAGTCAACGGGACCGAGTTGGCTCCGGGATATTCCGAACTGAACGATCCCTTAGAACAGCGGAAACGTTTCCAGCAGCAGCTGCAGTCCCTCCCCCCCGATGCCGGGGCTGAGGTCGGGAAGATCGATGAGGATTTTCTCGAGGCGATGGAAGCCGGGATGCCCCCGGCCGGCGGCACCGGAATCGGGGTTGACCGGTTGGTGATGATCCTGACCGGAGCCGCCACGATCCGGGACGTGATTCTCTTCCCCCAACTCAGACCAAAGAATGATTAGGATTGCGAGGAGCCGGATAAAACTGCCGGATCTCAATGACGTGTTTAAAAAGCAAAAGTGTTGCGAACTTTCAACTTAGAGCTCTCTAATGCTCCCCTTCACTATCTGGTCAGGTCTGCGTTTTCTCCGGTTTCGGGGCAAGGAATCTTTTGTCTCCCTGATTACGGTCATCTCCATCGCCGGGGTGGCGGTGGGGGTGATGACTTTGATGGTAGTGATGTCGGTGATGAGCGGGTTTGACCGGGAACTGAAGGAAAAATTTCTGGGGATCTATGGTAATGTGGTTATCACCTCTTCCGGTCTGCTCCAGGATTACCCGGAGCTGATCGACCGGGTCAAGACCGTCCCCCGGGTTCTGGCGGCCGCACCCTTTATCGGCGGCCAGGTTATCTTAAGAACCCGGAGTCGGGCCCTGGGAGTCAACCTCCGGGGGATTGACCCGGCAGCTGAGGTCGAGGTCAGCCGTCTCGGACACTATCTTCAGGAGGGGACGCTTGATCTGACCGCAGACCAGATCTTGATCGGGGCCCAGTTCGCCCGGATCTGCGGCCTGCGGATCGGCGATCGGGTGATCGTGATCTCCCCCGGGGAAGGTCTTCTGCCCGGCGCTGCCGGAGCTCGGCGACAGAGTTTTACCGTAGCCGGGATCTTCAAGTCGGGGATGGCCCAGTATGACCTGGAACTGGCTTACGTAAATCTTCCCGCCGCCGCTGAGCTTTTCGGTTTTGGGTCCGGGGTCAATGGGATCAGCCTCAAGATCGACAATGTGGAATACGCCCACTCGGCCAAGCTGGAGATCGAGAAGATCCTCCCTCAACCCCGTTACCAGGTGCGGAGCTGGATGGAACTGAACAAACCGCTCTTTGCCGCCATCCAGGTGGAGAAGAACCTGATGTTCCTCATTGTAATGCTGATTACCGTGGTGGCTTCTCTCAATATCGCCAGTACCCTGATCGTTTCCGTCAAAGAGAAGACCCGGGCGATCGGGATCTTTAAGGCTCTGGGGGCGACCGAGGCGATGATCCGAAAAATCTTCACCATCCAGGGACTCCTGATCGGCTTCATCGGCACCCTGATCGGGGTCGGGACCGGACTGCTTTTGATCGGCCGGATCAATCACGTCGCTGACTTTATCTCCGCCCATTTCGGGATTGAGGTCTTTCCCCCCGATGTCTATTATTTCGAAAGTATCCCGGCCCGGATCAACCCGCTGGAGACGGCGATCATCGCCGGCTGCGCCCTGCTGATCAGTATCCTGGCTTCGCTCTACCCCTCCTGGCGAGCCGCCCGGATGGAGCCGGTCCAGGCCTTGAGGTATGAGTAGGAGCTGTATGCCGGGAGTCAAGCTATATTCTCAATCCCGTATCCTGTATTCTTTATTCTATATTTTTTCTTCTTGATCCTTGGTTTTTTTAAGGCTCGGTACATCCCAACTATGAAAAGTTCAGAACAACAAGATGTTTCGCCCGGCGCCTTTCTCCGCGCGCGGGGAGTAACCCGGGTTTACCGGATCGGCAAGCGGCAGCTCCCGATCCTGAAAGGCATCGACCTGACATTGGATAAAGGAGAGATCGCCGTTCTGGCCGGTCCCTCGGGGGCGGGAAAAAGTACCTTGCTCCATATCCTGGGTGGACTCGATCTTCCCACTTCGGGGCAGGTCCATCTGGACGGTGAGGATGTCTTCCGACTTGGCCGGCGGGCCCGGGCCCGCCTCCGGAGCGAGAAGGTCGGGTTTGTCTTCCAGTTCTTTTATCTGCTGGCGGAGTTCAAGGCCTGGGAGAATGTGGTGATGCCCTGTCGGATCCACTCCCGTGGATCCGGGCTCGCCCACCGGTTGCGGGATAAAGCCGCCCATCTTCTGGATCTGGTCGGGATGGTCGAGCGGATGGAACATTACCCCTCCCAGCTTTCCGGGGGTGAACAGCAGCGGGTGGCGATAGCCCGGGCCCTGGCCAATGATCCGGGGTTGATTTTGGCCGATGAACCGACCGGGAACCTCGATACCCGTTCCGGCGGGGAACTGCTCGAGCTTTTCGGCCGGCTTCACTCTGAGACCGGCCAGACCCTGCTCCTGGTCTCCCACGACCAGCAGGTCGCCGACTGGGCTCCTCGGGTCATCCATATCCGCGACGGTCTTTTGGAGGAGGGGTTGGAATGAGTTGAAAAGTTGTAAGTTTAAATCGCGAAGTTAAAGTTCCAGTTAAGCCGGCAGATCACCTCCGGTCAGTAAAACTGACGGATCGGCGGTGATTGTTGTTAACTGAACTGTTCAGGAAATTGTTTTCTGGAATAATTCAGGTTGGGCTTTCTTGGGCGATCACTTGAAGATGGGGAAGGATTAAGGTTGATGTTATGATCAACCTGATTTATAATCTCCGATTTATGCCATAATCGCGTTCATCAGGGGTAAAAGTTATGCAAATCTATGTCAACGGTCGGTACTGCGAAAAAGAAGATGCTCAGATCTCGGTATTTGATCACGGGCTGCTTTACGGCGATGGGGTTTTTGAGGGGATCCGGGTTTATGCTAACCGGATCTTTAGACTCGATGAGCACCTGGAGCGGCTCTACGAATCGGCCAAGGCGATCGACCTCCAAATCCCCCATCCGGTCACGGAGATGACAGAGCTGGTGCTGGAAACTGTCCGCCGCAACCAGCTGGCCGATGCCTACATCCGGTTGGTGATTACACGGGGAGTGGGGAATCTGGGACTCAACCCTTATACTTGCGGGACTCCGGGGGTGATTATCATTGTTGACAAGATCGCTCTCTATCCGTCCGAGATGTATGAGAAGGGTCTGGCGGTGACCACGGTGGCAACCCAGAGAAATCTCCCGGAAGCGATTAACCCCCGGATCAAGTCGCTCAATTACCTCAATAACATCCTGGCCAAGATCGAGGCGGTCAATGCCGGGGTTGAGGAGGCGATAATGCTCAACTCTTTCGGGATGGTCTCGGAATGCGCGGGAGATAACATCTTCGCCGTCCGCAAGGATATGCTCCTCACGCCCTCGATCAGTATGGGGGTTCTGGAAGGGGTGACCCGGAATGCGGTGATCGAGATGGCTCGGGAAAAAGGCCGGGCGGTAAAACAGCTGGTGATGACCCGGCACGATCTGTTTATCGCCGACGAGTGTTTCCTGACCGGAACCGCGGCCGAGATCATCCCGGTGGTCAAGGTGGACGGCCGGCAGATCGGTAACGGCAAGCCGGGACCGATCACCCGGGACCTGATGGAATCCTACCACCGGTTGACTCGAGAGGAAGGGACGGAGGTCGGTAATCAGTAACCGGTAATCGAAAACCACTCCCCACTCCTCAATAAGATGATCTGCGAAAGCTGCCAGAAGAACGAGGTCACGGTTCATTATACCGAGATCATCGATGGGAAGATGGTCGAGTACCATCTCTGTGAAGACTGTGCCCGGAAGAAGGGTTACGCCCTCACCCCCGCCGACGCGATGGCCGAGCTGATCGGGAGCCTGACCTCGGAGCGAGACCCCCAGGGCGATGAAAACCCGGCCTGTCCCCACTGCGGCTTGACTCTGAAAGATATCCGGTCCGGGGGGCGGTTGGGCTGCGGGGAGTGCTATCGGTGCTTCGCCGCTAACCTGAAACCGCTCCTGAAAGCCCTGCATAAGGGGGACCATCATACCGGGAAGTTTCCGGCGTCCGGAGTGAAGGGTTCTTCTTCCCAGTCGTCCGAGGAGAAATCTTTATCCGCCGGTTTGGAAGTCAGTGAGGAGAGGCCGGAACAGGAGATCGCCCGTCTGAAGAGGGAAGTGGCAAAAGCCGTGGCGGTTGAAGACTACGAAAAGGCCGCCCGGCTCCGTGACCGGATTGCCGCGCTCGGGGAGAAAATTTAATCGAGGAGTTGCGCTGGGCCCGATTAATGAAACCTAAGTTGAGCGATTATTGCGGATGAAATGTGCTAAGATTTTGCTGGCC
>CAYXKT010000087.1:0-12168 GCA_964465735.1 uncultured bacterium
ATCGTTTACCGGGCCGCCCGGCTGCTCCGGGAGACCGCGGGAACGGCCGGGGGCGTCTCGATCCGGATCGCAAAAAATGTCCCCTCCGCCGCCGGCCTGGGCGGCGGCTCGGCCGACGCCGCCGCCGCGCTGCGGACACTCAACGACCTCTGGGACCTGGGATTATCGCTTCCGGACCTGACCGCCCTGGCCGCGAAGCTGGGATCGGATGTCCCCTTCTTTCTCCAGCCCCGAACCTCGATCTGGCGGGGACGGGGGGAGAAAGGCGAGCCGCTCCCCCCGGCTCCGCCCTTTTACGCCGTCGTAATCAACCCCGCCTTTCCCCTCTCCACCCGCCGGGCCTACGCGGAACTCGCCGTCAGCGCCCCCCCGGGACTTCCCCATCCCAACCTGGCCGGGGTGACCGACGCCCTGAAAAGATCCGACCTGGCCGCGCTGGGCCAAGCGCTCTACAACCGCTTCCAGGAGACCCTGGCCCCCCGCTACCCCCGGATCCGGGAACTGCTGGATTTCTTCCGCGAGCGGGAGGCGCTCGGCGCCCTCCTCTCCGGTTCCGGCCCGACCGTGATCGGCCTGGCGGCGGAGAAACCGGAGGCGGAAGAACTGGCCGCCGAGGCCCGCGACGTCTTCCCGGAAACCTATCGGATCGTTGTCGCCTCTAATCTTCTCTCACCGCCGCCAACCGGAGATAAGTCCTGAGCCGAGCGGCGATCCCCGACTGCTGTAATTGGGGAAATTCGTTGCCGCAGCCCCCAACGTATGATTCAATTGGATCAGGAAAGGAGATTAGAGGATATGCCAACTGCAGCAGACAGCCTGGTTGACGAGGCGCTGAAGCTGCCTGCCGAGGCCAGGATCAGTCTCGTCGACCGGATACTCGAGAGCCTGAACCTTCCCACCCGTCCTGACATCAACCGCTTCTGGGCCGAAGAGGCGGAGCGGCGCGTTGCTGAAATCGACGGCGGCGAAGTCGAACTCATCCCGGGCGAAGATGTCTTCGCCAAGATTCGACGGAAATACAGCCGGGGAGATTTTACTTCCCCCCTCGGGCGGACGCAGAGTTCGATGAAGCCGCGGAGTACTACGAGGACTGTCAGGTCGGCCTCGGTCTCGAGTCCGCGGAAGAAGTATACGACGCGATCGGACGGGTTTCCGAGTATCCGAACGCCTGGTCCATAATGTCTAAAAACACCCGGCGATGTCTCGTGAATAGATTTCCCTACGGGGTCATCTTGCAGGTCAAGTCTGGTATGCTGCGAATTATTGCCGTTGCGAACTTGCATCGGCGACCGGGATACCGGAGGAACCGAGTCTGAGCAGCACAACGGCGTCGAGAACATCGGCGTCGGACCGAGACCTGAGATAGCCAACTATTGTGTTGACTCTCCGGGGAGGCCTGGAGTATGGTTGCCTCGCAAAGTCGGTAATCGGTGCTCGGTGAGCGGAGCGCAGAGAGCATAGCGCCGACAGCAAAATACTGATGGCGATTATATTTTTTCGCGGAGATTGGTGAGGCGTAGTGGTCCCCCAAAGGGAGGCGAGGCGGGGGAGAATTAGAGTAAATTAGTGGTATTAATGGATAAGTAAAGAGGGCGAGGCGGGGGATAGTAAAATAAAACTTTTGAGTTTATTCGTTTGCCCAGGAGGCTTCCGAGCGTTTCGTCACGAGCCGAACCTGAATCCGCTCCTATTTATTGCCCGGTGGTGTAATGGTAACACATCGGCTTTTGGAGCCGAGTTTCGAGGTTCGAGTCCTCGCCGGGCAGTTGCCGATCATCCAGCGTCGGCGGAGTATATTCTCCGCCGGAATCGCCGGACGGATCGATGACGACCCTCCTGACGTTTTTCGCGCTCTGCTGTTTCTGCCCTGGGTAGGAGTGTGGAATAAACCAGCAACTGAACCAGAAACTGAAAGCAGTTATAATGCCCAGTTCCTTTCACGGGAGTCGAGAGATGATCAATCACAAACTGATGCTGTTCACCGGTAATTCCAACCCCGATCTGGCCAGAACCATCGCGCGTTACCTGAATACGGACCTGAGCAACTCCCTGGTCGGGCGCTTTCCCGAAGGCGAGGTTATGGTGGAAATCCGAGAACACGTCCGGGGGGCGGATGTCTTCTTGATCCAGGGCACCTCGCCGCCGCCCAACGAAAACCTGATGGAACTGCTGATTATGACCGATGCCCTCCGCCGGTCCTCGGCGGCAAGAATCACCGCCGTGGTGCCTTTCTTCGGTTACGGACGGCAGGACCGGAAAAACCGGCCGGGAGTTCCGATCACCGCCAAGCTGATTGCTAACTTGATCACCGCCGCTGGAGCGGACCGCCTGTTGACCATCGACCTTCACGCCGCCCAGATCCAGGGCTTCTTCGACATACCGGTCGATCATCTTTATGCCGCCTCAGTTCTGGTCAAACATTTAAAGCACGTCTTCACCCCCGCCCACCGCCAGCAACTGACAATCGTCTCTCCGGACGTCGGGGGGATCAAGCTGGCCAATCATATTGCCCAGGACTTCAAATGCCCGCTGGCCATCGTTGATAAACGGAGGCTGAATAGTGAGCAGACCGAAGCCCAAAACATAATCGGCGAAGTTGAGGGAAGAGATATTCTGATCGTTGACGATATGATCTCAACCGGCGGCTCGCTGGCCAGTGCCGCCCGGATTTTAAAAACAAGAGGGGCCAGGGATATTTCCGCCGTGGTCACCCATCCCGTGCTCCCGGGACGGGCGGTGGAAACTGTCAACAATTCTCCGCTGAAGATGCTCTGGGTCAGTGATACCATACCCTTAGGCCAGGAAGCCCGCCAATCGGCCAAGATCGAGACCATCTCGATCGCCGAACTTTTAGGTGAAGCGATCAAGCGGATCCACTCCGATACCCCGGTCAACATCTTGTTCGAATATTCGGAGGAACCGCCCCTGCCAAAAATCAACGATATCCAGCCATCTACCGAAGTAATAAACTGATTTATCACCCCATTCCCGGGCGAGACAATATAACAAACTCAAGGAGATCCAATTATGGCCCAGCTCAAAATATTTGTTCAGGGACGTTCCCAAATCGGGGGTAACCACCCCCGGCGTCTGCGGCGACAGGGATTTATTCCCGCTGTTCTTTACGGGGGGGGAGAAGAAGCGATGCCCCTGACCCTCGAGCAGGCCCGGTTGGACCAGCAAACCAAAGTTCTGCACGAAAACCAGATTGTCACCCTCGAGATCGACGGAGACGAGGCTGACCGGACTCCCTCGGCGATCATCAAGAATATCCAGTACGACCATTTCTCGGGTGCCTTGGTGCACATTGACTTTCAACAGATCTCCCTCGATGAAAAGCTGACCGCCACCGTGCCGGTTAAGGCGATCGGAGAGCCGGCCGGGGTAATCCAGGACGGCGGAATCCTGGAACATATTATCCGGGAAATTGAGGTTTACTGCCTGCCGGCTGATCTGCCGGACTCAGTCGAGGTCGATGTCTCGGCGCTGCGGATCGGTGATACCATCAACGTCCGAGATATCCAGTTCGCCGAAGGGATTGAGGTTCTGACCGAACCGGATATCAGCATCTTCACCATCACCGCCCCGATTACCGAGGAAGAAGCCGAGGCTATGGAACCCACCACTGAGGAACCTGAAGAGGCCAAGGTCATCGGTGAGGAGGAAGAGACCCCGGACGAGAAGGAAGAAAAGATTGATTAGCTGTCTGTCGTTTCCAGTCCGACTTTATACCGAAGCTTTTCTGCCCACCCTAACGTGACGAAAGATGGGATTGCGAGTCATAGTCGGTCTGGGCAACCCAGGGCAACGCTACCAGGGGACCCGGCATAACCTGGGTTTTGGTGTCCTGGACCATCTGGCCACCGCAACGGAGAGTACCTGGAAAAAAAAGCGCCTCTTTGAGGCCTGGACGGCCCGCCAGGGAGAATTGATCCTGGTCAAGCCCGCCACTTTTGTCAATTTCAGCGGGCGGGCGGCCCGAGCGATTATCGATTACTACCGATTGAATGCGGGTGACCTGGTAGTGGTGGCCGATGATGTCAATCTGCCGGCGGGGAAAATCCGGATCCGATCAGGCGGAGGAGCCGGCGGCCACCACGGTTTGGAATCGATTATCCAGTCTCTGGGAACCAGGAATTTTCCCCGGATCCGGATCGGGGTCGGGGGCGGAGAACTTGATGAACTGACGGGTCACGTCCTTTCCCGACCGGGAAAATCGGAATCGGCGCTTTATGATCAAGCGGTCAGTAAGGCAATAGAGGCGATCGACACGATCGTTACCGAGGGAACTGATAAGGCAATGAATATCTTTAACCGCAAAATAACCAATATCGACTAGGAGGCCACAGATTGAGCCAGTACGAGATGATCAACATCATTGACGTTAACTGGGAGGAAGGAGAGACAGCCCCGGCCCAGAAGATGATCTCGGAAGAGATCGTCAATACGGGAGGATCGCTGAGCGACATCGGTTCGATGGGACGAAGGAAACTCGCCTACCCGATCGACAAGAAAAACGAGGGATTATATCTGCTCTCTCATTTCTCCCACTCTCCGGAAGGTCTGGTCCTGCTCCGGGACAACCTGAAACTGAACCCCGCTATTATCCGGACGCTGATGCTCCGTTACCGAGGTCAGCCCGAGATCGCCTTGGAAGAAGAACCGGCGGAGCCGGGGAATGAATCGGCCGAACGGCCAGCCAATACGGAGAAGGAATCAGACTCCGACAAATCAGATCCAAACGATTGATTCCAGCCCGCCCGGCAGCCGGAGGATTATCCACCGGCCTTCTGGACGGAAACTAATAACGGCCCCTCTCCCGGAGAAGAGGAACGGCCAAGGAGGTGTGATATGGTCAGCGTCAATTCCGTCATTTTGGGGGGAAACCTCACACGTGACCCCGAAGTTCGCTATACACCACAGGGAACCGCGGTGGCCCGGCTCGGCCTGGCGGTTAACGAGGTCTATCGGACCAAGGACGGAGAAAAGAAAGAGGATGTCTGTTTTGTCGACGTCGAAGTCTGGGCCCGGCAGGCGGAAACTTGCGGCCAATACCTGAAGAAAGGACAACCGGTACTGGTAGAGGGAACGCTGAAACTGGACACCTGGACCGACCGGGAATCCGGGCAAAAAAGGAGCAAACACAAGATTCGCGCTCGGCGGGTTCAGTTTCTTGGCACGCCCGGGGGCGAGGGCTCGAGAGACTCATTTGAGAAAGCACCCAACCCCTCGAAGGCTCCTTACGAAGTAGACTTCCCCTCGGAACCCAACACCTTTGAGCCGGATAGTGATGGAGATGAACTGCCACCTTTTTAATCCAAGGAGAAACTAATGGCTACTGCAAGAAGAAAAACCAGTTCCCGGACCCCGCGGAAAAGGACTTTTTATGTCAAAAAGTCCTGCCGCTTCTGCCGAAAAGATACCCCCCGGGCTGACTACAAGGACGTTGAGACCCTCCGCCAATATGTTACCGATCGAGGCAAGATGCTTTCCCGGCGGATAACCGGGGTCTGCGCCCGTCATCAACGCGCCCTGAGCCGGGAGATCAAAAAGGCCCGCTTTATTGCCCTTCTCCCCTTCCTGGAAGATTGAACGTAAACTGCAACGCGAATCTTGCCCGCTCGGGGCAAAGATAACGAAGGGAGTTGAAGCATTAATGAAGGTAATCCTGACTAAAGACCACCCCACATTAGGGGAAGAAGGGACGATTCTCGAGGTCGCCGACGGGTACGGACGAAATTTCCTCCTCCCACGGGGATTAGCCTGCCCGGCCACCGAGCACCATATCGAACTGTTCGAACAGTCAAAGAAGAAAAAAACCAGACTGGAAGAGCTTAGATTGGTCAAGGCCAGAGAACTGGCCACCCGGATGAATGAGGCCTCCTGCACGATCACGGTTGCCGCCGGAGAAGGCGACACTCTTTATGGTTCAGTGACCGCGGCAATGATTGCCGAGGCCCTGAGCGGGGAAGGGTTCGAGATCGCCAAAAACCAGATAGAACTGGAAGAACCGATCAAGAAATTGGGGATCTACACCGTAGCCGTCTGCCCCGGTCCCGAGATCACCGCCCAGGTGAAAGTCTGGGTAGTAAAGGAGTAGTGAGCGGTGGGCGGTAAGCGTGAACGGTAATCGGCCAAAGCGGTAAAATATAGAGCTGAGCTGGGGCGGAGGAACCAATCCCGATAGCGATCCCGATTACGACTTACTATCCAAGTTCTTCGCGAAGATTCGTGAAGATTAGTGGTTAAGTAAAGGGGGTGAGGGGGGGAGACGGTAAGCGGTGAGCAATAAGCAGTGAGCAGTAAGCGGTAATCGGTGATCAGTGTTTTTTTCCAAGATTCGCGAAGATTAGTGGTTAAGTAAAGGGGGTGAGGGGGGGGTAATTCGAGTTAATTCGTGGAATTAAAAGGGGCCCAGGCGGTGGAGCCCCGAAAATTTAGCGGTAATCTATCGACTGAAATGGAAGCTCAGCCAAATCCCATCCGTTCCCAACCCCGCAACCTGGAAGCGGAGATGAGTATTCTGGGAGCGATGCTCCTCGACCAGGCGTCCATTCCCCGGGTAATGGAACAGATTACCGCCGAATCCTTCTACCAAAACTCCCACCGAAAGGTTTACGATGCCATCGTCTCCCTCTATGACGGGGGGACCCCAGCCGATGCCATCACCCTGGTTGACGCGCTGAAGACGCGGGGAGACCTGGAAACCGCCGGCGGTGAGGAGTATATTGTCTCCCTGTTAGAGTATATCCCTACCACCGCCCACCTTGACGCTCATCTCAAGATTGTCCGGGAAAAGGCTATGCTGAGGGATTTGATCTCCACCTCCACTGACGTAGTCAACCGCTGCTACGGAGAGACCACCGACACCGCCGTAGTTTTAGACGAGGTGGAGAAAAAGTTTTTCCAGCTCACCCAGCGGGGAATGACCCAGCAGATGGTCCCGATCCGCCGGCTGGTCAAAGAAGTAATGGAGGAGATCGACGCCCGGGATGGAAGCCATTCGCTGGTGACCGGCCTGGCCACCGGCCTCAAGGATCTTGACGATATGACCTGCGGTCTGCAGCCCTCCGAACTGACCGTGCTTGCCGGAAGACCCTCAATGGGAAAGACTGCCTTCGCACTCTCTATCGCCGAGCACGCGGCAATAGTCGAGAAGCAGGCAGTGGGGATATTCAGCCTGGAGATGAGCTCGGAAGCGCTGGTCCGGCGGATGCTCTGCTCCAACGCCCGGGTGGACGCCCAGGCGATGCGGCGCGGCTTTCTCTCCGGGAAAGATATGCTCAAGCTGGCCCACGCCGCCGGACGCCTCTCCGATGCCGAGATCTATATCGATGACCTCCCGGGGGCGACTAACCTTGAACTGAGAGCCCGGGCCCGAAATATGAAGGCCCGATACGACATCAAACTTCTGATCATTGACTATCTCCAACTGCTTCAGGCCACGGTCGGCCGCAGCGAGAGCCGTCAGCAGGAAGTCTCCGATATCTCCCGATCCTTAAAGTCCCTGGCTCGGGAACTGGAGATCCCGGTCCTGGTCCTCTCCCAGCTTAACCGGGGCCCGGAAGAACGCCCCGACCGCCGACCTCGTCTGGCCGACCTGAGGGAATCGGGGGCGATCGAACAGGACGCCGACCTGGTGGTCCTGATCGTGAGACCGGGGGCCTACCCCGATCTGATCGCCGATGACCCCAGCCTGGAAAATATGGTCTATGTCAATATCGCCAAGCAGAGAAATGGCCCGACCGGCGAGATTAAGCTTACCTTCATCAAGAAATACACCAAATTTGAAGACTATGCTGAAGCCGAAGAATAATTTCCCCGATCCGGGGCTGATCTGGCGACTGCTCCTCCCCCTGCTTTTCCTAATCGCCGCTCTCACTATCCCCCCGGAGGCCTGGGCCAGAGAGAAAACCATCTCCAAAATCCGGGTCGAGGGTAACCGTCGCCTGAGCCGGGACGCTGTCCTGGCTCGAATCCGGATCCGGTCGGGAAACCCTTTTATCCCGGAAGATCTCAACGCCGATCTCCAACGACTCCACGAGTGGGGTCCATTTGCCGCGATACGGATCGAGGCCGAGGAGAGCGATGAAGACGAGATGACGGTGGTCATCACTGTGGAAGAAAAACCGATCGTGGGAAAAATATATTTCGAAGGCAATCGGCACTTCAAAGACAAAAAACTGCGAAAAGAGATTCTCACCGTCGCTGGCGACCTCCTCTCCGAGACCCGGCTCAACGAGGATATCCAGTTGCTCTACGATCTCTACGTTAAGGATCGCTTCTACCAGACCCGTATTAATTACCGGATCAAGACCAATCCTGCCGCCGGGGAAGCGGAAGTCTTCATCAATATCAAAGAAGGCTATCAGGTCCGGGTCAAGAAAATCTCCCTCTCCGGGCTCAGCCTGCTCACCGCCAAGGAACTGCGAAAGGCAATGTCCACCCGTCCCCATTCCCTCTTTTCCATCATCCGGCGGGGGAAGTTTTCCGAAGACGAATTCAATCTCGATCTGGAACGGATCGCTCTCTATGCCCGATCTCAGGGATACCTGGATTTCAAGGTGGTGGACAGTGAGGTCAAGGTCGGTGAGGACGGGGTCGGCCTGTTTATCAATATCGACGTCAGTGAGGGGGAGAGATACTACACCGGAGAGATCCGGGTGGTGGGGAACGACAATTACTCCGCCGCCGACCTCGAGCCCCTGCTCAGCCTGAAGGATCCCCTTCCCTACTCCCCGGAAACGATGAGGAAGGATGCCGGAAGCTTAAAAGACTTCTATTACGAACGAGGCTACATCGATGTCGCAGTCACCCCCCGACAGATCCTGAATCCTCAGACCGGCCGGATCGACGTCACCTACCAGATTAGCGAAAACCGGATCTCCTATATTCATCGGATTGACATCATCGGTAACCAGATCACCCGTGACCGGGTGATCCGGCGGGAACTCTTAGTCAAGCCCGGGGAGATCTTCAATGGGGTCAGGGTTCAGCGGAGCCAGCAGCGGCTGGAAAACCTGGGTTTCTTCCAACAGGTCAGCATCGAACCTCTGCCCACCTCGGCTCCAGAGAAAAAGGACCTGGTGATCCGGCTGGAGGAAAAGAAAACCGGAGAGTTTATGTTCGGAGTCGGCTATAGCTCCGAAGATGACTTCATCGGTTTTGTCGAGATCGGTCAGGGGAATTTCGATCTCTTCAAGCCGCCCCTCTTTATGGGTGCCGGCCAGAAGATGAAGATCCGGGCCGAGTTCGGCTCGAGCAAGTCGAACTACGAGATGAGCTTTGTCGAACCCTGGCTTTTCGGGGTCCCCCTCTCCTTTGGAATCGACATCTACCGCCGGACCAGGTACTGGAACGAATATGACGAAAAGCGGTTGGGCGGAAACCTCCGTCTCCGGCGACTTCTCACCACCTTCACCCAGATCGGCCTGAACTATAACCTGGAGAACATCGAGATCTACAATGTCGATAATTACGCCGACTGGTCAATCCAATCCGAAGCAGGGAAAAACTGGGTGAGCAGCATTACCCCCTCGATTACCCGCGACACCCGGGACAGCTTTCTGGTCCCTAACCGGGGAATGCGGGCCACCCTGGCCTGCCAGCTTGCGGGGGGCATTCTCGGCGGAGACAAGGATTTCATTAAGACTACCTTCAACGGCAGCTATTACCTCTCCATCTTCCCCGGGCATATCCTCGGTTTTCGTTTCCGGGCCGGCACCGCCCAGCCCTACAGCGACACTGAGAATGTCCCGGCTTATGAGCGGTTTTACCTCGGGGGAGCCAACACCATCCGGGGATTCCGCTACCGGGAAGTCGGTCCCCAGGGGATAGACCCCCGGACCGGACAGCCCAACAGCGAACCGGTCGGGGGGGACTCGATGATGATGGCCTCGGTCGAATACACCTTCCCGATCATCGAGATGGTCAGGGGGGCCTTCTTTTACGACGTCGGCAATGTCTGGTCGGATAAGGACTGGGAACTGGAAGACCGGATCTTCTCCGGAGACTGGTTCAAGTCTCTCAATTCCGGGGCCGGATTCGGGCTCAGACTCTACCTCCCGATCGGCCCGATCAAGCTCGACTACGGCTGGCCGCTGACCACTGACGGCTGGAACGATACCGGGGGAAGGTTCCATTTCAACATCGGTTACGCTTTCTGATCCGGAAAATACCGGAATTTTCCCCGCCAAACCGAAGGGTTGCCTGTGACGGCAAAATTCAATAAATAATTATCTGGGAGGTTGCCAATGAAAATATTTTCTCTTCTGACGATTTTTTCTCTTTTCTTCACGACCGGGGGATTCGCCCAAGAGCAAGCCGCGGTAACGGCCAGAGTGGACCGGATCGCCTGGATCGATCTGCCCGGGGTTTTGCAGGGCTATCAGCGGGCGGAAGAGATGGTAGCCGATTTCGAGAAAGAAAAAGCCGCCCACGAGGCCGAGGTGGAGAAAGTAATCTCGGAGATTGAGCGGTTGGAAGGTGAGATGCTGCTCTTGAGTGAGCAGGCCAAGGCCGCCCGCCAGGAAGCCATCCTGAAGAAGAAGATCTCGGTTAATGCGATGATCGAGAAGGCGGAAAGGGAACTCTCTCGGAAATCGATGATCCATCAGGCAAAACTGGTTGAGGAGGTCTCCGCCGCCGCGGGAAGAGTCGCCCGACGGGAAGGCTACGCCTATGTCATCCGCAAAGAGGTGCTGCTTTACCAGGATCCGGACCGGGAGATCACCGACAGAGTCATCGCCGAACTGGAAAAGGAATAATCCGTTCAGGCGCCTCTCCGGGAAACGACTATGACGTCCAATAACACCTCACTCCAGAAAACCCTGGCCCGGTCTGCCCAGTGCCGGGGGACCGGCGTCCATACCGGGATTGACGCCGTACTGGAGATCAAGCCCGCTCCAGCAGACCGAGGTATCGTCTTTATCCGTAACGATCTCCCCGGCAGCCTGGAGATCCCGGCCCGGGTGGAAGTGGTCGGTCAAACCAACCGGGGGACCTCGCTTGGAGAGGGGGATCGGGGGGTGAAGACGGTGGAACACCTCCTGGCTGTCCTTTCCGGCCTGGAGATCGATAACGCGGTGGTGGAGATGAACGGCCCCGAACTGCCGATGGGTGACGGAAGCGGCCAACCCTTTCTGGAAATGGTCCAATCCGCCGGGATCCGCGAACTCTCTACTCCCCGACGTTTTATAAAGCTATCCCGACCGGTCTCTGTCGAGTCTCCGTTGGGTATTATCGTCGCCCTCCCCGCCGCCCAGTTCCGGATAGCCTGCACCATCGCCTTTGAGGACCCGTTGCTTGACGCCCAGTTCCAGGACCTGACCATCACTCCGGAAGTCTTCAGCACCCAACTGGCCCCCGCCCGAACCTTCGGCTTTTACCGGGAGGCTCTCCCGCTGCTGAAACAGGGGTTGATCCGGGGAACCAGTCTCGACAACACCGTGATTATCGGACCGGGGGCAATCTTCAGCCGGGGAGGGTTGCGCTTCAAAGATGAATGTGTCCGGCACAAGATGCTTGACCTGATCGGCGACCTCGCCCTGCTCGGCTTGCCCTTGAAGGCAACGGTCATAGCGATCAAGCCGGGCCATCAAATTAATATTGAATTGGTCAAGAAAATCAAGGAGACCTGCAATGAACCGGAAAAACTCCCCTGAACAAAAAGATCCGTCCGCCGGAGTCCAAGAAATTCTTGAGACACTTCCCCATCGCTACCCCTTTATGCTGGTGGACCGGGTGACCGAGATCATTCCCGGAGAACGGATCTCCGGCTATAAAAACCTAACCTATAACGAGCCCTTCTTTCAGGGCCACTTTCCCGGTTCCCCGATTATGCCCGGGGTCCTACAACTCGAGGCCCTGGCCCAACTCTCGGGGATCCTTCTCCTCCAGAAACCGGAGGACCGGGGAAGTCTGGCCTACTTTATGGCCATCGACCGGGCCCGCTTCCGCAAGCCGGTCGTCCCCGGCGATCGCCTGGATCTGGTGGGGACCGTTTTGAAGATGAGGTCCCGGCTGCTGAAAGTCCACGGAGAGGCCTTTGTTGACGGGGTCCTGGTTTCAGAGGGAGAGCTGATGTTCCAGGTTCTCCCCCGCCCCAAGATGCCTTAATACCTAAATTGAGCGATTCTATGCGGCGAACTGCACCAATCTTTTGCGTCC
>CAYXKT010000088.1:0-4229 GCA_964465735.1 uncultured bacterium
CAAAAGATTGGTGCAGTTCGCCGCATAGAATCGCTCAATTTAGGTATTAATAAAGTCCGCCCGACTTCGGGCCCGGTTGGCCTCTCGATAATTTGCCCCAACGGATATTCCCGCCCTGGTAAGCTGATTCCTAATCACCCAACCTTCGAAATTATTCGGCAGCTTGGTTGATAGCTTGATGATTGTTACCGCGAAAGCCCGAGTCCTTTTTTCCAGTTTCGGGAAAACTCTTGATTATCCACCGCGCACTCGGTCGAAAGTTATAACTTTGAACTTCGAACTTTGAACTTAGAACTTTAAACTTCTAACTTTGAACTCTAAACGTCTCCGCCCCGGTATAGATCCCTTTGACCGCCAGGGCCAGCAGCTCGGGGTTGTCGGAGTTCTCCATCGCCTCAGCGTAACCGATCTTTCCGGACTGGTAAAGCTGAAGGATCGACTGGTTAAAGGTCTGCATCCCGGCAATTTTTCCCGCCTCGATGGTCTTGAACAGATCCTCGGTCTTGCCCTCCATTATCTGCTTCCGGGCGGTCGGGGTGGAGGTCAGAACCTCACAGGCGGGCACCCGGGACCCCCCGTCTTTTCGGGAGATCAACCGCTGGGCGATAATCCCCCGGAGAACAAAAGCGATCTGCATCCGGATCTGGGGATGCTGGAAAACCGGGAAAAAATTAATGATCCGCTCCAGAGTCTGGCTGACATTGATAGTATGCAGAGAACTGATTACCAGGTGCCCGACCTCGGCCGCCATCACCGCGCTGGTCATCGTCTCCAGATCCCGCATCTCCCCGATCACGATCACGTCCGGGGCCTGACGGATGATATGGCGCAACGCCCTCTGGAAACTCCGGGTATCGGCGCCCACCTCCCGCTGGTTGATCAGGCTCTGTTCTTCCCGGTAGGTAAACTCGATCGGGTCCTCAATGGTAATGATATGCTTCTTCTTCTCCCGGTTGATGTAATTGATCATCGCCGCCATCGTGGTTGACTTCCCGCTCCCGGCGGCTCCCGCGATCAGGATCAAACCTCGGGGCTCAAGGGAGAGTTTTTCCAGGACCGCCACCGGCAGATTGAGATCCTCGAAAGTCTGAATCTCCCGCTTGATCCGCCGGCAGACCATCCCCAAAGTCCCCTGCTGAAAGAAGATGTTGACTCGGAATCGGAGATCCCCCACCAGGGAATAGGCCACATCCATCTCCCGGTCGCTCTCCAGGACCCTCATCTGCTGTTCGTCGAGAACGTGGCGGACAAAATCCGACATCCCATCCTCATCGAGGACCGGATACTCGATCAGGCGGACAAGGCCCCCATCCACCCGCAGAACCGGCGGCTGCCCCGACTTCAAGTAAAGGTCAGAAGCCTGCCGTTCCTCCATCAAATGTAACAATTGATCAAAGCGCATAAAGAAGTGCCTATAAGCCTAAAATTTGAAGTGCCTAAAGTTGCCTTGGCTTTATCGACTTCAACGATTTCCCGATTGCAGTAAAGATCGCCAACAGCTCACCTGACTCTTTATACTCGAGTTGGAGACGTTCCCGCGGCAACAAATTCGCCCCCTCAATTAGCTATAGCCAATATTTAGTCTCGCTGGCCTCACTTTCGCAAATCTTAATCTTGTTGATAAAGTCCCGCCGGCTTCTTGATCTATTGGCCTCCCGATAGTTCGCCCCGATAAAAGTTCCCAACCTGGTAATCTGATATTTAACCACCCGGCCTTAAGGTGTATTCGACAACTCAGTTGATAATCTGATTATTTTAACCGCGAACTTGCGAGTTCGTTTCTCCAGTTCCCGGACAAACTCTTTGTTGTCCACAGCCAGACTTCCTGCCAGTCCCAGCCATAGCTTTAGGCACTTCAAATTTCAAACTTATTCATCTCGCAATTGGAATATTGCCGGGGTCCCCATAATAAACCCGGGTCACCCCCCGCACCGCCCACAACCCCGAAGACTTCCGGTAAATCCCGGGGTAATCTTGCCAATTGCCGAGGAAATCGGCGGCAACCGGATAGTCGCCGGAGCTGCCGAAGTAGAATCGGGTCAGACCGCGGATCGCCCAGAGGCCGGAAGAAGCACGGAAGATGGCAAGATCGGCGGTACCATCTCCGGTAAAGTCTCGGGCCAGTGGGATATCCCCCGGATTGCCGAAGTAAATCCGCCCCCCCCCATTGATCGCCCAGAGTCCTGCACTCGGACGGAAGACGGCTGGATCGGCAAAGCCATCCCCGGTATAATCTCCCGGGACCGGGATATCTCCGGCCGCCCCGAAATATATTCGGGTTATATCCCGGACCGACCATAAACCGGGGGTGGAACGGAAGATCCCAATATCGGTCCAACCGTCGCCGGTATAATCCCCGGGAACCGGGGTATCTCCGCTCTGGCCGAAGTAAACCCGGGTTATACCGTAAACCGCCCAGAGAGTTGCGGAAGGTCTAAAAAGAGCCATATCGGCTGTCCCGTCCCCGTCATAATCCCCGCTGGCCGGCACATCTCCCGGCTGCCCGAAGAATGAGGTCCCCACCCCCCGGACCGACCAGAGCCCGGAATCTGGGCGAAAGACCCCGATATCCGAGGTCCCGTCCCCGTTGTAATCGCCAAAGTCCAGTACAGCAATCGGAGTCGGGGGCGGCGGCGGCGTAATGGGAAGCCGGGGGGTCGTGGTGGGGGCCGGGGTCGGTACCTTGCAGATTGTCAGCATCCAATCCTCGATCTCCACCTTGTTGGAGGCAAGATCATTGTAAACGATTAGAGCCCAGGTTCCATTAATAAGTTTTGAGTTAAATATTGAAAGCGGTTTAGTGGAGTACTTCGAAGTTCTATACGAACCAAGGTAGGGTGAGACATTCTGCGGGGCGGTAATTAATTTTTGTGCCGCATCATCAAATATTGTCCGATACAGGGCGTGCTCGCTGAGTTCGTGTTTTTCAAAAAGCGGCACGTCGGTAGAATCGGGGCCTCTCAAGTAAATCCCCACATTATCCAGATCGTCAGAGGATCGAACAGTCAGACGGACTGTCAACTTGGAGATTGAGCCATAAGCCGGGATGATTAATTCACCAGTCTCCGTGCCCACATTTTCCAACGTAAAAGATTCTCCGATATAATCGGCACAGGAAACCGGCTGTGGAGTGGGAGTTTTGTAACCAGGTGGAGTAGGTGTGGGAGTTGTAGTTGTCGGAGCGGGACTTGGGGTCGGAGGTTGGGGGCAGATCATCAGCTCCCACCGTTCGGACATCTCAGCCCAATCCTCGCAAGGCGGCGCGTCTGGTTCTTGTTTACAGACAAAATCATTGAAGACAACTAATTGCCAGATCCCGTCAATTGCCTTACCATAAAAATCGGAGAGGCGGCCGGTGGGCCGCCATCTTCCCAGATAAGGGCCAAGCCCCTCGGTGATTTCCCGGGGAGCGCTATCATCGAACCAGGTGCCAAAAAGAGCGTGTTCGCCCAACTGGTGCTTGGGGAACAGCTCGACAACGGTCTCGTCCGGGGATATCAACCACATTCCAATATGATCCAGGTCCCCTTCCTGGGTTATATGAAAATTATTCACTCTCAAAGTGACCTTCTCTACATATTTCTCGGGGGCAACAACCTCATTCCCATCCGTATATACTTTCTGGCCCTCCACTGGAAAAGTGTTCCCCGGATAAATCGGGCATACTGAACTTGGGGTGGGAATGGGAGGGCGAGGCGTTGGGGGAAGAGTCGCGGTCGGAGTGGGGGTCAAGGTAGAAGTCGGAGACGGGGTGGATGTTGGCGTCGGCGCGCTCTCCTCCAGGCAGAGCCGGAGTTTCCAACTCGAGACTTCGCCGATGTTCAAGCTGCTACTGTTATAGACTAATAACTTCCAGATCCCCGCCCCGGGCTCGCCATTGACAGTCGCTAGAGTATTCACCGGAGCATAACGGCCCACATAGGGGGCAACTCCAGTCTTGATCCCTTTCAAACTCTCGTCGTCAAAAACAGTCCGATACATCACGTGGCCCAGAAGATCATCCCCTTCGAATAATCCCACGTATGTTTCTTCCGGGCTGACCAGATAAACTCCCAGATTATCCAGTCCCGCGAAGGAATTGATATTCACCATCACTTCCGCTTTGCTGACATCACCGTGGTGACCCACCGGAATCTCCGAAACCATATATCCCATCTCTGACCACTCGATAGCCGAACCAAGATAATCCCGACAGAAAGACAGTGGGGTAACCGTGGGGGTCGGGGTTA
>CAYXKT010000088.1:4329-11766 GCA_964465735.1 uncultured bacterium
GCAACTGGTTATAGACAGACAGAGACCAGGTACCGGTCATCCATTGCCCGGAAAAAACGGAAAAGGGGTTCTCTGGCTGAAAGCTGCCGGCATAGGGAGGCACTCCGTCAGTGATGGGGATGGGAGCAGCATCCATAAACCGGGTAAGAAATAAAGAGGTCCCGGAGATCGGGTTGACGGACTGGTTGAAGAGATAGCAGGTTGTCCCAAGTGGAGAGGTAAGAATCATTGCGTTATTTTCAAATCCCCGAGAGGTTTGAGCATTGCTGATCAAGACACTGAGATTGGAGACAGTGGCGCCTTGGGATACATAGACACGATTAGTGAAGGTGCCGCCCCCGGTCCATTCAAAGAAAGAGCCAGAGTATTCGGCCCCCTGGATGGGGAATGAGAGAACAGCCAAAAGCAAAATTGCCAATGGCATAATAAGTCGCCGAGATGTTTTCATCGTAGTATCTCCTTTTTTATTCAGAAATGTTTCAATTTTCCTGAATAAAAAATAGATGGATCTTTTTGAGATTAGTGGGATGTGAAGACGGTTATTGTGAATATGTAGTGTCTGAACGAAAACCTCAAATCACATAGAATTTGTCGCTGAGAGGAACGAAGTGACGAAGCAATCTATTTCTCTCTTCCAGAATTGTTTCGCATTCACAAAAAGAGATTGCTTCGTCGGCCGGAAGGATTTCGGGCCTCCTCGCAGTGCCACCATAATACACAATAATCTTTTCTCCGCGTCCTCCGCGTCTCCGCGGTGCTATTTTTACCGGGTAACCGGGATATCGTAGTTTTGCCCAAAGTAGGCCCGGGTCAACCCCCGGATCGCCCAGAGTCCGGTCGTGGGACGAAAGATCGCCGGCGGAGCCAGGTCCTGGCCAGTGTAATCCGCCGGGACGGGCTGGTCTCCGATCCGACCGTAATAAAAATTGTTAAAATCATAAATTGCCCATAACCCGGACGAAGCGCGCCAGACCGCCACGTCGTCGCCGGGGAGGATATCGAAGTTTGCCAGCAACGGCCAATCCCCCTGGGCACCGAAGTAAACCCGATCAAGGTTCCGGATCGCCCAAAGACCAGAGGCGGGACGGAAGACCGCGGCCTCGGTCCAGCCGGGGTGGAAACTGTCGTAATCCCCCGGGACCGGGAGGTCGCCGCTCTTTCCAAGATAGAAGCGGGTCAGCCCCCGAATCGACCAGAGGCCGGTACTCTCCCGGAAGATCGCGATATCGGTCCGGCCGTCGCCATTGTAATCACCGGGGACAGAGATATCGTTAATGCCGCCAAAGTAAGCCCGGGTCAGGCCCCTCACCGCCCAGAGTCCAGTGACGGGATGAAAGACAGCGAAATCGGTTGTCCCATCGCCGTTATAGTCCCCGGACGCCGGGATATCACCCATCCCGCCAAAGAAAATCCGGGTCAGATCCCTTACCGCCCAGAGGCCGGAGATGGGCCGGAAGAGGGCAATGTCGGAGCTCCCGTCACCGTTGTAATCCCCGGAGGCGATCACCGGACGCGCGGGGAAGGCTACCCCCCCCCGATCGGGACGGGAGGCGACCAGGGCGTAGGGCTGGGGTCCGGAAGGAACATTATACCCCTTGACGGTGACAGTATAGGTCCCCGGGAGGGGATAGTCGATATCGATCCCCACGGTGTTGTTAGTCCGATCATAGAGGGTTGGAGTGGAGACCACCGCCCGGAAGAGATAGTCGTGAGTAATACGTTTGGTCCAGCCGCGCATCGGCATATTCCCCCAACTCCGGCCGGCGATCGGTCCAGTAGTTGAGGCGGCCCAACTCAGATCATCATCGGGGAGGACCAGGGCCAGGTAAAAATCTCCAGAGTCAATGGTAATTCCGTGGTCCGAGAGATCGACAGGATGCCAGCCTTTTTGCTGGAGTGTGGTGGATCCGGAGGCAAGCCGGGCACCGGGGCCGGAAGCATCCCCGCGATAAACGCTATATTCAATGGTCTTGGAATAGCTCTCCGTCCGGGAAGATAGATAGAACATCCCCCGCTCCAGGGTTGCCGGGTAACGCTCGGGGGTAAAACGGACCGCCTCGATCATCCCGGCGAAACCGTGCAGATCATCTGCCCTCAGTCCGTTCTCATAAAAAAGGGGGCCGGCGGCCAGAGCGTTGTTGGGGTAATAGACCGCCCCATCGGGTCCGGTCAGGGATAGGTCGAGGTCATTGACCAACGCCCCCTCCGCCGGGGTGGAACCAGGATGGTCGGTCCAGCAGAGGGTGACACTGAGCGGATCGAGAGAGTAAGCCACCTCGATCGGGTAACTATGAACCCCACCGGTGGAGAGCCCGGGTGTGGACTCGAAATAGGAAAACTCCGGGGAACTGCCGGAGAAGATGGTCGAGGAGAGATCCACCCTCCCCCAGCCAGCTACATTATTGGGCCGAGGCGGGCCGGGGATCTCCCGGTACTGCCCGGTCCCATACTGGCCCGGAGAAATATCTTTGGCCCCGTTGATTAGCGTCGCCTTGATCAGGGCTGCGCTGGGATTGGCAGATCCCTGGTCCTGGTAATATTCCCGGACCAGGGTCGCTGATCCGGTCACCAGGGAGGTGGACATACTGGTCCCACCAGCGAAGACATAGTTATTCTTCTCGGCCCCAGTCAGCCCCCCACTCCCCCAGAGCACCTCGCCAGTCCCGGCCACCGCCTTGCTCCGGCAGGAGATGATGTTAGTCCCGGGGGCGACCACCTCCGGTTTCCAGCGGGCGGAGAGTTCGGCGCCCCGGGAACTGAAGGCGGCCATCCCGTCCGGATTGTCCGAGAGATAGCCGCCGCTGATCGGGGCGGAAGGATAATCCCCGGGCCAGTACCAGCCGTAAGTAAGCGGCCGGCCTGGCTTAGGGGATGATCCGGGAGGACGGTTGTTCTCGGTCGCACCCACCGCCAGACAATTCTTGGCCGTGGCCGGGGGTGCCACTGAATAGAGATCGATCACCCCGTCAGCATCGGAGTCGATCCCGGCATTCCCGGCGGGAAAGACCGCAAGAAAATCCTTATTGTCCCAGCTGAACTCATCGACATCCTCGCTATACGAGGTGTAGTACCCCACGACCTCAGACCCCCAGCTGTTGTTATGAATCCGGGCACCGCCGCCATAGGCCTGAGCGAAGAGGTGGTTGAGGTCGGCCGGCAGCAGGGAGAGATCGCCCAGGGCCTGGAAGATCAGAGAGGCTTCCGGGGCGAGACCGGCGTAGCAGAAGGTTGGGTAACTGTGGGTGACAGGGTTAGCCCCGGAGAGAACGCCATTTCCAAGGATGGATCCGGCGACGTGGGTGCCGTGGCCGTTGATATCTTCACCGTCGGTCAAAGCGGTCCAGTCGGTGGAGATAGCCAGAACCCGGCTACCACCAGTGCCGTCTTTGAAGTCGTCGAGGATCTCCGTGGTCGAACCCCGGTCAAGCCCGGAGTCTGCGACACCAACGGTCTGGCCGGCACCAAAATAACCGCCGTTATTCCAGGCGGTATTGACGGACATAATCTCCCGAGCCTTGTTATTGTAGTACCGCCATTGGGGCGGTTCCTCCACCCATTTCACCCCAGACAGGGCAGCCAGTTTTTCCGGCCGGTCGGGGAAGACGGCGATCCGAAGCCGGGTCTTCCAGGCAGAATCGGTTCTCTTCAGGATCTTTCCCCCCACCCGCTTCGCCCCTGCGATCACCGCTTCCACGTCGGCGCCGGGGAAGACGGTCACGATATACTCCCTCTCCCCGGAGTGCTTCGCGGCCGGGAGGTTCTTCAGGCGGGAAGGGAGCCGATAGGCCGGCTGGTAATTTCCCACCCAGCGGACCGGGGGAAGACTCTCAATTTTTTCTCGGGTCTTTTGATTCATCCGGACGATAAAGGCGAAGTCGGGGATGTAATCGAGAAACTCGACCCCCCGGGAACGGCAGAGTTCTTTCCACTCCTCGTGAACCGGGCCAGTAAACTGCAGGAGGTAATATCCCAGACCGGATGGATCGGAGGTTTTCTCCGGAGGGGTCGGCGGTAGAGGCGATGAGATCAGGGGATCAAATTGGTAGTCAGCCAGCTTGATCTGGAGGCTGGACCCGCCCAGTACCGGAGCGGATACCAACAGCAACATTGACAGGAGAAAACAAACCGGGGCAAGGGCTATCTTCATAGACAAACCATAGTATATCTAAGGATTACTGTCAAGCCGCCCCGAAGAATAATCCAGCGTTTCGGGGACGGAACTCGGCAGATCAGGCGTTACGAAACTGGATCCGTTAAGAAGTTGCTCCAGGGCGCCGGAGAGGATTTCATTCATCCCCCGGTCATCGGTTAATTTCCGACACTGGCGGAGGTGTTTCTCGGCCAATGTCAGCCGGCCTTGCCTCCAGGCCAGCATACCCAGGTTATAATTCAGGACCAGCGAATCCGGGTTGATCATTGTCCCCCGGGAATAGATCTCCAGCGCCCGGGCAGGTTCACTCCGGCGGTCGTATAAACGGCCCAGGTAATCGTAAGCCGCCGGATAATCGGGGTTGAGGTCGATGGCAAAGACAAACTCTTCGATCGCCTCAGTGTCCTGATTCAGTTCGTAGAGGCTGACCCCGAGCCAATAGTGGGCGGGTGCGGAATCAGGGTATCGGTCAACCGTTTCTTGCAGGACTTCGCGTCCGGCACCATAATCCTCTTGTTTCAAGAAGGTCATCCCCAGGTTGACTCCGCCCCTTTGATCGCCGGGGAAGAGTTCCCGGTGGCGGAGGGCGGTCAACTCGGCAGCGGGGATATCTCCCCGGTTGAAGTAGGCCGCCCAGAGGTTGTGGTAGGCGTTAAGTCGAGGGTTGATCTCCATCGCCCTCAGCGCGGCCGCCTCCCCCTCCCGGTAGCGCCCGTCCTGGACCAACGCCCCGGCCAGGGCATTATAGACATTGGGGGCTTCGGGGGCGGATCTCAGGGCATCCTTCCAGAGTTGATAGGTATCCCCCCAGAGTTGGTTGCGGAGGATAGTAAAAAGAGAGAGCGCGAAGACCAGCAGCCAACCCAGAATCTTGATCCAGTCTTTACTTCTCCCCTCCCCCCAACTGCTCAGAAAAAGACCGAGCACCAGGGCCAAGCTGAAAATCGGCAGGTAGAGATGATGCTCGGAGGCGAAAGGCCAGACCACCATCACCGAAGAACTGGGCAAGAGGTTGAGAAAGAACCAGAGGACGGCCAGGGTGATCAGGGGGCGGCGCCGGAGAAAACGGAAGGCAAAGATCAATGAACCGAAGACTACGAAGAGGGAGGGATAGGTGCCGGGAGAAAAGAGAGACCGGGAGACCGGGAGGTCGTAATAAATCGACTGTCGGAAGGGGAAAAGACAGAGACGCAAGTAAACCAGCAGGGCGTGGAGCTGGGTGAGCAGATACTGAAAACGGGACTCGACATAGAGGTCCTGGACCGCAATGTACATCCGCCCGCCGTCACCGACATTCCTCTGATAATAAAACGGATGACTCCCCCGGCCGGAGGCCATATATAGGGAAAGTACCGGAACCACCAGGATGGTCAACCCGTAAGGCAGATAGTACAGCAGACGCTTCCGTAGCGGGGTTGACCGTTGGGGGGAGAGCACTTCTATGCTGAGTATCAGGACCGGGATGACGGCGGCCGACTCCTTGGTGGTCATCGCCAACAAGGCGCAGAAGAGACCCAGCCCATAAATCCAAAGGTGGCGGGGCGAGCGGAAACTCTCCCCACGGTCGATCATCGATCGGGCGGTGAGATAGCAGAGGATCGAGGCTAAGGAGAGGACCCCGGCCAGCGAGGCGAACCTCTGGATGATATAGGTGACCGCCTGGGTCTGAACCGGGTGGCAGAGAAAAATCAAGGCGGTCCAGAAGGCGGTCCGGCGGCCGGCGTTGTCTCCTCCCCGGAAAATCCCCACCAGGCGGAACGTCAGCAGGTAGGCAAAGACGCCGCCGGCGAGGTGAATCAGGATATTGACCATCCGGTAACCGGCCGGATGGAGACGTCCAAGAGCATAGTTACCGGCAAAAGTCAAAAAGCCGAAGATCCGGCTCGGCCAGTGGTTCCAGATCGCGACAGGATCGGCAAGGTTCTTGATATGGGGGTTCTCGACCAGATGGGGATAATCGTCGAGATGAAAGGGGGCGGGGATGACGTTGAGATAGAGAACGACACCGAGGATAATGATAAGAGCAAGGTTGGATAGATCAGCCTTCTTCACGACCGGGTCATCCCCGTTAAGACTAATTAGTATCCGAACGGAAACCTCCAATTACATCGTGTCTGTCATCACGAAAAACGAAGTGAGGAAGCAATCTCATCACAGACCAGACAGATTGCTTCGTCGTCCCTCCTCGCAATGATCTGGTTTCCGGGGGTTTCGTTCAAACACTGATTCGGAAAGATTAGGTGAGCTTAATCGACTGGGCGATCTTAAGAGTTGGTCGGGAAGTTATCACTCATCCGCCCCCGGCTCCGCTCGGGATAAGGCAATAATTTCAATCAGAAAAAAATCCCGCCCCGAAGCCGGGGCGGGATTTTTTCCAGTTACCTGATCCTATTCCTAGTCAGGAACGTTGTTGGTAACAATTCCAGCTCCATCGTACTCCCAGGTATAAGTACCACTGACTGAGGCCGGAACCTTTCCATCAGCGAACATATCAGCAGTGATAGCCGCCGGGAAGGTGGCCGCGCCGGCCATCGCGTTCTCGGCATACTTCAGGTTTACAGCAGCCTGAACCGCACCAGTGTTGCCACTGATGTTGGCCGCATTGGCTTGATCGGCCAGGTCCAGGTACTTCGGAACCGCGATCGCGGCCAGAATGCCGATGATCACGATTACGATAATCAATTCAATCAGGGTAAAACCTTTCATTCCTTACCTCCTGGTTCCGGTTTCCCTCTTGGTCCAACTTCCCCGGGGCATCCGACCCCGAGGTATTTCTTCACTCACCACTATAAGTAGCATTTACCGTGCCAGGATCGAAGAATTAGAGGATTATGTTTGTTATTTCTTGACCATCAAGTAGTTACCACCCTGAGACTTTTATCTCCCGCCACTTTCCAGAGATTATAATCGTATAATTATTTTACAACATCCCGTTTCTCTACTCGCCAGGTGTAAACTATTTACTCAATTGGCCGGGATAAGGCGTTAATTCGGGGATAGCAAGGGATGGGTACTGTCAAATTTATGAAAAAAATGAAACCACAGAGACCACTGAGGAAATTCAGGATCAAGTTTTTCAACTTTCTCCCTGAACTCTAAAAACTAAAGTTCTCATAAACGGATTATATATCCCCCGTTCGGAAAGAACTAAAAAATCATATCTCGCGCCATCGAAGCGACTAAGAATTGAGGACCGGGGTTATGGGGAAGTGGATTTGATCTGGCCCCCCTCCAGGGGGCTGATTAATTGGTGCTGATCCATTTTGATCCCGGCGATTCTCGCCGGG
>CAYXKT010000089.1:0-11610 GCA_964465735.1 uncultured bacterium
ATTTTGCCGGCCGACGGGTTGCGAAAACCGCAGCCATATCCAGGAGATATGGCGCTGATGTTTGCTCATACCCACTTCCGAATAACCCCGGTCCTCAACTCTGATGCACTTCGATAGCGCAAGATATAATTTTTGGTTATTTCTAAATGCGGATAGATAATCCGCTCATTTCTCATCCGAACTTTAGTTGTTAAAGTTCCCAGAAAAAATTAAAAAACCTGATCCTGAATTTTCTCAGTGGCCTTTGCGGTTTCATTCTTTTTCATAAAATTTTGACAGCACCTCCTCCCGGCCGGTCTCAGAGCGCGAGGAACCTGATCAGATACCGGAAAATAAACTCACCCTTAAGTTTCAGCCGGCTTTTTTTGGCCGTTAGCCGAACCTCCGGGCGGCGGACTAAGTAACCGCCGGCCAGGGAAAGTCCGCCTGTAATCATTGACCAGTAGAGCCCCAGGATGGCCAAAGGCTTGAAAAACAGCTTGAAGATCCCAACCGGGAGAGGCGGATAGACTTTAGCGAAATAACAAAACTGGCTCTGAAAAAAATAGAAGAGCGAACGCGCCCCGGCCTGGACGGTACTCTCCCCGCCCCGATGGATAATCTCCGCCGCCGGATTGTACCAAAGCGGCCAACCCGCTCGGGTCAACCTCCGGCATAAATCCACTTCTTCAAAATAAAGGAAGAACCTCTCGTCGAGCAGTCCGACCGCCGCCAATGCTTCCCGGCGCAACATCAAGGCGGCGCCCATCGGCTGGTCAACCACCGCCGGCCGGTCATAGTTAAAATTAGACTGCAGATAATCGGCACCGGCCCGGCGAAAACAGCCCAGCTGACCGAGAATACTGTGACGGCCCAGGGCGGAAGCAAAGGTAGGGAAACTCCGCACCGAAGGCTGAAGACTGCCGTCGGGGTTGAGCAGACGGGGTCCGGCCCCCCCGGCCGACGGTCGGAGGTCGAGAAAGCTTACCAGCTCTTCCAGTGACCCCTCTCTGACCAGGGTATCGGGGTTAAGTAAGATCAGGTAGCGGCCCCGGCCGGCGCGAATCGCCTGGTTACTGGCGGCGGCAAAGCCCCGGTTAGCGGTATTTCGAATTAAAACCACTCCGGGGAATTCACTCTTAACCATCGCCCCTGTCCCATCTCCGGAACAGTTATCCACTACCAGAATCTCGTATTTAACCCCCGAAACCGATCTCCGGATCGAAGAGAGACAATCACGCAAGATCTCCCGGACATTCCAGGCCACAATACAGATGGAGAGTTCCGGTTGTGAGGTGAGAGTCGGCATAACCGAAATTGAGACTGACATTATCTGACGGGATGAATCGAGTTAAGACCACCGCCCGAGATCCCGCTTGGATCCGGTCAGAGACGGGGTTCGAGTTGGCCGGGGATAGTGACAAAGATTTTTTTCTCCGCCGGAAGATTACCCCGGGCAAGCTCATCTCCCCGGCCGTCAACTACCAGATACTTCTTCACCCCCTCCGGGAATTTTTTAATCTCCACCCCCAACTCCTGCAGAGTGGTTGAGGAACGGTTTTCCATTACGATCTCCAGGACCGAACTGTTTTTCCTGGTTTCGACCCGCAGTTTTTCCCGAGCCTGCCACCAATGGGTCAATTCGCCCAGAGGACAGCACCAACTCTTTTCCGAGATGACATACTCGACGAAAGCCGAGAGCAGCTGGAGCCTTTCCGGTTGGGCGATGCTCCCGATATAAGTATGGAAGACAAATACCCCCTGAGCCCGCTTGACCCGGGAAAAGAGATCCTTGACCTTGGTAAAATTCTGGGTTGGATCGCCATAGTCGGTAAACACCAAAAAGTCATAACCGGAGGGATGATAGGGATAAAGAATGCCCTCGGAGAGCGAGGGGCGAAAAAGCGTGCTCAAAGTGCGAGGAGGCAGTATTGAACTGGAATCATAAAGGTAATCCAGAGTTTCCACGACCCGGGAACTCTCCCGATTGGTGGCATAGGTCGGGGCCCGGAAGCCGAGCGGTTTAAATCCCAGCTCTTCGAGCATTATCTTCCCCATTCTCACCCGATCCAGCTGATCGTCAAACGAGAGGGGAAGCAGCTCCTGGCCCGGTTCCACTCCCCGGGCCAGATCGGGGCCATAGGTGTGGTAAGTGCCGGCCTGGGCGATCTCGTGTCCGTCCCCCATCAGCTTTTTCAGCTCCGCGACCACTCGGGGGCTGCTGGAGAGAGGATAGGTCTTGATGTAATTGGGGATCACAAAGAAGACCCCCCGGATCTCCATCTTCTTCAAAAACAGCCGGAGAATATCGATATCTTCCGGGGTAGTAGTCCCTTCAATATAGTTATTGGTGAAAACCACGGCCACCTCGTAACTATGGGGATAGATATCGACATCAATGTAGCGATTGGAGATGAAGCGCAGCGGGGGCCCGTAGAGGTAATCTTTAGTAATGAAAAAAGTATTGATCAGGACATAAAGCGCGATCAGGCTGATGACCGAGATCGCCCCCCAAACTGCAAATTTTTTCCTTTTCATAATATTTTCCTAAAATTTTTCGCCGCGTCATCGGCCGGGCCGATCTTTAACCAGAGGAAATCACAGCTTAGCATCTTCCCGGAGATAATAATATAGGCTATATCCGGATCTCGCAAAAGTGATTTGCTCCCGCAATCAATACTGAAGGGCTGTTGAAGAAAGTCCGGACGCAAAAGACTGGTGCGGTTGGCCGCATAGAATCGCTCAATTCAGGTGGTTACTACATTGCCAAGAAAATGTTCGTCAGCAAGATCGGAATTGCAGCTGAGGATTTAAAATATATCTCCCTAAAAAGGTTAACTGCCCCCCGAAGTCGACTGCTCCCGGCTGACCCCCCGAATGATCCGGGCCAACCGGACAGCGGCGGCGGAAAGGGAATAATTCTCCTCCACCAGACTGCGGGCGGCCCGGCCCATCCGCTCCCGTTTCTCCGGGGAATCGAGCAGTTCCTCCAATCGCGAGCGCCATCGCTCCGGGCTATCGGCAAGATAGCCATTCACCCCATCCCGGATCACGGACCGATTCGCCCCCACCGGGGAGGCGACCGAGGAAAGTCCGGCAGCGCCATATTGCAGAAGTTTCAACGCGCATTTCCCTCGGGTCCAGGGGTCATCGAAGAGCGGCATCACCCCCACCGTGAACCCGGCCAGATCAGCGGTCTCGCCGGCTTCGCTCCAGCGGCGGAAGTCAACCGGCAGACCAGCCAATTCAGGCGGCCGATCGGCAATCACCCGAAAAACCAGGTCGGGACGGGCGCAAAAAAGATCCCGGAGCGGGGGAATCAGAGTGGAGAGATAAATAAAGTTACTGGCCGACCCCATCCAGCCGATCACCTTTTTTTTCTCCTCCGAGGGGCGGGGGGTAATCGCGTCGGTATCGACTATGGTGGGAAAGACCACCAATTTTCCGGCACCGGCCTGCCGGGCCAGGTCTTTCAAATAATCATTCCCGGCCAGCACCAGATCCGCTCCGGTAATCAGCCGCCGGAAACGGTGCCGGCGACCCCGAGAATAAAATCCGGAGGCATTGGAATCGCGGAAGATGACCGCGTCATCGAAATCGTAGATCAACCGGCGGGAAAGCCGGCGCAGACGCTGAAAATCACCTCGCCGGAGCAGTTTCCGGTGGAGGATGACGGCGGCAAACTGTGATGAAGAGTCCAGGGCCCGCCGGCGAGCCCGACGATCCCGACCCAGTCCCCTGACTTTTAATGCGATCCCCTCCCCGGCCAGTGGATCGATAAACTGTCGGATCCGGAAACGGCAGCTGGGCGCCTGCTCATCCTCCACTAAGGCCAATATATTGATCATAGATATCTAGAATCTCCCGCATATTCCGGGAATAGGGGAACTTCTCCGCCTGGAGCCGCCCGGAGGCTCCCATCCTCCGGCGGAGGCCGCTGTCGGCCAGGCTATTGATCCGATCAGCCAGCAGTTTGATGTTGGTGGGGGAAGCAACCACAAAGCCTTCCTGTCCCTCCGTGATAATCTCCGATGTCCCGCAATAAGCGGTGGTGATCACCGGCAGACCGCTGGCCATCGCTTCCAGCACCACCAGGGCGGAAGGGTCATAGTAACTGGGGTGGACAGAGATATCGGCGGCGGCGTAGAAACTCGGAGTATCTTCCTTGCATCCGATAAAGATCAGCTTATCCAGCACCCCCAGCCTCCGAGCCAGGGCGGAAAACTGTCTCACCTTTCCCGCCCCCAATACCCCAATTTTGAAATTATTCTCTCCCGATCTCTTCTCCAGTTCGGACAGAGCCCGGATCAGGGTCTGCAGCCCCTTAAGCCGGAAATTATGGGCCACGAAGATCACCATCACGTCCTGATCGCTCAGTCCCAAACTCCGCCGGGTTTCTTCCCGGTAGAGTTTACGGTTCCGGGGGTGAAAACGGTTGAGATCAACACCATTTCGGACAATTCTCACCTTTGATTCCGGCAAATGACTGTAACGGACCAGATCCCCTTTGACCATCGCTGAGATGGCGATAACGATCTTTGCTTCTTTGAGCTGAATTTTTTCGACGTAAAAGTAAACTATCCTCCGAAAACTTAGAATATAGGTCAGGATCTTAAACCCCCGGCTCACGATATCGTCGATCGAGCGGATATTCCCCACCAGACCGGCCATCTGGGATCCTCCCAAGGGCTGGAAGACATCCATCCCCCAGGTCCTCCCAAAGGAGTGAACAATATCGAATCCCTGACCTTTTACCAACTTCCGGCAGCGGACAGCAAAAAGAAGCGTCTTCAGGAAACGAGGCAGCGGGCCGATTTTTACGGTATGGATCCGCAGTTTCCCCCGGGTCTCTTCCCCGCTGTTCATCGTGAAGATATGAACCTCGTGCTGACCGGCGGTCAGGCGGCTGGAGAGATCGTTGACGTACTGCTCCGCCCCGCCCCGGGTAGTGATGAAATTTTCAATGCAGAATGCAATCTTCAACTTATCTTCTTCTCCTCATCTCCAATCTGGAGACACTATCAGCCTCGGATCCGGCCGGTTACCTTTGCCCGCCAACAGTATTTTCGGATCAATGATCCCAAAACCGGATCAGATGTTTCTACTCCTCCATTGACCGGGCATAATATCCGCCTCGAAAGAAAAAGGAAAGCTTCCATTTCAGCAGCCGGGCAGCCGTCCAACCGCGCCGGCACCGGAGATCGGCGATCATCCGTCGGCGAAATTCCCGGTCCGCCGGCGCGTACGCCCGCAGAAACCGGATCGGATCAAAAGGGGAGATCGCCGGCAGAGAGAGCCTCATCTTGAGAAACGAATGGTAAAGCCGGCGGAGATTTTTCTCCCGGCCGGACTTTCCGAAACGGGCCCGATCAAAGTCGAGGAGGATAACTTCGGCCGGTTTGAGATCGGGTCGGATCAAGAGATTTTTAACCTGGAGATCACCGTGAAGGATTCCCGACCGGTGGAGAAGAGCAACCTGGCGGCCGGCGGCAGTCACCAGTCCGGCCAGATCCGCCGAAGAGCCGATCCGGAGACCGGAGAATACCTGCCGATAGTATGACAGGAGATCAACACTGCCGGAGATATAGACCGTAACCAGGTCACCCCGGCAGAAAAACCTGGAGACCGGCTCAACCAGCAAGCCGGCCGGGAGGGGAACGGCGACCCCGGACCGGTGGGCGGCCTCCAGTGTGCGCAGTTCACTAAGAAACCTCTCCACCCCGAAAAAAAGGTCCCCGGTCAGACGCCGCAACACCCCCCCGTGATAATAATGCCGGACAACTAACTTCTCCGTATCCGCCGGGATGACAGCCGGTCGGCCCCGGCCCCGCAGCCGAAGGATCGAGCGGTGCCCGATCTCCGGCTCAGCGGCCAGATCAAGCATCACCCTCCGGTAAGACTCCCGGAAGATACAGATCCGGGCCCCGACCGACCGGACCCGGAAACCTTCCGGGATCAGTGCCTGGATGCGCCGGACATTCATCAGCCCGCCGGCTCCGCCTGGCCGATCCCACTGAATTGATCGCCGGGAAAGATCCGGGCCAGGACTTTTTCCGCCTTCACCTCCTCCAGACACCAGGGGCGGCGGCAGCTCCTCTTCCCACAGGGGGCGCAGAAAGCTTCCGAGCGGACCGCCAGACCAAGATGTTGGAAAGGGCCGGTCCGGCGCGGGTCGGCCGGGCCGAAGATACCGACGGTTCGGACACCAAGAGCGGAAGCAATGTGCATCGGGCCGCTGTCGCCGGAGACCACCGCCCGGGCCAGGGAGAAGAGTCCAGCCAGTTCTTTAAGCCCGGTCTGGCCGGTACAATCAAAAACCCGGCTCCGGTCGCTGATCGCCTCGGCGATTTCCCTCCCCCGGTCCCGATCCTCCACGCCCCCGGTCAAGACCACCGCTTCTCTCCGGCGGGAGAGGATCAGTTCCGCCAGTTCGGCCCAGCGGAAGACCGGCCAGCGGTTGGCCGGCTTGGCGGCCCCGACATTGAGAGCGACAAAACCACCCTGGAGAACCCCCGGGGGAATCAACTCCCGGGCACCCCCTCGATCCTTCTCGGCCAGAGGAATGCAGAATCGGACCTCGGATTCCGAGAGACCGAGAAATTCGGCGAACTCGAGATACTGCGAGACCATATGCCGACCCGGGTCCCGAGCCGGGATCTTCCAATTGGTAAAAAGCCAGGAGAACTCCTTGCTCCGACGCCGATCGAACCCCAGACGTCTTTGCCCGCCGGAGAAGAAAGTAAAAAATGAGCTCCGGAGGATCCGCTGGAGGTCAAGGACCAGATCGGGAGCAAATTCCCGGATCTCCCGGATAGCCTCCCGGGCCGCGGCTACACCCCCACCCCGCCGGTGGATAATGAATCGGTTGACCGCCTCCTGCCCCTCGACGATCGGAAAAGACTTCGGTTCAATCAGCCAACCAATCTCCGCTTCCGGAAAGCCTTCTCGAAGCACGTTAACCAGGGGCAGGGTATTGACCACATCCCCGATCGACCCCAGTTTGACGATCAATATCCGGGAATATCGCTTCATCGACGGCGATCCTACCCTTCTTTCCTCTCGTTTAATTCAGCCGGGCCGGGCTCTTCCGGGCGCAGGCGGAGATAAAGCGGCAGCGATCGTTCCTGCCGGCCGTCAATAGCCAGGGAGATCGAGTACTCACCTTCCTTCTGCAACCTGATCCGCTCCATATTCAAAATCATATTGGTCGCCACCGTCCCGACCTGAGAACCGAAGCCGACCCGGATCGTCCCGTCGAGGGGGGGGAGGACCGCCTGACCGTCCTCGTCCATAAATCCGATCCGCACCCGGTGTTCTCCTTCTTCAATCCGGGTAAATCGAACCCGCAAGGCCAGGGCGCAATGAGGCCAGATAACCGGGAGTTTGGCCCCCCAGATAGTATCGAAAGTCCCGAGGATATTCAGCTTCCCCCGGTAGTCAGTTGCCGCGTCACAAAGAACAAAAGTTTCAATCTCCATTAGCTCCTCCTAAGTAAATGTTCTCTCTTTTCAACTGGTTGATATCTCTTACCAACCTCGGAACCTCCCTTCCAATCGCTTATGAATAAATCCGGTTATTGCCGGCAGATAAATGCCACAGTTGCTCCACTGTTGCCATCACCTCCTCCGGCTCGATTGTCTCCATACAGGAAAAGTCCTTCGGACAGACCCGTTTCAGGCAGGGGCTGCATTCAACTCCCTTATAGATTACCCGGGCCGTCTCTCCCCGAGGTCCGGTGGCCGATGGGTCGGTGGAGCCGTAAAGACCGATCACCGGGACCTTCAGGGCCGCCGCCAGATGGAGAGGCCCGGAATCGTTGGCGACAAATACCCGGCAGAGCGAGATCAGGGCGGCCAGAGTTTTCAGATCGGTCCGGCCGGCCAGATTGACCACCCTCTCTCCCGCCCGGTCGGCGATCCCTGCCAGCAGTTCTTTCTCCGGCTCCGAACCGAAAAGCAAAACGGAGGCATCTCTCCTCTCGACCAGGATCCGGGCTAACCGGGCGAAGTTCTCCGGCGGCCAGCACTTGGCCGGACCATAACTGGACCGGGGATGAAAACCGACCAGGGCCCGGCCCGACAGATCGCCCCCCGCCAGACGGAGGATTTCATTGGCCTGTTGCTGGAGATCAGGGCGGATAACCAACCGGGCCGGAGGGGCCTGGGCCTCGCCGGCACCGTTGTCGAGGAGTCGGTAGTAGTAGTCGATCCGGGGGGTCAGGCGATAGTCTCGCTGTGAATGGGCCGGACGGGTTAAAAGACCGGACCGCCCTTGCTCCCCGTAACCCCACCGGTGGGGGATCCCGGCCAGCCAGACCCAGAGGGCCGACTCAAAGGAGCGGGGAAAGATCACCGCGAGGTCAAAACGCCGTTTTCGCAGTTGCCGGACCAGGTCCCGTTTTCCTTTCAGATCCCGGAGACCGCCCCGGAGATCGAAGGGGATCACCCCGTCCACCCCTGCAGCCAGTTCCCAGATCGGGACCAGACCTTTCGCGGCCAGAACGGTTAAACGACCAGCGGGGAATTCCTTCTTCAGCCGCTGGACCGCCGGGATGGCGAAAATATTATCCCCCACCCAGTTCGGGCCCCGGACGAGGATTTCCCGGACCGTCGATAAATCGGATATTTCTTTCGGTTTTTTCATCGCTTAATTCAACCACAAAAAAGACGATCTGTTAACCACTACGGACACGGAGGAGTTGATACCTTTAACGCCTTCAATCCATCGCTCCATCACCCGGTTCTTCTCTGCTCCCTTCTTCTCTGCTCCAGCGACGGTGGACCCAGAACCAGAGTTCGGGGTTTCTCCGGATCCGCTCTTCGAAGACCGAGGTAAAGCCGGCGGTGATCGCCTTCACCGCCTCCCGGACCGGGATTTTCCGGGGGATATCGATCTCCGGTTCAAAGACCACCCGATATTCCCCCCGGGGGTTGGGATAGATAAAGACTGGAATCAAGGCGGCCCCGGTCCGCAAAGCCAAAACAGCCGGACCGGCGGTAGTCGGAGCCGGCCGGCCAAAAAATTCCGTCTCGATCAGCATCTGCCGGGCCCGCTGGTCGGCCAGGATCGCCACCGCGCCGTTCCCTCTGAGATAGTCCGCGATCTGTCCGGCTACCTCTCTTTTGGCGAAAAGCTCCAGTCCGGCCGCTTCCCTCATCTCCCGCAAAAGCCCGTCAATAGCCGGGTTCTTGATCTTCTGAACCACCGCCGCCCCCCGGAAGTTCAAAAGCCGGGGTACCAGTGCCAGGTACTCCCAGTTACCGAAATGGGCCAGAACAAAGATCACTCCCCTCCCCCGCTCCAACGCCCGATCCAGGTGCTCTCTTCCCTCAACGGAAAACTTCCGTTTCCAATCCGAAGCCAGCAAGTTCGGAAGTCGGAGCAGTTCGGCCAGATTGCGGCCGAACCGGGCAAAAGAGGATCGGGCCAGCCGCCGGCGTTGGGATTCCGTCTTTTGTGGAAAAGCCGTCTGCAGGTTATCCAATGCGACCCGACGATGCCGCCGATCCAGATAATACCCCGCCGTCCCCACTCCCCCCAGAAAAGACCGGGACAACTCGATCGGGAGCAGAACGGTTAACTTACGGACTAAGAGCAGCAACCAGTAGGCGAACATAACGAATTTAAACTAACGGTTTGGCGGGAAATAATATTCCTGTTAATCTACCAACTTCTTATGCCATAATATCACAGGATTTGCTTTTATAATTTTATAAATTATTGTCTGACGCAAACTGATTGACAATGGACAGAAGACAAAAAACCGCCGCCATCTCCACCCTGGCAAATCTCCTGCTGACCCTAATCAAGTTCATTCTCGCCGGGCTGAGCGGGAGCCTGGTCATTCTGGCTGACGCCTGGCACAGTCTGACCGACGTGGGAACCTCGGTATTGGTCTTTGTCTCGGTCTCAACCGGAAATAACCGGGAAAAATCGGTCCAGACGGCGGAAGAGGACAAACCCCGGACCAGGATTGACTGGAGAAAGGTCTCTTTGGAAAACTGGGCCTCGCTCCTGATCGGTCTCATCATTTTTATGGCGGCGATCGGGGTCGCCAAAAAGGCGATCTTTTCCCCGGCCCAGGAGATCCCTGACCCCTATATTTTCGGGCTCTGCTTCATCCTTTTCGCCGGCATCTCAATGGTCATCTCCCTCTTTGAAATTAAGGTCGGCCGGCAGACGAACTCTCCGGCACTGATCGCCGATGGTCTGCATTCCCGATCCGATATGATCAGCTCCCTGGTCGCCGCGGGATCGCTGATCGCCCTCCAGTTGGGTCTGAACCAGTTGGGAATCAACTTTGACCTGATCGGCGCCTGGATCCTGGTCTTCTTTATTGTTTCTTTTTCCGTGGATACCCTGTTTAACTTCTGGTGGTCAGTTCACGGACGGGAGGGCTGGACGGACCGGGTAGCACTCGGACTTCTGGCGGCCCTGCTGAAACCTCAAACCTGGAATAAACTGGCTTGGCGATTGGGCAAAATTTCTTCCTGGAACCAATGGCCGGATCAATGCCGCTCCTGGTTTTGCCGGGGCTCTTACCTCCTGGTCATCTGCGGGATCGGATTACTGGTCCTGCTCAACTGTCTGACCGTAATCGGTCCCGCCGAGGAGGGCATCCGCCGGCAATGGGGGCGAGTGGTCAATTGGGGCGATCCTCTCCCCCCCGGCCTCCACTTTCATCTCCCCGCTCCTCTGGAGCGGATCGAGAAAATTGACGCTCGGACCATCCGGAGACTGGAGATCGGAAATATCGCCGACCCCCGAGCGATCGCCCTGCTCTGGACCCGGGAACACGGCGCCCAGGACGCCTTTCTCTCGGCCGAGAATAACTTCTTCCACCCCTATATTTTGATTCATTACCGGATCAAGGATATCTTCAACTACCGCTATAGCTTCAGCCAACCGGATGAACTTCTGGAGAACGCCGCCAATCGGCTCCTGACTCGACTCTTCGCTACCCGGACCTTCGTTGAGATCGCGACCAGCTACCGCCAAGAACTCGAAGAGATTGTCCGCAGGCAGCTGCAAACGCAGATTGACCAGCTCCGCTCCGGTCTGGAAATCACCTCGGTCAACACCAAGGATATCCATCCTCCGGTCGAGGTCGCCGATGCCTACGAAGAAGTGGTCGCGGCGATACAGGAGAAGCAGACCCGGATCAACCGGGCACTGGGCTACCGCAACAGTTCAATCCCGGAAGCCCGGGGCTGGGCGGTCCGTTCGATCCGGGAAGCTGAGGCCTACGCCCTCGAACGAGAGAGATCAGCCACCGGGGAAGCCAGCCGGTTCACCGCCCGAGCGGAGTCGATCGGGGCCTGGCCCGCCATCTCCCGACCGATGCTTTACCGGGAAACAATTAAAGAGGCTCTCAATCTCCAGCCCCTGATCCTAATCGATCCGGCAGTGGACGAACCGGATATCTGGCTCCGTTCGGGCCGGCCCGTCTTTCTCGACGACCAGTATTAATTAATCAACCTTGTCTAAACGGCAGCCTCAAATCACAGAGAATTTGTCATCGCGAGCGATAAAGTGACGAAGCGATCTCATCACAAAACAAATAGATTGCTTCGTCGTCCCCCCCGCAATGACCTGGTTTCTGGAGTTTTCGTTCAGACACTATTTAACCTA
>CAYXKT010000090.1:0-8580 GCA_964465735.1 uncultured bacterium
GGCCAGCAAAATCTTAGCACGTTTCATCCGCAATAATCGCTCAACTTAGGTTGAAGAAATAAACTACCGCGCTAAGCGGGGAGCTAGCGGTGCCCTGATCCCCGGGTTCGCCCGGGGTGACCTGCAATCCGCTTCGCAGGGCCGAATTCCCGATTGAGGGGACTTTTCGGCTTTGGCGGAACCGTTTAGAGAAGCGTTGAAGCCCGGACTCCACGCACGTGATGCCGGTCAACCCCGTCAGGTCCGGAAGGAAGCAGCGGCAAGCCGGCCCCTCACGGGGTGTGGAATAATCCGGGGTGAGCCGATCGGCGGGAAAGTCGAATGTCGGAAGCCTCGACAGAGGGTGCGCGGTATTTTATATCTCTTCTTTCCAGGTGGGGAGGGGAAGAAGACAATTGTGGGGAACAAAATACCCTGTTTTGCCCGGGGTATTGATCGAGTTGATTGGGATGGAGAATATTTGAGGGGTACCCTTTGATGCCATCTTCAGTATTACCTAAATTGAGCGATTCTATGCGGCGAACTGCACCAATCTTTTGCGTCCGAACGGATATTGAAAATCCTCGCCATATCTCCTGGATATGGCTGCGGTTTTCGCAACCCGTCGGCCAGCAAAATCTTAGCACATTTCATCCGCAATAATCGCTCAACTTAGGTATTAATCTGATCAGTACTGAAATGCCCAACGAGAAACTTTCTCCCTCAATCACTTCCGGAGGAAATAATTCCAAATGTACCAGGCATTGGCGATCAAGTGGCGACCGCAACAGTTCGACCAGGTGGTAGGACAGAAGCACGTCACGACCACGCTGGTCAATGCGATCAATCTGAAAAGGCTTGGCCACGCCTATCTCTTCACCGGTCCAAGAGGGATTGGCAAGACCACATTGGCCCGGATCTTTGCCAAGAGTCTCAACTGTCTCTCCGCTGAAGACCCCGTTGCCGTCCCCTGTGATAGTTGCCCCTCCTGCCTTGAGATCGCCGCTGGGAACTCGATCGACGTGATGGAGATTGACGGTGCTTCCAATAATAGCGTTGATGATGTCAGGCGGCTGCGGGAGAACGTCCAGTACGGCCCTTCCCGGAGTCGGAACAAGATTTACATCATCGATGAAGTCCATATGCTTTCCAAGCCGGCCTTCAACGCTTTGCTCAAGACCCTGGAAGAGCCTCCGCCCTATGTCAAGATCTTCTTTGCCACCACCGACCCCCAGAAGATCCCCGATACCATCATCTCGCGCTGCCAGCGCTTCGATCTAAGAAGGATCTCCCGGTCCCAGATTGCCGGGCGGTTGCAGCAAATCCTGGAGACGGAGGAGATTCCCTATGAAAAGGATGCCCTGCTCGCTGTGGCCGCCGCAGCTGAAGGAGGGATGCGGGATGCGGAGTCGATCCTCGACCAGCTTCTGGTCTATTGCGATGACAAGATCCGCCGCCAGGACGTGGCCGACCTCCTCGGGCTGGTGCCCCGTCAGGTGGTGAGTGAATGTACTCGAGCGATTCTGGATCAGGATCTGCCCCGGATCGTTACTTTGATCGGAGAAGTGATTGAGCAGGGCTGGGATGTGCCGCAGTTTCTCGGCGGCCTGGTCAGGTATTTCCGGGATCTTTTGGTGTTGGAAGTTGCCGGTCAGGAGATAAATTTGACCGATATTCCGTCGGAGGAGATTGAGGAAGCCAGAAAATTGAGTGCCGCGTTTACCCGCTCCCGTCTGCTTGAGATCCTGAATTCATTGATTGATCAAGAAAACCAGATCAAGAACACCCTCTCCGAACAGGTTGCCCTGGAGATGACTCTGATCGAGGCCGCCCGGTCCCGGGGCCGGATTTACATAGATGAACTGATCGCCCGGGTGGAAAAATTGGCGGGTGGGTTACCAGAAGAAGAAGATCGAACTAAAACCTTCAAAACCATCGAGGAGGGTAGAGGGTCCTCTGCTTCCATCTCCCCCCAGGAACTGAATGAAGAAGACCCGCCAACTGTACCTTTGCCCGGGGAAGAAACAGTTCCAGGGGATAGTTCTTCTTTAGTCCGATCGATCAAGGAAGTCTGGCCGGATTTTCTCGCTAATCTGGGGGCCAATCGGCCGATGCTTAAAGCCTATCTCGTCCAGGGGGAACCGGGAGAGATTGAGAACGGTGTGGTGACCGTCTTTTTCCAGGAAGAATTTGATTTCCATCGGGAGACCCTGGAGTCATCACCTAAGCGATCCTATATGGATAATCTGCTTTCCCAAGAGGTCGGGACGCGGGTACGCTTGGCATTTCAGGCAAAATCTCCTGCCTCCGGGCCAAAAGAATCCACCCCTCCGACTCAGCAGCATCCGCCGGCCAAGAAGGGCTCCTTGATTCGAGATAATCCCCTGGTCGAGGCGGTATTGGATAAATTCGATGGAACCGTAGTCGAGATCAATGATTAATGGTTATTAAGCAATTAAGATTGATATTAAACTAATACTTGGGAGGTAATGATTGTGGCTGGAATGGGAAAAATGATAAAACAGGCCCAGAAGATGCAGGCCAAGTTGCTCCGAATCCAGGATGAGATCGCGGTAATGGAGTCGGAGGGGAGTGCCGGCGGGGGGATGGTGAAGGCGGTGGTCAACGGAAAAAAGGATCTGGTCTCGATATCCATAAATCGTGATGTCGTTGATCCGGAAGATATTGGGATGTTAGAGGATCTGGTCCTGTCGGCTGTCCGCCAGGCGACGGAGAAAGCCGATGCGGTGGGGCAGGAGAAGATGTCCGGTCTGACCGGGGGGATGAACATTCCCGGCCTCGGTATGTAAATCCGGTTTCTGCTTGGGGCCCCCCTCTGGGGCCGGTTTCTCCGGGATAATCTCTTTTTCTCTCTCAGAAGATAGAATTCTTATGGCTCGCTATCCGATATTGATGCAGAGGGCGCTCGACGCCCTGACCGAACTGCCCGGGATTGGGCCCCGGTCGGCCCAGAGAATACTCTTCCACCTTCTTCGGGAACGGCCAGAGCAGACCCATAACTTGCTTGACTCTCTGGCCGCGGTCAAGACCCGGATCCGTTTCTGCCCGGTCTGCGGTAACCTGACCTCCCAGCAGACCTGTTCGATCTGCCGTGATCAGGCTCGCGACCGAGGTTTGATCTGTGTGGTTGAGGACCCCAAGGACGTCATCGCCCTGGAACAGTCCGGGCATTTCCCCGGGGTTTACCACGTCTTGATGGGCAAAATCGTCCCTTTGGACGGGATTGGCCACGAGGATATCCGGGTTAAGGAACTGCTCGCTCGCGTGGATAAAACCTCTCCCCGGGAAGTGATTGTCGCCACTGGATCAGATATTGACGGTGAGACCACCGCGCTCTACCTCGCCCGGGAACTGAAAGCTGCCGGGGTTAAGGTGACCAGAATTGCCGCGGGAATTCCGGTTGGCAGCTCGCTTGATTTTATGGACCCCGCCACTTTGACGAAAGCCCTGGAAGGACGGCGGGAGTATTGAGTTTCAGGGGAAAGCGGGAAAAGATTCTTGCCTCAACGGGAGGGCGGTGATAAGATAATACCTTGATTAAATTCGCCAACAATAAGTTCAGGAGTAATCTCGTGACAGATATGATTGAAATCAGATGGCACGGCCGTGGAGGCCAGGGGGCAAAGACGGTAGCGGAATTTCTGGCCTTAGTTGCCCTTAACGAAGGCAAGTACAGTCAGGGGTTCCCCGAGTACGGCCCGGAACGGTCGGGGGCTCCGCTTAAGGGCTACACCCGGATCAGTTCCGGTCCGATCAAGATGCATTCCGCCATCTATAAACCGGATATTGTCCTGGTGCTCGATCCCAGTCTTCTGGAATCAGTCGATGTCTGCGATGGTCTCAAAGAAGGCGGGATGGTGATTATCAATACCACTCTGACAGGAGACAATCTCCGGAAGCAGTTTCCAGTTCTTGAAGGTAAAAAACTCTGGACTCTGGATGCTGACCAGATCTCGACTGATGAGATTGGCCGGGCAATGCCGAATATGCCGCTGCTCGGGGCCCTGGTCAAAGCCGCTGAAGTGGTGAAACTGGAATCAGTTACCACTGACATCAAAAAGGAATTTTCCCGCAAGTTCTCTCCCCGAGTCGTGGAAGGTAATATCCGGGCGATAGAGAGGGCATATCAGGAAACGACAACCAGCTAAGGACAAACATTATGAACAAGCAAGCACCCGGGTGGAAAGATTTGCCGATTGGAGGAGTGATCGACCGCCCTGGAAACTCCTTTGAATATGAAACCGGGGATTGGCGGGCCGATCGGCCGGTGCTCGACAAGAACAAGTGTATCGACTGCCTCCAGTGCTGGATATTCTGCCCTGACGGCTCGGTTTTGGTCGAGGACGGGAAAATGGCCGGATTCGATTTCCTGCACTGTAAAGGCTGCGGGATCTGTGCCCATACCTGCCCGGTCAAGGCGATTGAGATGATCCCGGAAGCAAAGATCGGAAGTGTTGAGATCGATGAATGGGGGGTCAAACCGTCTCCTCCCTCCAAGAAGCAGATGACCGGGGCTGAAGAAGAAACCAGCAAATAATTTTTGAGGATAATTGTATGACTAATATACGCGCACTAACCGGTAACGAGGCCGGTGCCTACGCGATCAAGCAGATTGACCCCGACGTGGTACCGGCTTATCCCATCACTCCCCAGACCGAGTTGATGCAGACTTTTGCCCAGTATGTTGCCGATGGGGCGGTACAGACCGAGATGATCCTGGTCGAATCCGAGCACTCGGCGATGTCAGCGGCGGTTGGCGCTTCGGCTGCCGGTGCCCGGGTGATGTCGGCGACCTCCGCCAACGGTCTGGCCCTGATGTGGGAGATCGTATACATTGCCGCTTCCACTCGCCTGCCGATCGTAATGGCCGTGGTTAACCGGGCCCTTTCCGGTCCGATCAACATCCACTGCGACCATAGTGACTCGATGGGGTGCCGGGACTCCGGTTGGATCCAGATTTATGGCGAGAATCCCCAGGAAGTTTATGACAATATGATCCAGGCGATCCGGATTGCCGAGAACAAGGACGTTCTTCTGCCGGTGATGACCACCCACGACGGCTTCATTATCAGCCATACCGTGGAACGGGTTGATGTCTTGGAGGATGAGGCGGTGAAGAAATTTGTCGGGAATTATTCCCCTCGCTATCCTCTGCTCGACACCGCACATCCGGTCAGCTACGGCCCGCTCGATCTGCAGGATTACTATTTCGAGCATAAGAAGCAGCAGGCTGAGGCGATGAAGAAAGCGAAAGAGGTGATCCTCCAGGTTGGAGAAGAGTACGGAAAACTCTCCGGCCGGAGTTATGGTTTCTTTGACGAGTACCAGACTGAGGATGCCGACTATATCGTGATCGCGCTTGGTTCTACCGCCGGCACCGCCAAAGCGGCCGTGGACGATATGAGGGGGAGAGGGGAGAAGGTGGGTGTGATCAAACTGCGAGTCTTCCGTCCCTTCCCCGCACCCGAGCTGGCCCGGGCTATCTCCGGGGCGAAGGCGGTCGCTGTCCTTGACCGTTCCGAAGGTTTCAGCTCGATCGCCGGCCCGGTCTTCCAGGAGGTTCGTTCCGCCCTCTACGGGAAATCAGACTTCCCAGTTTCAGCTTATGTTTACGGTCTGGGCGGTAGGGATATCACTCCAGAGATGATCTCCGGAGTCTTCGGTGACCTGAAAAGCGGCCGCCTCTACGAGGAGGAGGCCTGCCATCTCGGCATCCGGGAATAAAACGCCCCAGCTGCTGGGCTCTCTGTCGGAGTAGTAGCGGCATTATTATCGATAACCATAACTGATAAAATACCATTGACCGGTCGTGTCGAGCAATCTCCGGACGCGGCCCAAAGAACAAGGAAGATGCTATGGCTCTCAACCTGAAAGAACTCTCAAAGAAGCCCGAAATTTTAAGCCCCGGCCACCGGGCCTGTGCCGGCTGCGGTAGTGTAATCGCTATCCGCCAGGCCTTGATGGCTGTCGAGGGCCCGGTAGTGGTCGGCTTCGCCACTGGCTGTATGGAAGTCGCGACTACCATCTACCCCTACACCTCCTGGCGGGTTCCCTATATCCACAATGCCTTCGAAAATGCCGCCGCCACCATCAGCGGGGTGGAGACTGCCTACCGGGCATTGAAGAAACGGGGAAAGATCAAGGGCGATATGAAGTTTATCACTTTTGGCGGCGATGGCGGGACCTACGATATCGGCCTCCAGTCACTCTCCGGTGCCCTGGAGCGGGGCCACGATTTCCTTTATATCTGTTATAATAACGAAGCCTATATGAACACCGGGATCCAGCGGTCCAGCGCCACCCCCTTCTGCGCCGATACCACCACCAGTCCGACCGGGGAAGTGATGCCGGGCAAGGCCCAATTCCCTAAAGACCTGACCGAGATTATCGCCGCCCATCAGATCCCCTATGTCGCCCAGGCTTCTCCGCACAACTGGCGTGATTACATCGGCAAGGTGAAGAAGGCCCTGGCGATTGAGGGCCCGACATTCATCAACGTGATTGCTTCTTGCTTCCGTGGCTGGAGAACTCAGCCCATTACCTCGGTTGATATCGTCAAATTGGCGGTGGAGACCTGCTTCTGGCCGCTCTACGAGGTTGAGAACGGCGAGTACAAGCTTAACTACAAGCCGAAAGAGAAGCTGCCGATCGAAGAGTGGATCAAGGTTCAGGGAAGGTTCAAGCACCTGCTCGACGAGAAACACAAATCCCTCCGTCAGCAGTTCCAGGACGACGTTGACCGGAAATGGGCGGCCCTGCTGGAGAAGACCGGAGACCAGGTCCAGAAAGTCGTCGTCTGATCCGGCAATTTTCCTCCCGCCATTCCGTTAAGGTAAGTATTACCTAAATTGAGCGATTCTATGCGGCGAACTGCACCAATCTTTTGCGTCCGAACGGATATTGAAAATCCTCGCCATATCTCCTGGATATGGCTGCGGTTTTCGCAACCCGTCGGCCAGCAAAATCTTAGCACATTTCATCCGCAATAATCGCTCAACTTAGGTATTAAAAAAAAGAGTGGTAGATCTTGGTCCGTAGTGTATAGTTATCTCGTTGACTTAAAGGTTTTCGGACAGGATAATCAATCAGCCGGGCAGTCGAGCACGGGTCCGCGAATCAGGTTTGAGGTTGAAATAGCCTGAGGTGTCAGGACAAAATCCGGTTTTCCGGAGCACCTGCCTCTTTGTGCTGGCTGGCCCGGCTTATTTTGTTGAAATCCGGTCTGATTGCATTAGACTCCACTGTTTAATTAGGATGGCCTGGGCCATCGGTAGTTCTTTGAAAAATATCAGAGTTTGGCCGTCGGCAGTGTTTTTCTTCCACTGATTACCGATCACTGATTACTGTTTTTTCCCCGGTAGCTCAATGGTAGAGCGGGTGGCTGTCAAAATTTTCGCGGGAGCGAAATCCGGCAGCTTCCGCGGGTAACCGCGGTTGAAAAATCGGGTGAATTCAGGGAAACCTAAGTCCTGCGCAAAGGCAAAGGATAAGGCAACCCTGAGCGAAGCCTGCCGAAAGGGTGATCTTGTAGCGCAGGGCTATAGCCCTGCCTGTAGGCAGGAACGTGCAGAGACTAGAGGATGAGGATTCCCAACCGATAAGCCTCAAGAGCGCCCGACCGCCTGAGATAGACAGGCGGATGAGATAGTCCAAGCCCGGAGGAAACTTCGGGGCACTTGTAACCACTAGGCTGCAAGTTCGAGTCTTGCCCGGGGAGTTAAAAGAGGCCTGCCGGATATCCGGCAGGCCTTTTTGTATATTGAGCGTACCTTGAGCTCTTCTCCAGATGAATCGAACTGTAAAATGCTGTTATGAAGATTAATGCTTTAAAATTACCCTGGCACGTCTATATCATCCGCTGCCGTGATGGCAATCTCTATACCGGGATTACCAATAATCTGGATCGGCGTCTTAAAGAGCATAACCGGGGGAAAGGCTGCAAATATACCGCCTATCGTCACCCGGTGAATCTGGTCTATTCTGAGTCCTTACCCGATCGGAGTTCGGCGACGAAACGGGAGGCGCAGATTAAAGGCTGGACCCGTCTCAAAAAGGAGGCATTGATTCGAGACTTACACACCTCGTGAATCATTTCTGTTTTCCCCCCTCCCCCACGAGTGAAATCGATTGTCGCTGGACTGCATAGTGTCTGAACGGAAACTTTGGAAACCAGGTCACTGCGAGGAGAGACGAAGCAGCAATCTGTTGGTTTTGTGCTGAGATTGCTTCGTCACTTCGTTCCTCGCAATAAATAGTTGTATCCAATTTCAGGTTTTCGTTGCGGTACTACACCGAGATCAGGGAATCGACGGTTCATTGGTTGATAGTGGGCCGCCGTTCCCGTCACTTCCCAACTTGGGCGAGATTAATGTCCCCAGCAAATGAGAATGGCCGGCGATTTGGTGTAAATTCTTGGTAACGGCAGTTGCTTATTTTCCGTATCTGTAAATTTCTATCTTGAAATCAGGTTTAATTTATGCTTCCATACTTACCTCTGCTCCTTTTCTGACCTTTTGACCTATATGTTTTCTTATGAAAAGCAGTATCAAGGAGCGGATAGTTTTGTTTGAATCAAACAGC
>CAYXKT010000090.1:8680-11506 GCA_964465735.1 uncultured bacterium
TTGAATCAAACAGCGGCTTTTCAACGTAATCAAAATATTTTGGAGGATGGAATCCTTCGAAACTTCCAGGACTGTTGCGAGATTGACGACACCTGTTGCGGAGCATATGCGACAGGAGTTTTTGCTTTTGTGGATCTGGTGTAAGCTTGGTAACGAGCAGAGGAGATAAAATGAAAATATTACGACTGCCGGTATTAGCGGTAATTGGTTTCTGCGGTGGCGCGGGCTTCGTCCAGGCGGCGGATTCGAGCGTGATTTCCCCTATATGGTGGATCGCCCCGGCCGGATCTTTACTGGCCCTGACTTTTGCTCTGATCTTTTACCGGCAGATGCTCCGGGCTCCGGAAGGCAACGAGCGGATGAAGGAGATTGCCGGGTTCGTGCGTGAAGGGGCGATGGCCTACCTGTTCCGGCAGTACAAGGTGGTCTCGATTGTTTTCTTGATTCTGGCGGTGATTCTGAGCGTTCTGGCCTGGATCGGGATCCAGAATCCGTTTGTGCCGTTGGCCTTCCTGACTGGTGGGTTTTTCTCGGGATTGTGCGGGTACTTGGGGATGAAGACAGCCACGCACGCCTCCTCCCGCACGGCGCAAGGTGCCAGCGAGGGCTTGAACCGGGGCCTGACGGTAGCATTCCGTTCGGGGGCGGTGATGGGTCTGGTGGTGGTCGGTTTTGGATTGTTCGATATCTGCCTCTGGTATTACGTCCTGGATAAGGTATTTTTCACCGCCGGCAATATGGTTTCCGGTGTATATTTCCTCGGCTTTGAACTGGTGCCCGAGGGCTGTACGCTTCTGGAGAAGATGACTCTGATCACCACCACAATGCTGACTTTCGGGATGGGTGCCTCCACCCAGGCGCTATTTGCCCGTCTGGGTGGCGGTATCTACACCAAGGCCGCTGACGTCGGGGCTGACCTGGTGGGAAAAATCGAAGCCGGTATCCCCGAGGACGACCCGCGTAACCCCGCCACCATCGCCGATAACGTGGGCGATAACGTAGGTGATGTCGCCGGGATGGGGGCAGACCTCTATGAGTCCTATTGCGGATCAATTCTCTCTACCGCGGCGCTGGGGGCAGCCATTGGAGTGCAGGCCGGCGACTTCCGCCAGGCGCTCGGTTTCGTGGCGGCGCCGATGGTGGTGGCTGGCCTGGGCACGGTACTCTCAATCCTGGGGATATATTTAGTCCGTTGTCGGGAGGGCGCGGATCAGAAGGGACTGCTGCGTTCGCTCCTGACCGGTACCCTGACCAGTACGATCCTGATCATAGCCGCTATGGCGGTTCTGGCCGGGACCGGTTTTGTCGCCTGGGGAATCTTTGGAGCGGTGACGGCGGGCCTGCTGGCCGGGGTTTTGATCGGGCAATCCACCGAGTACTTCACCTCGGATTCGCACAAGCCCACCAAGTCAATCGCCGCCCAGGCCCCGATGGGATCGGCCACTGTCATTATTGAAGGCCTGGCCAATGGGATGCTCTCCTGTTTTCCCCCGGTGGTGATCATCATCGGAGGTATTATTTTTGCCTTTGGCCTCTCGGGCGGCTTTGCCGACTACACCGCCGGTCTCTACGGTGTAGGGTTCGCGGCCGTGGGGATGCTGGCGACCCTGGGTATCACTTTGGCCACGGATGCCTACGGTCCGATTGCTGACAATGCCGGCGGGAATGCTGAGATGGCCGGTCTCCCACCCGAAGTCCGGGAGCGTACCGATGCTCTCGACGCACTCGGCAACACCACGGCGGCAACGGGTAAGGGCTTTGCCATCGGCTCGGCGGCCCTTACGGCCCTGGCTCTGTTGGCGGCGGATATCGAGGAAGCGAAGATGTGGGCGGGGAAGATGGCCGCCGCGGCGCCGGATGGCTTGTTCCGCCTCGGGAAAAATGTTTTCACGGAAGCTTCGGCCGCTCAGGCCTCCATCCTGGACTTTGTTCGTGCCCAAGATGTACTGGTATTGGACCCGCTGGTACTCGGCGGGATTTTTACTGGCGCGATGATGGTCTTTGTCTTCAGCGCCCTTTCGATGAAGGCAGTAGGCCGGACTGCGGGCCTGATGGTGAAGGAAGTCCGGCGCCAGTTCAAGGAAATCCCCGGAATCCTGGAGGGAACCGGGAAACCTGAGTACACCCGATGCGTGGAAATCGCTACGTCCGGCGCCCAACGGGAGATGATCTTGCCCTCGTTGCTCGCGATTACCGCCCCGGTGGTCGTGGGTCTGATCCTGGGAATCGGCGGTCTGATCGGGTTGCTGGCTGGCGCGCTTGCGACCGGGTTTGTGCTGGCTACAATGCTCAATAATGCCGGTGGCGCCTGGGACAACGCCAAGAAATTCATTGAAAAGGGTAATTATGGCGGAAAGAGGCTCCCCGATGGGGGTAAGAACCCCGCTCACGCGGCGGTTGTGGTCGGCGATACCGTGGGGGATCCCTGCAAGGATACCAGCGGTCCTTCGATCAATATCCTGATCAAGCTGATGAGTATGGTGAGCATAGTCTTTACGCCTGCCGTGATCAAATTGTCCCCGGTTATTCAGAAATGGCTCCATATCGTCCAACAGTAACTCACCTCGGGTTGTGTCCCCCTTTTATAGCCGGGGCTTAACCGGCTGAAAAAGGCAAGGGCTTGACTATCGCTCCACGCTCTGGCTGGGGAGGCCAAGCGCTCGCAATGGCAGATTATTATTGCTCACTATTTCTGCGGTACCAGCGGAATCCTCGTTCCCTTTGCCGATTTGCGTTCATTGCGCTATCCTTTTGCCCTACACCGAGCCTTTTTGAATTATACCTAAGTTGAGCGATTATTGCGGATGAAATGTGCTAAGATTTTGC
>CAYXKT010000091.1:0-11449 GCA_964465735.1 uncultured bacterium
AGCGTGTTGAACTGATTCACCTGCCGGATGAACCGGCCGGGGTCTTTGTTTTGAGGGGGCCCCGGGTTTAGCTGTTGAACTGATTCACCTGCCGGGATGAACCGGCAGGGGTCTTTGTTTTGAGGGGGCCCCGGATTTAGCTGTTGAACTGATTCACCTGCCGGGATGAACCGGCCGGGGTCTTAACGCCCCCGGTGGGTTTATCCCACCGGAGCGGAAGTTCAGAAGCTAAGTCGATCCATCATCCTCCAAAACCGGCCCCGGCCGGCTTGCCCGGCCGGGGAGAAAGTTCAATAGTTAGCGCCCAGACCAATTTGGAGACAATAGATGTTATAAATTGGGCGAAAATTGGCTCTAAAAGATTTCAATATGCCGAAATGTGCCACGTGGCACATTCCCGATCGGTAACATTCCGGTGAAAATGGCGGATATATCGCGATATATTCCCGAGCGGTAACATTTACTGAGGGTGAAGAAATCAGGTATATCCCCCAATAGTAATATGAATGTCCAATTTTCCAGGCAGATAAGCGCCGCCGTACGCTCGCGGCGGAGTGGACTGAAGGTCACCCAGCCGGATCCGGCGCTGATTTGCGGCCCGGGGCTCCGCTTAATTATTGGTCTGGATGAGGGTAAGTAAACCGGTCGGATCGAGCTCTCGGAGGGAACCATTGGGGAAATGGCTGGTGAGCATTCTGCACTTGCCGCCGTCGTCCTGGTTCTCTGCTTGATAATACCTAAATTGAGCGATTCTATGCGGCGAACTGCACCAATCTTTTGAGTCCGAACGGATATTGAAAATCCTCGCCATATCTCCTGGATATGGCTGCGGTTTTCGCAACCCGTCGGCCGGCAAAATCTTAGCACGTTTCATCCGCAATAATCGCTCAACTTAGGTAATAGGAACTTCAAGTAATTAATACCTGAACGAAAACCCCGGCAACCAGCTGAACCGGCCGGGGTCCGGGAGGATTAGGGCGCGGCTCCACCTAATCTCCTTCCGTCTCCTCCGCGGTGAAACCTCCCTCAGTCCTCCTTGAGGGCGGCGACAATATCCTCGGCTAAAGCGTAGGGGACGGCTTCGTAGTGCTCGAAGTACATTGAAAAGTCGGCCCGGCCGCTGGTAATTGTCCGTAGTTCGGTGGAGTACCCGAACATCTGGGAGAGCGGCACCATTCCGGAGATCACCGCTGTCTTCCCCTTGGTCTCCATCCGGATAATCCGTCCCCGCTTGGAACAGACGCTTCCCGAGACCGCTCCCAGGTAGTCATCAGGAGAGGTAACCTCGATGTGCATAATCGGTTCCAGAAGTTTGAGACCGGCCTTCTGACAGGCTTCCCGGAACCCGGCGATGGCGCAGGTCCGGAAGGCCTGTTCCGAGGAGTCCACTTCGTGGAAGGAACCGTCGAGGAGGATATAATTGATATCGATCATCGGGAACCCGGCATAGGGGCCTTTGGCCATCGCGTCAATCACACCTCGTTTGATCGCGGGAATGTATTCCCGGGGAATTCTTCCTCCCCTGATCTTATCATCAAATTGAAATCCACCACCGGGTTCCCCCGGTTCGATCCGGAACTGGACGTGCGCGTACTGTCCGTGACCTCCGGTCTGCTTGACGTGTTTGTATGAATGATCGAAGGCGCCCAGTATGGTCTCCCGGTAGGCGACCTGAGGAGCTCCGGACTTGACGTTGACGTTGAATTCTCGTCGCAGCCGGTCGATAATCACCTCCAGGTGGAGTTCTCCCATCCCGGAAATAACCACTTCGTCGGTCTCCGAGTCGGTTCGGACGACAAAAGTGGGGTCTTCATCCGAGAGCCGGGAGAGGGCCTTGGATAGCCGGTCGCGATCAGGGGTGCTCTCCGGCGTGACCGCGATCCCGATGACCGGGGCGGGAAACTCGATCGATTCGAGAACAATGGGATGGTCCTCGGTGCAGATGGTGTCCCCGGTCCGAGTGTCACCCATCCCGATCACTGCCCCCACATCGCCGGCCTGGAGTTCATCCACCGCCAGTTGTTTGTTGGCGTGCATCTCGAAGATCCGCCCCACCCGCTGTTTGATCTCCTGGGTGGAGTTATAGTAGGTCTCCCCGGAGCGGAGCACTCCGGAGTAAACCCGGATATATGTCAGTTTCCCCATATGCTTGTCGGCGGTGATCTTGAAGGTCAGGGCTGCCAGCGGGGCATCGTCTCGGGGTTGACGGATGATCTCCTGGTTTTCTTCATTAAGCGTCCGGATGACCGGGGGAAGATCAGTAGGGGAGGGGAGATAGTTGACGACGGCGTCGAGGAGAAAGTGGATCCCCTTGTTTTTAAAGGCGGCGCCGCAGAGTACCGGGGTGACCGATCCGGCGATGGTGGTTTTTCGCAGAGCCCGGATGATTTCATCTTTCCCCGGCTCCTCGCCATTGATGAATTTTTCCATCAAAAACTCATCCTGTTCGCTGATCCGTTCGATCAGGGTGGCTCGGGCCCGGTCCGCGGCCTCCCGCATATCGGCCGGGATCTCATCTTCCCGGAGGGAATCCTGCCCCGCTCCGTTCTGGTAGTAAAGGGCCTTCATCTCTATCAGGTCAACAATACCCCGGAAGTCGTCCTCGGCCCCGATCGGCAGGACGATGGGAACGGCATTGGCTCCCAGCATCTGTTTGATCTCACTGATCACCCCGGCGAAGTTCGCTCCCACTCGATCCATTTTGTTGATGAAGGCCAGCCGGGGAACGGAGTGTTTTTCCGCCTGTCGCCAGACGGTCTCCGATTGGGGTTGGACCCCGCCGACCGCGCAGAAAAGGGCGATCGTTCCGTCTAAGATCCGCAGTGATCTCTCCACCTCGGCGGTAAAGTCGACGTGGCCGGGGGTGTCGATGATATTTATCCGATGTTCCTTCCAGTAGGTAGTGGTAGCGGCGGAGGAGATGGTGATCCCTCGCTCCTGTTCCTGGACCATCCAGTCCATTGCCGCTTCTCCGTCGTGAACCTCGCCGATCTTGTGGCTTTTACCGGTGTAAAAGAGAATTCGCTCAGTGACGGTGGTCTTGCCGGCGTCGATGTGGGCGGTCAAGCCGATATTACGAATTTTTTCGATGGGAAGAATAGTACTCATAACTGCATTGCCTGTCATTTTCTTGGGTTGTAATGTGGAGCAAAATCAGATTGCTCCTTTGAGCTATTCCTTAGAGGGAAAGATGGTATGAGAAAATACCGGTCCGGAAAAGAATAACGAAATGAGACCAAATTATCACAAAAAAATCCCGCCAGAGGAGATAATCGGCCAACTAATATAGATTAGGAGGCTTCAGGTAAAACCCCACGCGGTATAGAGCAATCTACCACTCCCCCACCTTCAGGGCAACCTTTTTTTCGGTTTTTTACTGCGAGGGGCGCGATTTTACCGGGACTAAAAGTATCAGTCGGATCGGAGAGCCCGCTCCCGGACTCTTTTTTGGAGGGGTCGGGTGTGGGCAATCGGAGATAATTGAACTTGTGTTCAGTTTCAACATCCACTATTTTTATTCGTATGAAAGATATTGCTTATTTCATTTCCGACGCCCATCTGGGGATCGAGATTGCCGGGGGTGAGCAAAGGGAAGCGGCCCTGATCAGTTTCCTGGCCGAGATCTCTTCTCGGGCCGGTCAGCTCTTTATCGTCGGCGATCTCTTCGATTTCTGGATCGAGTATCGCCGGGCGATCCGTCCGGACTATTTTTTGGTTCTATCCGCTCTGCATCAACTGGTCCGGACCGGGACCGAAGTTCATTACTGCCTGGGAAATCACGACTTTGCGGTCGGACCTTTCATCGAAAAAGTGCTCGGGATCAAGGTTCACCGGGCCGGATTTTCCGGATCTCTCCAGGGCAAGCGGGTCTTTGTCACTCACGGTGATGATCTGCCTCCCGGCGACCGGGCCAATCTGGTTCTCCGGAAGGTTTTGAGAAACCGTTCACTCCAGATGTTATACAAGGTGCTGCATCCGAATATCGGCGTCCCCTTGGGGGAGTTCTTTTCCTGCTTGAGCCGAAATCACCTCTTCACCGAACCCACCCCGGTGATCCTCGATGGTTATCGGCTGGCGGTGGATAAGCTGCTCAATGCCGGTTATGAGATGGTAATTGCCGGCCACACCCATATCCCGGAACTCTGTCAACGCGATGCGGGGGTCTACTGCAACACCGGAAACTGGATTCACAATTATTCATTCGCTATGCTGACCGGAGGCGAGATCAGTCTCCAGACTTACTGTCCCGACTCCGGCGTGTCGCGTCCTTTGCTTGATGTGGCCGGCGCGTCGGGCAGATGAGAATCTCTGATGTAGTGCGGCAGAAACACTGTTCGGTACAGCGAGGCGATCTCGACCTACCGCCAGGGAGTAGATTGCTTCGTTACTTCGTTTCTCGCAATGATAAATACTATGTGATTTGAGGTTTTCGTTCAGACACTAATTATGATAGAATTGACAAAGAGGGATAGCGGGGACTCTTTGAGGAGATATTTCATCTCTCCGGCGGTTGGATTCTTCTTGGGAAATGCTTGTGAACACCGATAATTCAAGCCAATTGAATGAAGGAAAGCAATTGGCCAGGGCTTTGACTATCGCCGGTTCCGACTCCGGGGGTGGGGCGGGGATTCAAGCCGATCTGAAAACCTTCTCGGCTCTGGGGGTCTTCGGGACCAGCGCCCTGACCGCGGTCACCGCCCAGGATACCCGGGAGGTGAGGGAGGTGTTTTTGCTCTCCGGCCATCTGGTCGGAGCCCAGATTGATGCCGTCTGCTTGGATATTGATCCGACAGCAGTCAAGACCGGGATGTTGGGCGGGGCGGGGATTATTGAGATGGTGGCCCGCAAGGTCGCTGAACATCGGATTGTCAACCTGGTGGTTGATCCGGTGATGGTGGCCACTTCGGGTGCCAGTCTCCTGAAGTCTGTGGCGGTGGTTGAACTAAAAGAGTTCCTCCTGCCCCGAGCCCTGATCGTCACCCCCAATCTTGACGAGGCGGAGGTTTTAGCCGGATTCCCGGTTCGCGACCGTCAGTCGATGCGGCGGGCGGCCCGGGTTATCCATTCCCTGGGGCCCCGCTACGTGGTGATTAAGGGCGGGCACCGGACCCGGGACGCTGACGACCTGGTTTTTGACGGGCAGAAGATGACCTTTCTTCCCTCTCCGCGATTGACCGAAGAGAGGCTCCACGGTGCCGGGTGTACTTTCTCGGCTGCGATTACCGCCTTCCTGGCCCGGGGCTTCAATCCGCCCCAGGCGATCGCCTCGGCCAAGAGTTTTATGATGGCGGTCCTGGAAAACCCCCTCCATCCCGGCCGGGGCTCGGTGGTCGCCGACTGGTCGGCCGGCGCCCTGCGGTAAAATAATGTTGGGTATTCTCTCTATATTCGGGTAAGATGCCATTCTAATTATTTTTGGATGAGAGCAATGCATATACTGCCGATAAAAGTTTATGGAAGTCCGGTGCTGAGGGAGAAGGCCGCTGTAATCAAAGAGATCGACGGAGAGATCCGGGAACTGATCCGGCGGATGACCGAAAGCCTCTACTATCATCAGGGGTTGGGTCTGGCCGCTAATCAGGTCGGGGTGGCTCGGCGGCTTTTTCTGGCTGATGACGGCCAGGGACTCAAGGTGTTTATCAATCCCGTTATCCGAGAAAGGGAAGGGGAGGTGCCGGGGGAAGAGGGTTGCCTCAGCTTCCCTGAGGTCTTTGTTGATATCTCCCGAGCCGATTCGCTGCTGGTGGAGTATCTGGACCAGGACGGTGAGTCCCGGAAGCTGGAAGCGGAGGGTATGCTGGCCCGGATAATTCAGCACGAATATGACCACCTGGAAGGTGTGCTCATCTCTGACCGGGCCGGTTTTATCGCCTCTCGCCTGATCAGCGGGAAACTGAGAAAATTACAGAAACGGGTCCGGGAGTCGCTTTAATCTATCTATCGGCCGGAGATGAAACTTCCGGCGCTAGGTTGAAATACGTGTTTAGCCGCAACGGCGTCTTCCGGTGGTCAGCAAATCTTTTATTTTTACCGGTCGGCCGGAAGATGTTTTTCCGCCCAATGGTGAGTCAATCGCTACCTGTGATGAGGCAATGATGACCCAGAAATTCCCATCGGCCGAGACGGAGAGGCCCTTTCTCTCCGTAGTCATCCCGGCATATAACGAGGAGAGCCGATTGCCGGCCACCCTGGACCGGATCGGAGATTATCTCCGGGGGCAGGACTACGGATATGAGGTGATAGTGGTCAGTGACGGGAGCCGGGACCGGACGGCGGCGGTGGCTCAAGAGTGGCGGCCGGAAGATTTTCCCCTTGAGGTTATTGACCGGAAAGAAAACCGGGGCAAGGGTTATACTGTCCGGGAGGGGGCGACCCGGGCCCGGGGAAAGTATATTCTCTTCTCTGACGCTGATCTCTCCACCCCGATTGAGGAGGTGGAGAAGTTCTTCCCCTTCTTCCGGGAGGGGTTCGAGATCGTTATCGGTTCGCGGTCGCTGAAGGACTCCGATATTGTGGTCCGCCAGCCCTTTCACCGGGTACTGATGGGCAGGGTCTTTAACGGCCTGGTCCGGGTGCTGGCGGTGGGCGGGATCGCCGATACCCAGTGCGGTTTTAAGTGTTTCAGCCGCCGGGCGGCGGAGGAGATCTTTCCCCGCTGCCGGATCGAGGGGTTCAGTTTTGACGTGGAGATTCTTTATCTGGCCCGGAAATTAAAGCTCCCCGTCCGGGAAGTTCCGGTCCGATGGATTGACGCCCCCGGCAGTTCCGTCAGTCCCCTGCGGGATTCCACCTTGATGCTGATCGATATCTTCCGGGTAAAATTCTATGCTATTGGCCGGGCCTATTCTCCCCCAAAGCCCTAACAACCAGCTCGGGCCTGTCGGGCTTTTACGGATAGCCGGTCCGGCCGGCCCGGGAAATCCGGGGCTGTTATGCGATTAAGCCGGCTCAGCGTCGTTGCCCCTTTTCTCCTCGCTCTGCTCTGTCGGGGGATTTATCTCTCCGAAATCAGCGATACCCCGGAGTTCTCCCAGCCCGGTCTGGATGCCGCTTATCATATCTATTGGGCTCGAGGATTGGCGGAAGGGGACTGGACCAACTTTCAGGGGCGGGAGGATCCTCAGCTCTATCGCTTCCCCTATTACCGTCCGCCGGGGTATGCCCTCTTTCTTTCGCTCCTTTTTCGGTGCTGCGGTTCGGGTTTACTCTTGCCTCGGGTCTTGCAATTTTTTCTGGGCTTGGGGTCGGTTCTCTTGGTTTCCCGGCTCAGTAGGAGGCTCTTTGATGACCTGACCGCCTTGACGGCCGGATTGGGGGCCGCGGTTTATTGGATATTCATTTATTATGAAGGGGAGCTGGTCGGGGTCGCCTGGTCGGTCTTTCTCTTTCTCTTCTTCGCCGACCTTCTGGTCCGGGGTTCCGGCCGGCAATATTTCCCACTCTACCTGTCGGCGGGCGCGGTCCTCGGACTGCTCGTCATCTTCCGGCCCAATGCTCTGCTGCTCTTTCCTCCCGCCGCCGTCTGGGCCGCCTGGCCGATCCGGAAACCGGCCGACCGGGTCAGGTTGATCCGGGCGGCCGCCGGACTGCTCCTGGGGTTGCTGGCCGCTGTCCTGCCGGTGACGGTCCGGAATTACGCGGTCTCGAAAGAATTGATCCCGATCTCGGTCAACGCCGGGATCAGTTTTGGGGTAGCCAACAATGAGCTCAGCGACGGGACGACCCATTCCATCCCCACTATCGGGAATATCGGCACCCCATTTGACTGGCCCCGGATCGTCCGGAAACTGGAGATCAAACTCGGGCGTCCATTGAGTCACGGCCAGGCTTCGAATTACCTGACCCGTCAGGCTCTGGACTTTGCCCTCCGTTCACCGGCCCGCTTCCTTTGGTTGACGGGACGAAAAGCTCTTCTCTTCTGGGGGCCGCGGGAGATCCGGAACCTGAGAGAAGTCCATTACGCCCGGCTTTACTCGCCGTTGCTCCGCCTCCTCCCCGGAAACTTTTCTCTGGTCCTGGCCCTGGCCATCCTCGGGGCGGGGTTGATCTTTGCTTTCCCTCAACCGGGCGACCCCCAACCGCGGGTAAGCCAGGCCCGGGCAGGAGCCCTGATCGTCACTCTGACCCTGGTTTATTTTTTCTCGATGCTGCCCTTTGCCGCCGGGGCCCGCTACCGCGTTCCGGTGATCCCCTTCCTGCTGATCCTGGGGGCGGCGGCTTTGCAAAGAATTGCCGCTTTACTAACCGCCCAGAGATGGTCGGCCGCTCTCTGCGCGGCGGCCGCTACCGGAGGGCTTTATCTGCTCTGCTCGATCAATTACGCCGGGTTCCAGCCCGCCCCGGAGAAGTGGCACTATGACCGAGGTCTGGCCCGGTTGGCCGCCGGGGATTGGAATGAGGCAGTAAGAGAATTCGATCGGGCGCTGGTTTACCGGCCCGGCTACGGTTCCGCCTACACCAATCGGGGGATCGCTCTCCAGCAAGCCGGACTTCTTCAAAAGGCGGCCCGGTCCTATCGTCGGGCAATCCAGCTCGATCCCGCCTCCCTTCCGCCCCAAAAGAATCTGGCAGACCTCCTTTTGGAAGAGGGGAGGGCCGAAGCGGCTTTTTTTCTCTATCAAAAGGCGCTCGCGGCCGGACCGGAATATACCGGGGTCGCGGTTGACCTGGCCCGGGGACTGGCTCGGGAGGGCCGGGAAGAGGAGGCGGCGGCGGTTTACCGGGATATTCTTCAGGACCGCCCGGATACCGCCGATGCCCGTCTGGGTCTGGGCCACCTCCTTCTAAAAGCGGGTGACCCGGCCGCCGCCGGAAGAGAGTACCGGGCGGCGGTGGAGATTAACCCCTACTCGACTGTGGCCCGTTACAATTTGGCCAACGCTCTGATTGCCGAGGGGCGGATCGAGGAGGGGATCGCTACATACCGGGAAGTGCTTCTGCGGGACCCGGCCCACTATGACAGTCACAACAACCTGGGGATCCAGTTGGCGGCTCAAGACGAGTTGACGACGGCGTTAGGGCATTTCACGGCGGCTATCGACAGCGATCCCGAAGATCCGGCCGGATACTACAACCGGGGTGTAACCCTGATCAAGCTCGGCCGTCCGGGAGAGGCGGTCGCCGATCTGGAGAAAACCCTGGAATTGAGTCCGGACTCCGAGCGGGCTCGCAAGGCCCTGACGGTGGCGCGGAGACAGGGATGAAGGATCGACTTCCTTTTTCTGCGATCTTACTGATCGCCGTCGCGGTGATCGGGGTTTATCTCAACAGTTTCTTTGGAGCTTTTGTCTTTGATGACCGGGCGACGATTGTCGCCAACCCTCATCTCGACCGGCTCTGGCCGCCCGGGGAGGCTTTTGCCGCCCCCCCGAAAAGCCCGCTCCGCGATCGGCCGGTGGTCAGTTTCTCCTTTTCCGTCAACCGGTTTCTCACCGGTCCCTCCCCGGCTTCTTTTCACGGGGGAAACCTCTTAATCCACCTGGCGGCCGCGCTCTTCCTCTTTGGAGTTATCAGAAGGTCTCTTCTGTCCCCCCGCCTCCCGGAACGCTACCGCTCTTCCGCCCTCGGTCTGAGCCTGACCTCGACCCTGATCTGGGCCCTCCACCCGCTGCAGACCCAGGCGGTTACCTACCTCACCCAGCGCTGTGAGTCGCTGATGGGTCTTTTCTTCCTGGGGACGCTCTACGCCTTTATCCGGGGGGCCGGATCTCCCCGGCCCCGCCGGTGGTACTGCCTGGCCGTCGGGCTCTGCGCCCTGGGGATGGGGAGCAAGGCGGTGATGGTCACCGCGCCCTTTCTCATTCTCTGCTATGACCGGGTCTTTGTCGCCGTTTCCCGGCAGGAGATATGGAACCGGCGCCGGATGTTTTATTTGGCCCTCTTTCTGACCTTGGCTGTTCAGGCGGCACTGTTACTCACCACCTCCTATGCGGATATCAAGACCTATCACCCCCTGGAGTACGGACTGACCCAGTTCGGGGTGATCACTCATTACCTCCGCCTGGCCCTCTTTCCCCACCCCCTGATCCTCGATTATCATTGGCTTCCGGTGAGGGATTGGGCGGAAATCGGGGGCGGGTTCGCGATTATTGTTACCCTTTTGCTGCTCATCTTAGCGGCCTGGCGGAAATCTCCCCCGCTTGGTTTCGCCGGTCTCTGGTTTTTCCTGATCCTTGCCCCCACCTCCACCTTACTCCCCCTGGAAGACCTCGCCTTCGAACATCGGATGTATCTCCCTTTGGCTGCTCTGACCGTTCTTACTGCCCTGGGCGGCTATGAACTGCTGCGGCGGCTCTTTCCCCGTTCCCCTTCCCGCCGGAAAATATCTGCCGGGGCCCTGACCTTCTTGGTCGTTGGAACCCTGGGTGCCCTGACGATCTCCAGAAATAGCGACTACCGGTCGGCGGCCGGGATCTGGGAGGGGGTGATCGCCCACCGGCCGGGAAATCCTCGAGCCTATAATAGCCTGGCCAACCTCGTTCTCCGGCAGGGAGACTCGGTCCGGGCGGAGCAGCTTTACCGCCGGGCGATCGAGGTCTCACCCGCCTACCAACCCGCTCACTACAACCTGGCCAATCTCCTGGCCGGGAGGGGAGAGGTGAAAGAAGCCATTGTCTATTACCGGAAGACTCTGGAGATCAACCCCGAAGCGGTTGAGGTCCACAATAACCTGGGGATCGCGCTCTTCAGGGAGGGGGAGACCGAGGCAGCCCGGACCCATTTCCTCGCGGGTTTGAAGACCGATCCGGAGGATCCGGCCGGCCACTACAACCTGGGACTCCTGCTGCTTAGGGAAGGGGACGCGGCGCGAGCTCTTCCCTATCTAAAACGAGCCCGCGAACTGAGCCCCGACTCTCTCCCTGTGCAGCAAGCTCTCTCTGCCGCCGAGGAGAGAAATCGGAATCGATAACCGAGCTTTCTCCGGTGGGCAGGAGATATAACATTGAACAAGCGCCTGAAAGAAAACCCCGGAAACCAGATCATTACGAGGAGGGACGACGAAGCAATCTGTTTAGTTTGTGATGAGATTGCTTCGTCACTTCGTTCCTCGTAATGACAAATTCGGCTATACCCGGATCGCTTAAAAGCGATTTGCTGCAGCAATCAATACTGAAGGGCTGTTGAAGGAAGTTTGCCCAGAACAAAATTCAGACACTAGATAGGCAAATCTACGAGCAAGGTATAATAATATGCTAACGGAGCCTGAAAATTTGGTAACAAATATCCCGCGAGCGGTATTCTTTTCTCCCGGTACTTGGCGATGGTGACTCTGAAGAATATCCTCCTCGACGAACACTGGCTGAGCGGCGACCGGGAACTCCTGGTTCAACTGGTGGAAGCGGATCTGGAACTGAAGGAAATCCTGGGCCGCGAGATCACCATCGCCGAAATAGATTAAACCTAAGTTGAGCGATTATCGCGGATGAAATGTGCTAAGATTTTGCCGGCC
>CAYXKT010000092.1:0-11364 GCA_964465735.1 uncultured bacterium
TGAGCATTCTTTTACCTAAGTTGAGCGATTATTGCGGATGAAATGTGCTAAGATTTTGCTGGCCGACGGGTTGCGAAAACCGCAGCCATATCCAGGAGATATGGCGAGGATTTTCAATATCCGTTCGGACTCAAAAGATTGGTGCAGTTCGCCGCATAGAATCGCTCAATTTAGGTTTTAACCAAAATGGCTTGTTTGATATGCAAAAAACCGGAAAAAATCCAAAATCTCCAGGCTCGAAGTTGCCCACTGGGCCGCAGAATCCCAAAAAGCTGAAATACCTGTTTTTCTGGCTTTTTTTGGGGGTGATTGTGGTCTATTACTACTTCGGCCGCCAGCTGGCCGCTCCGCCGCCCCGGGAACTGATGTTTTCTGAACTTTATCACTATGCTGAGGAAGGTCGGATCGTTAAATTGGAGATCGGCCCCAAGGAGGGCCAGGGCCAGTTCCGGGATGGCAACGAGTATAAGGAGTTTACTGTTCCCCTGAGGGAGAACATCCCCGATGACCTTTTCACCACTTTGCGCGAGCACAAAGTCCCATTCCAATTCAAGAAAAGCAACTGGTGGCAGGAGATATTGCCGATCCTGCTCGGGCCTCTGCTCTTTGTCGGGCTGCTCTGGTTTCTCTTCTATCGCCAGATGCGGGGTGCGGGCAAGGGGGCGATGACTTTCGGGAAGAGCCGCGCTCGGCTGAACAAGAATACGGCCAAGGTAACCTTTGATGACGTCGCCGGGATCGACGAGGCTAAGGAGGAGTTGGAGGAGATTATCGCCTTTTTGAAATCTCCCAAGAAATTTCAGCGTTTGGGGGGACGCATCCCCAAGGGGGTGGTCCTGGTCGGTCCCCCCGGGACCGGCAAGACCCTGCTGGCCAAGGCAGTGGCCGGGGAGGCGGAAGTGCCCTTTTTCTCCCTTTCCGGTTCCGACTTCGTGGAGATGTTCGTTGGAGTGGGGGCCAGCCGGGTTCGGGATATGTTCGAGCAGGGGCGCAAACACGCCCCCTGCATCATCTTTCTTGATGAGATTGACGCCGTTGGCCGGCACCGGGGATCGGGTCTGGGCGGAGGTCACGACGAGCGCGAGCAGACCCTCAACCAGCTCCTGGTCGAGATGGACGGTTTTGAGACCAAGGAAGGGGTGATCCTGGTCGCCGCGACCAACCGGCCCGATGTTCTGGACCCGGCGCTACTCCGTCCGGGCCGGTTCGACCGCCAGATCCTGATCGATATGCCCGATATCAAGGGCCGAGAGCAGATCCTCAAGGTCCACGCGAAGAAGATCACCCTCGGTCGCTCGGTCGTTCTTTCCCGGATTGCTCGGGGCACCCCGGGATTTTCCGGGGCCGATCTGGCTAACCTGGTCAATGAGGCAGCCTTGCTTGCCGCCCGTCACAACAAGAAGTCGGTAGGGATGGTCGAGTTGGAGGAAGCTCGGGATAAAGTCCGCTGGGGTCGAGAGCGCAAAAGCCGGGTGATGGATGAGGAGGATCGCAAGGTTACCGCCTATCACGAAGCCGGCCACGCATTGGTTATCTCCCTGATCCCGGAGACAGAGCCGCTGCATAAGGTGACCATCATCCCTCGGGGGATGGCCTATCTGGGAGCGACAATGCAGCTGCCGGAGAAAGATCGCTATCTGGAATTTCGGAAAAAGATTCTCGGTGTGATCACCGGTCTCTTCGGTGGCCGGGCGGCGGAGGAGATGATTTTCGGGGATATTACCGCCGGTTCCCGTAACGATATCAAGGTGGCCACCGGTCTGGCTCGACAGATGGTCTGCGAGTGGGGGATGAGCGAGAAGATGGGTCCGATGACTTACGGCGAACACGAGCAGCACCTCTTCCTCGGCCGGGAGATCACCCGGTCCAGCGATTATAGCGAGGAGACTGCCCGGGAGATCGATCGGGAGATCAAGCTGATCATCGACCAGTGTGACCGGCGGGCGAAGAAGCTGCTCTCCGATAACCGGGACAAGTTATTGGCCATTGCCGAGGCCCTCCTGCAGTACGAGGTACTCGACGACGTGGAGGTTAGTCAGATTATCCAGACCGGGAAGCTGACCCGGAAGACCGGTCGGGGCCGGAAGCGGAGTCGGAAACCAGCCCCGGAAAAGTCGAAAGAGAAGCCGAAAGAACCGAAAGAGGCCGCGGACCGCCTCCCCGGCTTGATCCGTCCGACCCCGGCCGAGAACCCGGTTTCCGGTTAGTCCGATTGATTTATTGGCCGACCCGGGATAAATTCGATTGCCGGGGGAAGAGACGATGGCGGATCCAAGAACGGGAAGACTGGCTGAATGGCCGGGTCCAGACGGTCGGAAATTCCATCTAAATCCGGGAAAGGGGACGATCCTGATGGGGGTGATCAACCTCACTCCCGACTCGTTCTCCGACGGCGGCGTTTACCCAACAGCTTCCGCCGCGATCACTCGAGGGTTAGAGCTGGCAACTGCCGGAGCGGATATTATTGACCTTGGGGGCGAGTCCTCCCGACCGGGTTCCCAACCGGTGTCGGTCACCGAGGAGTTAAGGCGGATAATCCCGGTGATCGAAGGTTTGGCGGAAAAGCTTTCGATCCCGATTTCGATTGATACCTGGAAAGCGGAGGTGGCCGCCCGGGGCCTAAAAGCGGGGGCCGGGATCATCAATGATATCAGCGCTCTCCGGTTTGATCCCGGAATGGCGGCGGTGGTGGCGGGCAGCACCGGACCTTATATAATGATGCATATGCTTCGAACCCCGAAGGATATGCAGGTCCGCCCGGTTTACCGGGAGGTGATCGGGGAGATCAAAGAGTTTTTTCAGGAGCGGATATCTTTTGCCGCGACCGCCGGGATTGACCCGGCCCGAATCGTGATCGACCCCGGGATCGGGTTTGGCAAGACCCTGGAACATAACCTGGAAATCTTGAACCGCCTGGAAGAATTTCGGTCATTGGGCCGTCCGATCCTGGTTGGGGTCTCCCGGAAGTCCTTTATCGGCGCCATCCTTGACCAGCCCTCGAAAGCCCGGCTCTGGGGGACCGCCGGGGCGGTGGCGGCGGCGGTTGGCCGGGGCGCGGAGATCGTCCGGGTACACGATGTCGCTCCGATCAAGGAGATGATCGCGGTGATTGACGCTATCCGGTCCGCCGGGATGGTTGGATAGGCTGGATTGCAGTAATTTTTCAGGTCGATCGGCTGAAGGTATCAGACTTATGGGGACAGAATCTGTGCGATCAGGTGAAAATCAGAGCTTTTGAACACGCTGACGCGGTAGCGGTATTGGTTCATTGGGTGGATGGCAGGGTTTTTGAAGGAAGGTATCTCGGACTTCGACCTGATTAGTGCCTGAACGGAAGACTCAAATCACAGAGAAACTGTCATCGCGAGGGACAAAGTAACGAAGCAATCTCATCGAAAATCAAACAGATTGCTTGGTCGCCCCTGAGGGCAATGACCTGATTTTGGGGGTTTTTGTTCAGATACTGATTATCTGAATATGCAGGTATTTCCGCCGGCAACCTAATGACCTGAGTATTTACGTATTTCATTAAATCACGCGGAGCCCTGAATCGCCAACCGGGGCCAGGAGATGCTGGGCAATGTTGCGTGTCTTAACTGCTGGAATTGAGATCACGATTCTGGTCATCATCCTCTACTATTTCCTGGTCTTTATCCGGGCTACCGGAGCTGTCCAGGCTCTGAAAGGGCTGGCCCTGCTGGGATTGGCCTTCGGGTTAGCCTGGCTGATCCAGCTCGATGTTCTCTATGCTATCTTCGACCGCTCGATGCCCTATCTCTTTCTCGCCTTTGTGATCATATTCGCTCCTGAACTACGCAGGGCCCTGGCGGAACTGGGCCGGAGGCGGATATTTACCAATGTCTCGACCGGGGAGCGGGTGATTGAGGATCTGGTTGGAGCGGCGGGGGAACTGTCGCGGAAGAAGATCGGAGGTCTGATCGCTGTCCAGCGGGATATCGGTCTCGGGGTCTGGGTCCAGTCCGGGGTCTTGATGAACAGCGAAATATCGCGCAAGCTGTTAGTCAGTATATTTATGCCCTTCGGTCCCCTCCACGACGGGGGAGTGGTGATTAAGGGCGACAAAATCGAGGCCGCCGCCTGTCTCTTCCCCTTTTCCCGAAAGGGGGAGTTAACCGATGGGTTGGGGATGCGCCACAAGGCCGGTCTCGGTCTGGCTGAGGCAACCGATGCCCTGGTGGTGATTGTCTCCGAGGAGAAGGGATCGATCTCGATGGCCTTCCGGGCCCAGTTTTATCGTGATATGACTGAGGATGAATTGAGAAAGATGTTGACCGAAAATCTTCACTCTCGGCGGAGTTGATGATACCGGACGTCATTAAAAAGTGGTGTCTTCACAATTGGTTCCTCAAAACTCTGGCCCTGGTGTTTGGGGTGGCGGCCTGGTGGTATGCCTCTGACTATGTTTACGAGACGGTCATCCGGACCGTACCGATTGAGTTGAAGATTGTGGATGGGATGACCGTGAAATCGATCGATCCTTCCGAGATTAAGGTTACCCTGAAGTATCCGCGCCAGCAGATGACCTCCGTCGAGGCGAGAGAGACCGAACTCAAGATCATTCACGACCAAAGCGGTGTCGATACCCTGGGAACAGTTTTCTTCGATCTCGAGGATAGGGATCTTCAGCGGTCTTCCGATTTTCGGGAGGTGGAATTCGATCCAGTTCGGATCAGCGCTGAGCTCGATCGTCTGGGAGAAAAAGTTCTGCCGGTCAAGGTCGATTATCGGGGAAGCGTTCGCCGGGGCTACCGGGTGGTTGAGGCGCGGGCCAATCCTTCGGAAGTCAAGGTGGCCGGACCGGCCGGGATACTGGAAGGGATGAGTGAGATCACCACTGAGCCGATAAATCTTAAAGGGCAGCAGACGACCTTCACCGACCCGGCCGTGTTGCGGCCGCTCAGTGCTTTCGCCCGGGAATCTCTGCCGGAAGTGACCGTGACGGTGGTCATCGGGCGGGAGTTGAAGGAGAGGGTCTTTGAAAAAGTCCGGGTCGATATCCTCCGCAATGTCATCCGCTTCGACCAGCTCCGGCTGGAACCCAGAGAAATTGATCTGTACCTGAAAGGCCCCGAGTCAATTATGGATAATCTGACCGTCTCCGCTCTGAGGGTATATGTCGATATTATCGGATTGGAACCGGGCACCTGGGAACTTCCTCTCCACACCGCCTTTCCCCCTGAGGTCCAGCTGGAACGGGCTCAACCTTCGCAGGTGAAGGTTACCCTCGACCGTAGCCCGGTGAGCCCCCGTCAACCCTGAAACAGCTGATAAATTCACCGCCAAGACGCAAAAATAGACCAAGGGAGATCAAAATGCCTGAGTTGGGAGTCAATATTGATCACGTGGCCACTATCCGGCAGGCTCGAAAGGGGCGGGAGCCCGATCCGGTCTGGGCGGCGGCGGTCTGTGAACTGGCCGGGGCGGATATCATCACTGTTCATCTGCGGGAAGACCGTCGGCATATCAATGACCGCGATCTGAGGATGCTCCGGCAGACAGTGGGGACCAAGCTCAACCTGGAGATGGCCGATACCGCCGAGATCGTCGAGATTGCCCTCGAAGTCAAGCCCGGTCAGATAACCCTGGTGCCGGAGAAACGAGAGGAAGTGACCACAGAAGGTGGTCTCGATGTTCGGGGGAACCAAAAGAGCCTCTCGGTGACGGCGGAGAAATTTCGGCAAGCCGGGATCCTGGTCAGCTACTTTATCGATCCGGATTTTGACCAACTCTCGGCCGCCCGCGACGCCGGGGGTGATTTCGTCGAACTCCACACCGGGGTCTACTCCAATGCTGTCGGGGAAGTGGCGGCGGAGCGGGAATTGGCGAAGCTCCGTTCCGGAGCTGAACGGGGGGGCGAATTGGGTCTGCGGATCAACGCCGGCCACGGTCTCAACTATCGGAACGTGAAACGGATTCTCACTCTCCCCTATCTGGAGGAACTCCACATCGGCCACAGCATAATCTCCCGGGCGGTCTTTGCCGGGCTTGACCGCGCGGTGCGGGATATGCTTTGCCTCATCTCTTGATGGGATCAATCGGGCGGCGAAAATAATTCAGACAGGATAACAGGATCTACGGGATAAGATGTTATTTTGTCGGAAGACCGGAGATATAGGGTGTCCTGATTAATTTTATTGTGTTTCTGTGAACTTATCCTCCCCGCCTATCCGGTCAACCCCGTTATGCCGTCAAAAAAACTTAATGCTGTCAGGTAAGACTATTTTATCGGGAGGACGTAGAGTAAAATGGTTTTGGGAGTTGGAGTTGACATTATAGAGATCCCCCGGGTGGAGCGGATGTTAGCCAGGTGGGGAGAGAGTTTTCTTCAACGGGTTTTTCTTCCCGATGAGGTCGCTTATTGCCGGGGAAAAAAGGACCCCGCCCCCCATTTGGCCGCCCGGATCGCGGTCAAAGAGGCGGTGATGAAGTCCTTTGGTGAGGGCTGGACGGAGAAGATCGGTTGGCAGGATATTCTGGTCGGCCGTTCCCTGAAGGGTCAGCCCCAGGTGGAAATGATCGGGAAGGGGGAGAAGCTGCTAAAGGAGATGGGGGTGGAGAAAATTATGGTCAGCCTCTCCCACGCCGATAACTACTCGGTGGCAGTGGCCGTGCTCAGCAAGAAAAGCGGCTCTGATCGGAGCTGAGCCCGGACAGTAATCACAGTGATCGTGATTTAGAAGAAGAGGAGGGTCGTCGATATTGTGAAGATTGTCACTGTACAGCAGATGAGGGAACTTGATCGAGCGACGATCCGGGGGCGGGGGATCCCCGGCCGGATCTTGATGGAACGGGCGGGTACATCGGTGGCCGCGGCGGTCCGAACCCTTCTCGGGACCGGCGGTCCCGACTCCCTGGTGGTTATCCTGGCCGGAAAAGGGAACAACGGAGGGGATGGACTGGTTGCTGCCCGGCTGCTGGGTGAGGCCGATATCCGAACTCGGACCTTTCTCCTGGCCCCCGGGGGGGAGCTCGGTGGCGATGCCGCTGACAATTGGGTTCGGTTACTCAAGGGGCGCTTCCCCTTAGTTGAGCTGACCGGGGAGGATGGCCTGGCCGGTCTGGAAGCCGCCTTGGCGGAAGCGTCCGTGGTTGTGGACGGGATCTTCGGAACTGGGTTGCGGGGGGCCGTTCGAGGTCTAGCGGGGAGGGTCATCGAATCGGTCAACCGTTCCGGCCGCCGTTGCGACCCGCCCCGGGTGCTGGCGATCGATATCCCCTCCGGCCTAAACGGGGAGACCGGGGAAGCGGTCGGGGAGGCGATCCGGGCCGACTGGACGGTAACGATGGGGTTGGTCAAGACCGGGATGGTCCGAGGCCGGGGACTCGATCTCTGCGGTCGGATCACGGTGGCTGATCTTGGTTTCCCGGCCGACCTGATCGGGGAGATTGAATCGGATCGAGAAGTTATCGACTCTGAAGAAGTGGCGCAACTGCTCCCGCCCCGCCGGCCCTTATCCCATAAGGGTGATTATGGCCGACTATTACTGATTGCCGGTTCGCCGGGGATGACCGGGGCCGCTGCCCTGGCCGCCCGGGCGGCTCTGCGAGCTGGAGCGGGGTTGGTCACGGTGGCCGTTCCCCGGAGTCTGGCTCCGATCCTGGAAGGACTGGTGGTCGAGGCGATGACACTGCCTCTGCCGGAGACTCCTGAGGGGACACTCTCGCCGGAAGCCCTGGGCCCGATTCTGAAATTTTGCGCCGGGACCGATGCGGTTGCGTTGGGGCCGGGAATATCGTGCGACCGGGCGACCGGGCGGCTGGTCAGAGGTCTGGTCAGGCGGTGCCCGGTACCGCTGATTGTTGACGCCGACGGGTTAAACTTGATCGCCCGCCGCCCCCGGGTTCTGAAGAGATCCTCCACCTCATTGATCCTCACCCCCCACCCGGGGGAGATGTCCCGGTTGAACGGACAGAGCAAAGCGGAACTGTTGGCCGACCGTGAAGGAGCCGCCCGGGACTTTGCCCGAAAATACAACCTGACCCTGGTTCTGAAAGGAGCCGGAACCCTGGTCGCCGCTCCCTCCGGTCCCCTCTGGATCAACTTAAGCGGTAACCCCGGGATGGCAACCGGGGGAAGCGGAGATATCCTGACCGGTCTGATTGCCGGCCTCCGGGTTCAGGGGCTCAGCGATTCCGCCGCTGCCCGGCTCGGGGTCCTGGTCCACGGCCTCGCCGGAGATTGCGCGGCGCGCCGATGGGGGATGATGGGTATGCTTCCTGGCGATCTCCTTGAGGAGATCCCGGCGGTTTTTAACCGGCTCTTCCCCCATATATTTTCTCCCGCCGACTGAGGGAGAAAATTAGGGCTGAATAAATCTTCAGCCTGGGATATAAGTCTTCACCGGTCGACCTGGTTTAACGGAAGAGCCTCGACAGACAGTTGCGATTTATTAGAGTATGATAGATAATATAACTTAGGGTATCGATGCTGGCGTAGCTCAATGGAAGAGCAGCTGATTTGTAATCAGCAGGTTGGAGGTTCGACTCCTCTCGCCAGCTTTAAAGCTCTCGGGATGGTGGCTGTCGGGAAAATGCCAGGTCGGGAAAGAATCATCAATTCAGTTTTTAATCTTGCCTTGGAATTAGACATTGGATAGTATCGCAGCATCTAATTGTTTTCGCGTTTAACGGGGAGATACCGAAGCGGTCAAACGGGGCAGACTGTAAATCTGCTGGCTATGCCTTCGGAGGTTCAAATCCTCCTCTCCCCATACAATTTATTATTCGCCATTGTGGCTGAACAAAGAATATACTGAAGATGGGTTAATCCAAAGATCGAGATTATTTGAACGGTACCGGGGATTTTCCGAGGCCCGGTACCTTTTCTTTGCTCCGCGGGCGTAGTTCAATGGTAGAACACGAGCCTTCCAAGCTCGTTATGTGGGTTCGATTCCCATCGCCCGCTTTAACGCCCGCGCGTAGAGATGGAGATGGTAATTGATGTGGGGGGCCCATCGCCGGATCACTCGCTGATTCTTGGCGATAATATTAAATAATTTGGCTGGAGCTCAATTATTTTATTTTACTGTTGACTGAAGGTGGAACTTTGATAGTATGGCCCACCTGCATTTAATAATGTGGAAGGAATCAATACGCCTCCAAATAGCTTCGTAACTTATCTTCGCGCAGGCCGGTCAGATAGAGGTACTGATTAATTGAGTCGGTCTGGGCCCCGAATTCATTCAGCCCGACTGTGATAACGGGGGCCCTGCACAGAGAACGGCCTAAAATGATCAGGATCAGTGCCTGGAACCGGTTGGGAGAGCGGTCCGCCCTTGTAGCTCAGTCGGCAGAGCGCGTCCTTGGTAAGGACGAGGCCATCGGTTCAACTCCGATCAAGGGCTTTTATTGTTTTTTTAAATTAAGAAGTCAAACCGATGAAAACATACCGGCGGCACTGTTGCCGGCGAAAAAAAAGCGAAGGGTGGAAATAAGGCATCAGGACCCTGGCCTATTATTCCCCTTTCGGCGTTGCTTGGTTGGATCAAGGGAAATTAGAGTTTGCCCCTAATTGGTTTGATCTACTAAACTAATTACAGGAAATATAACAGACGACGACCGGAGGAAAATAAAATGGCGAAGGAAAAATTTGAAAGAACTAAGACCCACGTGAATATCGGAACAATCGGTCACGTGGACCACGGCAAGACTACCCTGACTTCTGCGATTACCAAACTTCTCTCTTCAGCAGACGAGAAGGTTCAATTCCGGACTTTTGATTCGATCGATAACGCGCCGGAGGAAAGAGAACGGGGAATCACGATCGCTGTTTCTCACGTTGAGTACGAAACGGCAAATCGCCACTACGCCCACGTGGACTGCCCCGGGCACGCCGACTACATTAAGAATATGGTCACCGGCGCGGCCCAGATGGACGGAGCGATCCTGGTGGTCTCTGCCGCCGATGGCCCGATGCCTCAGACCCGGGAGCATATCCTGCTGGCCAGACAGGTCGGGGTGCCGGCGATTGTGGTATTTCTCAACAAGGTTGACCAGCTCGACGACCCGGAACTGCTGGAGTTGGTGGAATTGGAAGTTCGGGAGCTACTCAGTTCCTACGAATACCCCGGCGACGACATCCCGGTGATCGCTGGTTCCGCCCTCAAGGCCGCGGCTGCTGAAGATCCGAATTCTGATGATGCCAAGTGTATCTTTGACCTGATGGCAGCGGTTGACGCGTACATTCCGTCACCGAAAAGAGATATAGACAAGCCGTTCCTGATGCCGGTGGAAGACGTTTTCAGTATCGAGGGCCGCGGCACCGTGGTAACCGGCCGGGTCGAGCGGGGAGTGGTCAAGGTGGGGGGAGAGGTGGAGATCGTGGGGATTACCGATACCCGCAAGACCACTGTGACCGGAGTGGAGATGTTCCGCAAGCTCCTCGACCAGGGGCAGGCCGGGGACAACGTGGGCTGTCTGCTTCGCGGGATCAAGAAGGAAGACGTGGAACGGGGTATGGTTCTGGCCGTCCCGGGTTCGATCAAGCCGCACAAAAATTTCAAGGCTGAGGTCTATATCCTGAGCAAGGAAGAAGGTGGGCGACATACGCCTTTCTTTGCCGGTTACCGGCCCCAGTTCTATTTCCGGACCACTGATGTCACCGGTAACGTTGCCTTGCCCGAAGGTGTGGAGATGGTGATGCCGGGCGACAACGTGACGATGACGGTCGATCTGATCACCCCGATCGCGATGGAAAAAGGACTGCGTTTTGCGATCAGAGAAGGCGGTCATACCGTGGGTGCCGGGACAGTAACCGAGATCATAGAAGCGTAGAGCAGGTTATTATTCCCCCGGCAATATAATAATGCCAGATGAGAAATCAGACGGCGCCGCCGGCATTGCTTAAATCGGCGTTGAGAGAAGGATAATCGAGAATGGCCCGGGAACACATAATATTAGCTTGTGAAGAATGCAAGAGGAGGAATTACACCTTCTTTCATAACAAGGCGACCGGCAAGCTCTCCTTGAAAAAGTTCTGCCGGTTTTGCCGCAAACATACTCTGCATAAACAGACCAAGTAGTCTGCCGGAGAGTGGCTGAGGACGGAACGAGTAGGCCAGTAACTCTAATTGGTTAGAGTGCCGGTCTCCAAAACCGGATGTTGGGGGTTCGAGTCCCTCCTGGCCTGTGGGTAACAAGACAGTATAAAGATAGAATAGTCTAAGGAAAAGGTTGTCAGTTACCCCGATAGAAAGATCGGGGTGGCTGATCCCTCGCCTCGATGGCCATCGGGGCACCGGAGAGTCCCTCTTAGCCTGTATGGTCTTTAGCTTCGTCAAATCAACTTCTATCTTTAACCTAAATTGAGCGATTCTATGCGGCGAACTGCACCAATCTTTTGCG
>CAYXKT010000093.1:0-11253 GCA_964465735.1 uncultured bacterium
AATTAAACCACATGCTCCACCGCTTGTGCGGGCCCCCGTCAATTCCTTTGAGTTTTAGCCTTGCGGCCGTACTCCCCAGGCGGAACACTTAATGCGTTAGCTGCGGCACGGGAGGGGTCGATACCTCCCACACCTAGTGTTCATCGTTTATGGCTGGGACTACCAGGGTATCTAATCCTGTTCGCTCCCCCAGCTTTCGCGCCTCAGCGTCAGTTACAGTCCAGGAAGCCGCCTTCGCCACTGGTGTTCCTCCCGATATCTACGCATTTCACCGCTACACCGGGAATTCCACTTTCCTCTCCTATACTCTAGCCGCACAGTTTCGAGTGCACATTCCAGGTTAAGCCTGAAGATTTCACACCCGACTTACACAGCCCCCTACGGACCCTTTACGCCCAGTAAATCCGAACAACGCTCGCCACCCCCGTATTACCGCGGCTGCTGGCACGGAGTTAGCCGTGGCTTCCTCCCCAGGTTTGCTCAACACCATCAACTCTTAATCAACAGTGCTTTATTACCTGGTGACAGGAGTTTACAACCCGAAGGCCTTCATCCTCCACGCGGCGTCGCATCGTCACGCTTTCGCGCATTGCGAATGATTCTCGACTGCAGCCTCCCGTAGGAGTCTGGGCAGTGTCTCAGTCCCAGTGTGGCTGACCATCCTCTCAGACCAGCTACCCATCAAAGCCTTGGTAGGCCGTTACCCCACCAACAAGCTAATAGGACGCAAGCTCATCTTTGACCGACATATCCCGCAAGCGAGACACATCTTTAAGCCCCCGATGATGCCATCAGGAGATCATATGCGGTATTAGCGCCTCTTTCGAGACGTTATTCCCCAGTCAAAGGTAGATTGCTTACGCGTTACTCACCCGTTCGCCACTTTCCTCCCGATCCCTTCAGCCGAAGCTTCTGTTCACGGGATTTTCGTTCGACTTGCATGCCTAAGCCACGCCGCCAGCGTTCGTTCTGAGCCAGGATCAAACTCTCAATATGAATCAAGTTTTGATCCGGCTATCGTACTAGAGCCCATCTTACCATCCAATTTTCAAAGAGCAAAAAAAGTGCATCCGCAGACGCACCTAAACCTGCAGAAGATTAGGTTGTCAACTAACTTGTTAGGGACTACCTGATCTCATCGTGACCAAGATACCACCTGGTAACTAATAAGTCAAATGAAAATATGATTTATTTTTCCAGAACTGAAAGGCCACTTGATCTAACTGTCGTGAAGATACTACTGTCTATAGAGGTAGTCAAGAGGAATTACTATTTATTTTTCACCCTCTCCGGAAAGGCGGGTCCGGCGGAAATTACGTTTCCCCAGTTTCAGGACTCCACCGTCTTTGACTGGGACCGAAGCCCTGTATTCATTGATCTTTTCGCCTTCATAGCTGACCGCCCCCTCAACGATTTTCCGACGGGCCTCGGCGTTACTGGTGACTAGTTCGGATCGCCGGAGAAGTTCGATAATGGAGATGGCTCCATCGGGAAGTTCGCTCTCCCGGAGAAACACTTCGGACATATCTTCCGGCACCGCCTTCTTCTGGTGAACCTCCTCGAAATAATCCCGGGCCTCCTCTGCCGCTTGGTCGCCGGCGAACCGGGCGGCCAACTCAAAAGCCAGCTGCTTCTTCCAGATGATCGGGTTGGTCGTGCTGCGGCACTCCTGCCGGCCGACAGCGACCTCTTCTACCGACCGCTGTGAGAGCAGTTCGTAATACCGCCACATCAGGTCGTCGGATATCGACATCACCTTCCCGAAGATCTCCCGGGCCGGCTCGCTGACCCCAATATAGTTCCCCAATGATTTCGACATCTTCTGGATCCCGTCGGTCCCTTCCAGAAGCGGAAGTGTGACGATCGCCTGAGGAAGAGAGCCATATTCCCGCTGGATCTCCCGGGCCAAGAGAAGATTGAAGGTCTGATCGGTGCCCCCGAGTTCGATGTCGGCCTTCACCACTACTGAGTCATAGCCCTGCATCAGGGGGTAGAGAAATTCCAGGATACTGATCGGTTTCCCCTGGCGGTAACGCTGAGCAAAGTCCTCTCGCTCAAGTAACTGGGCCACAGTAGCCCGGGAAGCAAGATCGACGATCTGGGGGAAACGCAACTCGGAGAGCCAGTGACTATTATAAAGCACCTCGGTCCGATCCCGGTCAAGGATCTTGAAAACCTGCTCCTGATAGGTGAGGGCATTCTCCTTCACCTCTTCGGGGGTAAGACGGCGACGGGTTTTCGAGCGCCCGGAGGGATCACCCACCAGGGCGGTAAAGTCGCCGATGATGAAGACTACCAGATGTCCCAGGTCCTGGAACTGCCGCAACTTCCTCAGGGGCACAGTATGGCCGAGGTGGATATCGGGAGCCGAGGGGTCGGCTCCGTACTTGATCCGTAAGGGGCGTGACTCTTTGAGGGCGGAGCGGAGCCGGGCTTCCAGCTCCGCGACGGGGACGATATTCACCGTTCCCCGCCGGATAACCTCCATCTGTTGGGCAACGGGATCTTTAGGCATCGAATCTGGGCGGGACAGAGCGCGGTTCGGCTCTCTTAAGGCGGAGCCGAACCGCCTCCATTGGTACCCGGGGAGTTAGTCTTTTTCCTCTTCCTGATCCTCGTTCTCGTCTTCACTCTCGGAAGAACGTCCGATCATTGCCTCTTCGAGCTTCTCCAACCCATCTTTCAGTCGGGTGTCGACATCCACCGGAGGTGGCAGCGACGGCGCGGACTCGCCCCTCTCGGGCGGGAGATCCTCGACTCCCTTGCCGAGAATGACATTCTTAATGCTGAGCCCGATCCTGCGCTCCGCCTCGTCAACTTTGATTATCTGAGACCGGACAGTGTCGCCTTCGGCGATGACATCCTTGAGATCATTGAAGGGCTTGTCGCTGATCTGGGAGATATGAACCAACCCTTCTACCCCGCTGTCTAGTTCGACAAAGGCCCCGAAGCCGGTCAGCTTGGTCACCTTTCCCTCAACAATCTCCCCTGGGGTATAACGAGAGGCCACTTCCCGCCAGGGATCGGATTCCAGCTGCTTGGTGCCCAGGGAAATCTTCTTGTTGTCAGGGTCGATGGCCAGAACCAACGCCTCCACCTTATCGCCCCGCTTGAAGAGCTGGGAGGGATGGGCGATCTTCTTGGTCCATGACATATCGGAGACGTGGATCAGACCGTCGATCCCTTCCTCGACTTCCAGAAAAGCCCCGTAAGAAGTCATATTCCGGACCTTGCCCTTGACCACCGTCCCGACCGGGAACTTGTCGGCGACCTTGGTCCAGGGGTTGGTCTCCAGCTGCTTGACCCCGAGAGAGATCTTTTCCTCTTCGGGTTGGGAGCGGAGAATCATAATCTCAACCACATCGCCGATAGCTAAAATCTCGGTGGGGTGATTGATCTTCCGGGTCCAGGAAAGCTCGGAGATGTGACAGAGTCCCTCAACCCCGTCTTCAAGCTCAATGAAGGCACCGTAGGGCATAATATTGACCACCCGGCCCTCGCACTGCATCCCCGGGGGATACTTCTCGCCTACCGACGCCCAGGGGTTAGCGCTCTTCTGCTTCAGACCAAGCGAGACCCGCTGCCGGTCCCGGTCGTACTTGAGAATCTTGACCTCGACTTCGTCGCTAACCGTCAACAGTTCCGAGGGATGACTGATCCTTCCCCAGGACATATCGGTAATGTGGAGCAGTCCGTCCAGACCGCCCAGGTCGATGAAGACCCCAAAGTCGGTGATGTTCTTGACCACACCCGAACGGAGATCGCCTTCTTTGATCTCGGAGAGTAGTTTATCCCGTGCCACCTGGCGTGCCTCTTCGAGGAGTTCCCGGCGGGAAAGAACAATATTGCGCCGGCGCTCATTTATCTTAATAATCTTGTACTCATATTGCTGGCCGATCAGGGCGTCCTTGTCTTTAATATACTGAATGTCGATCTGGGAAGCGGGGAGGAAAGCGGGGAGTCCGATATCGACCATCATCCCGCCTTTGACCCGTTGTGAGATCGTTCCGGTAATCGTGTCGCCCTCCTGGTACTGGGAGATGATCCGTTCCCAATGCTTGAGCTTGTCGGCCTTTTCCTTGGAGATACAGACCATACCATCACGGTCTTCCATTCGCTCCAGCAGGACATCAATGGTATCGCCGGCCTGGAGACTGGTCTCACTCTCGAACTCGTTTAAGGGGATCAGACCTTCCGACTTGTAACCGATATCGACCACGACATAGTCGGAGCGGATCCCATAGATTTTTCCGGTAACAATTTTCCCTTCTTCCAGGTGCTGCATCGTGGCGTCAACTAACTCCGACAATTCTTCCCTGGACATCGTTTCTTCCGAAGTCTCCACTTCTTCCACGTTCACCGCTTCTTCCACGGTCACCGGCTCTGCTGCTGCCACCGGTTCTTTAAGGAGATCTTCTTGTTCGGGTTGGGTTTCCTGGTTGATAAGTTCCGTCATTTCGTTCAATCCTCATCCAGTTTGACGAGCGCCTTTTATTGGCGACCGCCGGGGTTGGGCAGACCGGGTTGGTCCGCTGGTTAACGTTTCCAAATAAGGGCGGAGAATACCATCGACAGAATCGGGGGTCAACAGCTAAAAGGAAGAACCCGCTCCCGTCGCCGAAAATACTTTTCCCCTAATTAGATCAATTGCCACTGATAAACTCCCCCGCCTCGGACCCTTTTTTAAACCGCGAATCTCCACGAATCTTCACGAAGTAATCCCTCGCCTCGGACCCTTTATTAAACCGCGAATCTCCACGAATCTTCACCAAGTAATCCTCCGCCTCGGACCCTTTATTAAACCGCGAATCTTCACGAATCTTCACGAATTTTGGAACCAACCACCGATCACCGATTATCGATTACCGATATACCCCAGGAGCTTTTTCAGATTGGCCTCAATATCATCGGTTTCTCCGGTATCAACGATAATCCCATCGGGGGCAGGGCGGAGCGCGCCGACCGGTCGGGAACGGTCAGCCTGATCCCTTTTTGCCAGATCGGTCCGGACCTCCTGGCGGGAAATCCGCACCCCTTTCTTCTCAAACTCCAGGAAGCGGCGCTCGGTCCGCACGTCCAGCGGAGCATCGATAAAAAACTTATAATCGGCTTTCGGGAAGACCACGGTGCCGGTATCCCGGCCCTCCGCAACCACCGAGCGGGAGGCGGCGATCCGACGCTGCTCCGTCACCAGGTGCCGGCGGACCTCGGGGATATCAGCCAGGAATTTTACCGCGTTGGTGATCTCCGGGGTCCGGATAACTTCGGTCACCTCCTGACCATCGACAAAGACCTCAGTCCCCAACTCTCCTCGCTGGAGCCGAATCTCAGTCTTCCCGGCAAGGGCGATCAGACCTTCCCGATCGCTCAGATCGACTGGAGAACGCAGCGCTTTCCAGGTTACCGCGCGGTACATTGCCCCGGTATCAAGATAGATAAAACCCAACCGTTGCGCCAATCGCCGGGCGATAGTGGACTTACCCGAACCGCAGGTTCCATCCATCGTGATAACCAATGTCTTGTCTCTGTGCATATGATGGCCTCGTCTGTTTGGCGGTGAGAGTTTCGAGGGGGGGTGTGATGGAGAGAGTAGTGCAATGGTGGAGGAATCAAAAGATGGAGTGATGGAGTGATGGAGTATTGGACCTGGACACTCAGTCCTCTCGGCCTCTCACCATCTCTCTCTCATCCCCTCACTCCATTGACCCATCACTGCATTTTCACTTCTCCAGTTTTTTCCGTCTCAAGACGGCCTTCCTCAGCCATTGGCTTATTCGGGCCGGATCGCCGGACTTGACGTGCTGCTTGGCCAACATCAGATTCTCCATCATCCCCTCGATCTGGGAGACAATCTGGTGGCGGTTGGCGGTGATGATCTCCGCCCAGAGAACCGGACTGGCAGAGGCGATCCGGGTAGTGTCCCGCAACCCGGTCCCGCCAAACTGAAGCAATTTCTCATCCCCGATCTGGTTGACCAAAGCCGTCACCACCAGATGGGGAAGATGGCTGACCGCGGCCACCACCCGGTCGTGATGTGCGGGGGCCATCGAAATCACAGACATCCCCAACAACTGCCAGAGTTTCTGGATTTCGCCAATGGCGGTTTTTCGGGTTCCGGCCACCGGAGTGATCAGACAGAGCTGCCCCTGGTAGAGGTCGGAACGGGCGGCACCGATCCCATCCTGTTCGGAACCACAGAGGGGATGGGAACTGATATAAGAAGAGCGAGCTGGTGTTAGCCCGGTCAAAGATTCAACCATCTGTCCCTTAACCGAGACCAGATCGGTGATTCGACAACCGGGGGGCGTCTCCGGGAGCCATTCGGCGGCCAGCTGCTCGGTCGCTCTCCCCGGGGTGGCAAAGACCAGTAACTGACAACCGGCTAAAGCATCGCTTCGCTTCCGGGTAGAGCGATCGATCGCGCCCAGGCTGACCGCCTGATCGAGGCGGCCCTGGTTCCTTCCCCAGCCGACCACCTCCTTGGCCAGACCTCGCGACTTCAGAGCCAACCCAAGCGAACCGCCCATCAGACCAACGCCAACGATAGTGACTTTATCATAATGCGGTTGAGCGGTCATTTCTCTTCAATACTCTCCTCGATCCGGGTCCCGAAATGGCGGCCGCCGGTGGTAAAATGGGCCAGGACCTCGTCGCCCTTCTTCAGTCCGGCCACCGAGAGCGATTTTCCCGAGGGTCGTACCAATCGGATGGTCTCGGCGTTCTGGAGGATCAGACTGACCTCCCTCTTCTCGCTCTGCGCCCGAACCAGGAGCATCGGACGTTTCTCAATCTTGGCCCGCCCGACAATCGCCCTCTGAGTCTCCCCCCGAAACCCGACCGCCATCACCTCATCGGAAATTTCCAGCTCCGAAAGATAACTGGTCCTCCCCTCGGGAAGCAGGATGTAGGCGTGAACTCCACCGGCATTGACCCGGAAGGGACGGGGAGCGACGTAAGGGGTCTCTACGCTTTCGGCGTGGACCAGAAAAAAGGCTGACCCGGTATTTCCGACCAGCATCCCCTCCCCCGGTTGAAAGACGCTACAGGTGTCAACACAGACTCGGTCGCCCATCCCCAGTTCCTCGATCGCGGTAATCTTGACTTTGGTCAGTTCCAGTTTCTCCCGATCACTCTTCACCAACTGGATGACCGAAGAAATCACTTTCACTGAAGAGCTTCGGATCACCACTCCGGCCACCCCTTTTTCCAGGATTCCCAGGGCGGTCCGAGCGGCGGGGAGACTCTCCACCACCGCCAGCACTTTGCCCGAACGGGCGATAATATTCTCCAGAGGGATAATCTTCCAATCCTGACCGGAGACGATGACCGTCCGGGTCTTCCCCCGGGTGATGATCTCTTCCTGGTCCGCGAGTCCGGCAATCTCGATCTCCACGACCTCCCGACCCAGTTGGAGGTCACCATCCTCGGCTACCGTCCGCAGGCGACCCAGTTTTCGGACCGCCGCCGTCTTCCCGGCCGGTACGATAACCGCGTCAGCGCCGCTTTCCAGAGCGGTTAAAACCAGCTGCTTCGACCAGGGGCGGCAGTCAACCCAGACCTCTTTGCGCTCACTCATCTTTCTTCTTCTCTTGTTCGAGGAATTCGATCGCTTCGCTGATCTCCCGTTCATCGTGGACCAGAAGGTCAATAGCCTTGATGATCGCGATCGGATCTTTATGCTGAAAAACATTTCTCCCGATCGAAACTCCGCGACTGCCGGCCTGGATGGACTCCTTGACCATTGTCAAAATGTCCAGGTCGGTATCCATCTTCTCCCCCCCGGCAATCACCACCGGGACCGGGCAACCGTCAGTCACCTCCCGGAAACTTTGGATAGAGCCGGTATAATTCACCTTCACGATATCGGCTCCCAGTTCGGCGCCAACCCGGGCAGCGTGCTTGATATACTGGACATCAAACTGATCCTTGATCCCCTCTCCCCGAGGGTAGATCATCGCCAGCAGGGGCATTCCAAAGGTCCGGCAATCTCTGGCCACTCCACCCAGCAGACCGAGCATCCGGCCGTCGGTCGGGGAACCCAGGTTGATGTGGATGGAGATCGCGTCAGCACCCAGGCGGACCGCCTCCTCCACCGTACAGACCAAGACCTTGTCGTTGGGATCGGGACTGAGGATCGTACTCGCCGAGAGGTGGATAATCAGGCCGACATCCTCCCCCCGTCCCCGGTGACCGGCCTTGACCATCCCCTTGTGCATAATGATGGCATTGGCCCCCCCGGTAACCGCCCTCTCAATGGCCTGATTCATACTGGTCAGACCGAGGATCGGTCCCAGTGTGACGCCGTGATCCATCGGGACAATGATTGTCCGGCCCGAGTTCCGGTTCATTATTCTTTCCAAGCGTATCTGTTTGCCGACCATCTCCTGGCTCCTTTATCCACTGATTAACACTGATTACTTGCTATTATCCCCCCCTCACCCCCTTTTATTAACCACGGATCTTCGCGAATCTCCACGAATAATTAATTGTCGGCTGAGAACCGTTTCCCTCTTACCGCTCACTGCTGACTGCTTACTGCTCACCGCTGCCCTGTTCTCCCACCGGATACGAGCCGAGGATTTTCAGGAACTTGGCCTGACTGTCCAGTTCTTTTAAGGCATCTTTAATTTTCCTGGTCCGCTGATGGCCTTCCAGATCGACGAAGAAATTGTACTCCCAGGGCTTCTTCTTTGAAGGCCTCGACTCAATCCTGGTCAGGTTGATCTCCCGGTTCTTGAAGACATTGAGGGCGTCGTGCAACGAACCGGAACGGTGGGGCAGTGAGAAGAGCAGCGAGGTGCGATCCCGGCCACTGGGCAAAGAAGAGATCTTTCCGATCACCAGAAACCGGGTAATATTGCCGGCGCTGTCCTCGATCTTCCGCCGCCGGATCTTCAGCCCATAGATATCGGCGGCCAGTTCACCGGCCAGGGCCCCGGCCCTCTCCTCTCCGGCGGCTAACTCGGCAGCTCGAGCGGTACTGGCAACCTCGATCAATTCCACCCCGGGGATGGTTTTCTGGATGAAACTCCGGCACTGACCGAAAACCTGGGGATGGGAGTAAACTTTCTCGATCTTAGCCAGGGGTGTATTGGAGAGGAGGCAATGGGTGACTCGCAGAAATATTTCCGAACTGACCAGGAGCGGAGAATCTAAGAGCATATCCAGGGTATGGGTAACCGCGCCTTCCAGGGAGTTCTCGATCGGGACCACCCCGAAATCAACGGCACCGGTTTCAACATCCCGGAATACTCCAGCAATGCTTTCTGAGGGGATATACTCGGTCCCGGCTCCAAACTTCTCTCGGGCGGCGGCGTGGGTGAAAGTCGCATCCGGGCCCAGGTAGGCGATCCGCAACGGTCCGGCCAGTTCCCGGCCGGCGGAGATAATCTCCCGGTAGATGTTTCGCAAGGCGCGATTATCCAGCGGACCGTCATTGGCGAGGTCGATCCGGCGCAAAACCTTCTCTTCTTCCACCGGGTTGTAACCGCCCGCTTGAGCTTTCCCTCGGACGGACCCCCGAGCAGCCATCTGACTTCTTTGATTGATCAAAGCAACCAGTTTCTTATCAATCGCCGCCAGCTTCTCCCGTTTCTCCTCAGCATTCATTACGATGCCTCCTCTTCAGTCCGTTTCTCCGATACGGAGGGAGCGGCCGAGAGTATTTTCTGCCCGGTCGGCTTCTCCCGAGAATCCAGTGGGGGTAGGTCGGTGAGCGAGCCGAGGCCGAAATGCTCGAGAAACTTTCGGCAGGTCCGATAGAGATAGGGCCTGCCCACGACATCTTTCTGGCCGGAAATTTTTATCAGCTCCCGTTCCAGAAGACTCTTCAGGATCCCGTCAACCGCCACCCCCCGGATAGCCTCGATCTCCCCGCGGGTGACCGGTTGCTTATAAGCCACAATCGCCAGGGTTTCCAGGGCCGGCTTAGAAAGAAAGACAGACCGGCGGGTCTGGTAGAGTTTTCGGATCCAGGAGGCGTAAATCTCCCGGGTCCGCAACTGGTAACCCTCAGCCACCTTCCGGATGGCAAAGCTTCGATCCTCGGCCCGGTATTCTCTCTCTAATTCGTCCAGAGTATCCTTGACCCGCTCCCCCTCCTGCCGAATCCCGACGGTCAATTCCTCAAGCCGGCCGGCCGAGATCGGTTCCGGGGCGACAAAGAGGATCGCCTCCAGGACCCGCTTTAAGTTGATCGGGGCCGAATCCTGATCTCCAATTTTTGCCAGACTACTGATCATCAACTCAATATTCTCCCGGGACTACTCGAAAACAAAGCTTTAACTCCTGAACTTGCCGGATTTCGATAACACCCGACCTGGTCCGCCGTAGTTTCAATGGGGACAATTAGGGATTATTCACCGGTGGCGCCAATGACTCTCCTGATCATTATATCGCTAAAATGCCCCAGCTGAAAGACCTGAACCGCCTTCTGGCGAATCAGCTCGAGCAGGGCCAAAAAGACTACTACCACCCGAGTCCGGGCTTCGCCCCGGTCGAAGAGAAGATGGAAGAGGATCGGGTCCTGGCGGGCAATCCGATCCAGGACCCGATCCCGACCGTCTTCCAGAGAGAACGGATCCGGTTCGAACTCCGGCGGACGACGTTTCTCGGCCTCATTCAAGACCTCGGAGAAGGCGTCAAGAAGCTGGAAGAGCTCGATATCCGCCAGGGGCAACTCAGATTGAGGTACCGGTTTCGGCGGAGGGGCTTTTCGAGCAAAGGTCTTGCCCTGGTCCCGCTCCAGGTTATGGAAGATATCGGCCGCTTCGCGAAATTGCTTGAACTCCAGCAACTGCCGGACCAGATCCCAGCGAGGATCTTCCTCCTCTTCCTCCTCTTCCTCCCGCTCATCGGCCGGAAGGAGTAACCGGGATTTGATATGCATCAACGTCGCCGCCATCGCTAAAAATTCGCCGGCGATATCGAGGTCAAGGATCTGCATCAATTCCAGGTATTTCAGATATTGCTCGGTGATCTTCTGGATCGGAATATTGTAAATATCTATCTCGTTCTTCCGGATCAGATAGAGAAGCAGATCCAGAGGTCCGGCAAATACTTCCAGCTGAAAATGTTGGTCCGTCCCGATCATCTCTTCCTGGTCTCTTGAGTCATCCGCGGATTTATACTGCTAACCGCTAATAAATCCCCCGCCTCGGACTCTTTTTTCCACTAATTCCACTAATTACCACTAATAGATCCCCCGCCTCGGACCCTTTTCTATCCACGAATTACACTAATTACCACTAATAA
>CAYXKT010000094.1:0-11222 GCA_964465735.1 uncultured bacterium
TCGGCCGGCAAAATCTTAGCACATTTCATCCGCAATAATCGCTCAACTTAGGTTTTAATCACCTCGGCATCCTCTGTAATTTTATGGTTTCCCATAAACTCTCGACACTACTCTCCGCTCTGGCCCGACTCTCTGCCGGGAGTAATGCTACATTGAGAACTGTTCCCCCAGGTAAATTTCCCGGGCCTGAGGGCTGTTAATCAGTTCCGCGGAGGTCCCGGAGATCAAGATTCGACTTTGAAACATTATGTAGGATCGATCGGTCACCGCCAGGGTCTCGCGGACATTGTGGTCGGTAAGTAAAATCCCCATCCCCTTTTTTTTCAACCCGACAATAATCTGCTGAACCTCGAAGACCGCGATCGGATCAACCCCGGAGAAGGGCTCATCAAGCAGGATGAACCGGGGGGAGATAACCAGCGCCCGGGCAATCTCCAACCGTCTCCGTTCACCCCCTGAAAGCATATAGGCCTTGCTCTTGGCCAGGTGGTGGATTCCCAGTTCCTGAAGCAACTCGACCATCCGTTTTTTTCGCTCCGAACGGCTCAGCTTCAGGGTCTGGAGAATCGCCATAATATTTTCTTCCACGGTCAGATTCCGGAAGACAGAAGGCTCCTGGGAGAGGTAACTCATCCCCCGGCGCGCCCGGCGGGACATCGGAAGATGGGTGATATCCCGCCGACGGAAAAACACCCTACCCCCGTTAGCCTTGATCAGACCGACAATCATATAAAAGGAGGTGGTCTTCCCGGCTCCGTTGGGACCGAGCAGGCCGACGATCTCACCCCGATTGACGTGGAGACTGACCCGATCCACCACCCGGCGCTTCTTATAGGTTTTTACCAGGTTTTCCGCTCGAAACAGCTCCATCGCGACTCTCTATTGTTCAGCATAAAAACACCGGCAGCTCAAAGAGACCGCTGCTCTCAGAATGTTCCCGGGCCAGGCCGGTTAATTGGCGCAACTAAAAATCAACCTGAAAATTTTCTTCCGGAAGATATTCCAGGGTCGGACTTTCCTCGACGACGATATCCTTACTGTCGAGGAAGAATGTGATCATCCCTCCGCCCACACTGTTGCCGTCGATGGTAACCATCGCCTCCCCAATCAGGACAGTTTTTTTCTCTGCGGGATAATAAATAATCTTCTCCGACCGGCCGGAGCGGCCTTCAGAGGTAATCCGGACGTGCCCCGCTCCTTCAGTTTTTTCTACGGTCTTGCCTTCCGGAGAAAAATAGACAATCAATCGATCGGCCCGGATACTTCCCCGGGGATTCTTTACCTGGACATTGTTAAAAAAGACCACCCGCTTTTCCACATAGTTCATATAGAGATTACCATCACAGGTGATCACCGTCCAGTCCTCAGCTCTGTTTCGGTCCTCCCCCCTCAAGATTGCGAGGGGCGCAAGAAGCAAAATCCCGATCAGAACCCGCAGCGATTTAGCGTAAAAACCGCTCATTGTGGGAACATCCCCCCCTCCCCCGTCTCCTGAATCAGGAGCCGGACATCTTCGAAAACTCGCAACTGTCGGTTGGCCGGGGTCCATAGATATCCCTTCCCGGTCAGGACGGTATTCTTGCGTCGGACCACGATCCGTGACTGATCGCTTCGGGCGATCCCGGAATCTTTAAAGTAGCTCATTGTCTCGGCCTCCAGGGTCAGTCCTTCCAGGTCGGGGGTCAAAGCGGTCGCGGTCAGCCGGGTTATCTCCTGGCAGGTCGGGGTGAGAAAAATAACCTCATCCCCCTCCATCTTCCACTCATAGTCTCCCTCCCGGTTGGGGTAATAGAGGATAAAGCCACCGCTCAATTCCAGTCCCGAAATCCCGGGGGCCGGTGAGGACGAGGGAGAAGGGACCGAAGGCGAAGGCGGAGGGGTCTCCGCTTCCCCGGCCAGGCCCGTTTGGGCCGACAGGGCCAGGCCGCAGAGAAGACTGAGCAGAAAGACCTTCATCCTTCCCGCCCGGCCAGGATCAGATCCACGACCTCCATTACCGCTCCTTCCCCCCCGCGGCGGACGGTAACGTAATCCGCCGCCTTCCGAAGGTTCGGGTGTCCGTCGGCCACCGCCGCGGAGAGCCCGACCCGCCGCATCACCGCCAGGTCGGGGAGGTCATCGCCGATATAGGCGGTCTCCGAGGCCGAGCAGGAATAACGGGCCAGTAATTCCTTGAGCACCGTGACCTTGTCTTCCACCCCCTGGTAAATCTCGGTAATCCCCAATTCCCGCCCCCGTCGGACAACCGTCGCGGCCTTCCGTCCGCTGACCAGAGCCACCGTCACCCCGGCCCGACGGCAGCGGACCAGGGCCGATCCGTCCCGAGCGTGAAAAGATTTCAGCTCTTCTCCCTGTGCGGGCAGGTAGATCTTCCCGTCAGTCAGCACCCCGTCAACATCGAGCAAAAGCAGCCTGATCTTCACCGCCCGGCTCCGGATATCAAAATTTCCACTCATCGCGCAAATCGACCTTCAAACTTTAAACTTTGAACTGACTAAACCACGCCCGCCTTCAAAAGGTCCTGGACATCGAGCATCCCGATCGGCTCGCCCTGTTGATTGATCACCGGAATCTCATCAATCCGTCGTTCTCCAAGTATCCGCAGGGCCTCCACGGCCAGCTTATCTCCGGAGATGGTCAGGGGATCGGAGGTCATCACCTCCCCGACCGGAAGGTCGAGAATCTCCGAGCGGGTCTCAATATGTCGGCGGAGGTCTCCGTCGGTAAAAAAGCCGGAGAGCCGCCCGGCCTCGTCAACCACGCTGGCCGCCCCCGCTCGAGCAGCGGTGATCCTCAAGATCACCGCCTTGACCGGGGTCTTTTCTTTGACCACCGGATTGGCCTCTCCCACCCGCATCAGATCCGAAACCTGCAAAAGCAATCTCTTGCCCAGTGCGCCGGCGGGATGGAGCCGGGCAAAATCGGACGGCTGGAATCCCCGTTGTTTGATCAAAGCGACCGCCAGGGCGTCGCCCAGAGCCAGGGCGGCAGTAGTACTGGCAGTGGGGGCGAGATTGAACGGACAAGCCTCTTTCTCCACCTCGGCATCAAGAGTCACGTCACTGTAGGCGGCCAGCGCTGACTTGAGGTTACCGGTAATCGCGATCAGGGGCACCCCCATCCGCTTGATAAATGGGATCAGATTCTTGATCTCGTCCGACTCGCCGCTGTGAGAGATCATAATCATCACGTCATCACGGCTGACAATCCCTAAATCTCCGTGAAGGGCCTCGACCGGATGGAGACTCAGACTCGGTGAACCGGTACTGGCCAGAGTGGCAGAGACCTTGCGGGCGACTATCCCGGCCTTCCCCATCCCCACCACGATGATCCGTCCGCAACAGCGGAAGAGAATATTTACCGCCGCCTCGAATTCGGCCCCCAATCTCGGGATCAGGGCCAATAGGGCCTCCCCCTCGATGCGCAGAACCTCCCGAGCGGTTTCCAGCAAATCACCGCCACTGGATTCCCCCGGCTTATTCATAACCTTTCACCAATCGGTCGATTTTCATCACCGTCCTCAACAGCAGCGGCAAGTCCTGGATAGACAAAACACTGGCGGCGTCGGAACGCGACTCTTCCGGCCGGTCGTGGACCTCCAGAAAAAGGCCGTCGATCCCCGCCGCCGCCGCCGCCCGAGCCAGGAAGGGAACAAATTCCCGCCGGCCGCCGCTGCGGCCATCCCCGCCGCCGGGGAGCTGGACACTGTGGGTAGCGTCAAAGATAACCGGGGAACCAACGCCTCGGATAATCGGGAGGGCACGGAGATCGCTAACCAGATTATGGTACCCGAAGCTTACCCCCCGCTCGGTAACGCAAACCTTCTCATTGCCGGCGGCCTGACATTTAGCGATAATATGCCGGATATCTTCCGGGGCGAGAAACTGCCCCTTCTTCACATTAATCGGCAACCCGGTCCGGGCCGCGGATAGAAGCATATCGGTCTGCCGGCAGAGAAAGGCCGGGACCTGGATGATGTCGGCGACCTCTGCCACCGCCGCCGCATCCGAGGGGTGATGAAAATCGACCAGAATCGGCAGCCCCAGTTTTTTCTTCACCCGGGCGAGAATCGCCAGGCCGGTCTCCAGCCCCGGTCCCCGGTAGGATTCGATCGAAGTCCGATTGGCCTTATCGTAAGAAGCCTTGAAGACCAGAGGCAGGTCAATCTCCCGACAGATCTCTCTCAAGGTCTCGGCGATCTTCAGGGTATGGGCTTCACTCTCAATCACACAGAGTCCGGCCAGGAGTACCAACGGCCGTTTCCCTCCAATTGAAACCGGTCCCATCTCGAATTCTTTAGTTTTAGCAATCATCAGATTATCCCGCCTTTGCTTAGATTGAATTATGGTAGCTACTTAGTGTCCGAACAGAAAGCTCAAATCACATCGAACTTGGCATTTCGAGGAACGAAGTGACAAAGCGATCTCATCACAGATTAAAGGGATTGCTTTTCCCTCCCTCCCGACAATGACCTGGTTTCCAGGGTTTTCGTTCAGGCGCTATTTAGCGAAACGTAATAGTTTTTTTGAGAGATCCGGATTGAGCCAAATTACTCCATTTTTTCCTCCGCGGCCTCCGCGCCTCCGCGGTGAAGATCCGCCAGGTGGTCCCGGGCCCGGTCAAGATCTTCCGGGGTATCGATCCCGCAAGTATCATAATCAGCCTCCAGGACCTTCATCCGGTATCCGTGCTCCAGGACCCGGAGCTGCTCCAAACGCTCCTGGACCTCGAGCGGACCCGGGGCCAGTTCGACCAGGTTCCGCAGAAAATCTATCCGGTAACCGTAGAGACCGATATGTTTGTAGGCGAAGGCCGGAAACTGAGCACCAGGCGCCGGGATCGGGGACCGAGAAAAATAGAGCGCAAAACCCTCCTGGTCAAGGACAGCCTTTACCTGATTGGGGTCATTAAGCCAATCTCCTCCGGGCAGCTTTCGGACCAGGGTCACCGTCGGCAACTTTGGATTGCTGACCATCTCCTCCACTACGCTGTCGATCATCTCCCCCCGGAGAAAGGGTTCATCGCCCTGGATATTGATTACAATCTCCGCGGACTGCCCCCGGCAGGCCTCCGCCGTCCGCTCGGTCCCGGTCCGAGGACTGTCAGAGGTCATTATCACCCGGCCCCCGAACCTCTTAACCTCCCGGGCTATCCGGAGGTCATCGGTAGCCACAAAAATATTCTCCAGTAAAGTCGCTTCCTCACCCCGGCGATAGACGTGCTCAATGACTGTCCGATCATCGAGGCGGGACAGAAGTTTTCCCGGGAATCGAGTTGCCTCCCAGCGGGCGGGGATCACTCCGATCGCCCGCGGGCAATCGGCTGAATTGAGCCGCTTATTCATACCTGACCAGCCTCCGGATCCGCCATCCCGATAATCCAGAGCGCCGCCCGATAGAGATCGGAAACAACCAGATCCGGCTCCCACCAATCTTCTTCCCCGCGCAACTCCGCCAACCGGCCGGGAGAAGCCAGCAGGACTGTCCGGCAGCCGGCATCGCGTCCGGCCAGAACATCGCTGATCTGGTCACCGATAAAGTAAGATTGGCGGGTATCAACTTCGTGGCGGTCGGCCAGAACCTCTACCAGGTAGGGCGAAGGCTTCCGGCACCGGCAACCGGCATCCGGATGATGGGGACAATAACCTATCCCGGTCAGGCTAACCCCGTCTTTTCCCAGTTCGCTTTCGATCTTTTGATGCACGCTCTCCATTGCCGACACCGGGAAATACCCCCTGCCCACCCCGGATTGATTGGTGACCAGGAAAAGAAGAAAACCATTTTCAGTGAGCAGTTTCAGCCCCCGGCGGGCGGCAGGATAAATCTCGACCTCATCCGGTGAATGAAGATAGCCGGGATCCGGGTGGAGGGTCCCGTCCCGGTCGAGGAATACGCCCTTCTTACTTCCAGTTAAGCGAGTTCTGGAGTTCATCCGTCGTCAGAGTGGCCGTACCGAGCTTACCCACCACTACCCCGGCCGCACAGTTGGCAATTCGAGCGGCCTCCGGAAGGTCGGCCCCCGAGGAGAGAGCAAGAGCGATCGTCCCGATTACCGTATCCCCGGCGCCCGAGACATCGAATACCTCCTGGGCCACAGTGGGGATTCGAAAAAACTTCTTTCCCCGTTCAAAAAGACACATCCCCTCTTCTCCCAGGGTGATCAACACCGACTCCGCCCCCCACTTCCCGAGCAGGGACCGGCCCAGTTCGGCCAGGGGAACTTCTCTGCCCAGGCCCGCCAGTTCCATCGCCTCTTTCAGGTTGGGGCTGATCAGCTTGGCGCCCCGATAAGTAAACCGACGGCGGCCATTGGGATCAACTACCAGAAAACAGCCCCGACTCCGGGCCAGGGAGATCAACTGATCAATCAGAACCTGGTCCACGACCCCTTTGGCGTAATCCTCAAGGATGATCCCATCGATCTCCCCATCCAGATTCCAGATCACCTGCAGAAGTTTTTCCCTCACCTCCGGGCCGATATCCCCCCGGGGCTCGCGATCGATCCGAACCACCTGCTGATGCCCGGCAACCACCCGAGATTTGGTCACGGTCGGTCGGTCCGGGTCGGTGACCAAAACCCGGCCATCAATCTTTCTCTCCTGGAGCAGAGTTCGCATCTGCCGGCCGGCCGAGTCGGGACCGATCACACCGACCAGGATCGGGCTTCCTCCCAGAGAGCTAATATTATTAGCCACGTTGGCCGCCCCGCCGGGAACTGAAGATTCGGCGGTGACCCGGACCACCGGAACCGGCGCCTCCGGGGAGATCCTCTCTACCTCCCCCTGGATATAAAGATCGAGCATCACGTCGCCGACCACCAGGATCTTCTTCCCGGCAAAACCGGAGATAATTCTCTGCCATTTCTCAATCATAACATTCGCTCCGGAAAAATCGGAGATTAAAGATTAACCGGATCGACCACGATCCTGAGCAAAGTTCACTGATCAGGTAGTGTCACAATTAACATTCTGGTAAGAATTGAGCTGTTTAAATAATTGCTGGGGCTGACTTTGCCATCATTCTCCTACTCCGAAAGGGCAACCCATCAGAGCCCGGCAAGCTTCGCCGGGGTCATCCGGGATCAACAGTTAATCCGCCCCAGAGAGCTGCCCGATCAAGGCCGTATTGAAAAAGACTAAAGGGTCAACTTAGGCTTGAATATTTTCGATCTCATTGCGATCGGTTTTTTTCATCCGGATCCAGGCGGAATACGGATCTGCCATCTCAACCTGTTGGAAAGCAAAATATTCACTCGGCCGTCCCGGAGATTTACTCCTCCGCCGCAACCAGGTAACGGCCCGGAACCAGGTAATTGACCACATAATCCCGGATCCCCTCTTCCAGTGAAGTCGTCGGCCGGTCATAACCGGCCTGGTGAAGCTTCTCCATCCCGGCCTCGGTATGGTACTGATAATTCGGCCTGATCTCTTCCGGCATTGAGACATAAACTATCTGCCTCTCTCGTTCCAGGGAGTCAAAGAGGGCATTGCCCAGATCGTTCCAGGTCCGGGCCCAGCCGGAACCAATATTGAAGATTCCGGACAGGGAGGGGTTCCGGTAGAGAAAGAGAATCATCTCCAGGGCGTCCTTGATATAGATAAAATCCCGATCCTGTTCCCCATCGAGCCAACCGTCCCGGCAAGATTTGAAGAGAGACATCCGGCCCCCTTGCCGGATCTGGTCATATCCCTTGCAGACCATTGAACGCATTGATCCCTTATGATATTCATTCGGCCCATAGACGTTGAAAAATTTCAGTCCGACAATTTTATCCAGCCAGCCCCGGCAAAGAGCGTAGAGATCGAAGAGATGCTTGGAAAAACCGTACTTGTTCAGGGGCCTCAGTCGCCTCAGTTCGGATTCCCGGTCACAGTAGCCCCGGCTTCCATCGCCATAGGTAGCGGCGCTGGAAGCGTAGATAAAGCGGACCCCCGCTTCCAGTGAGTACCGGGCTAGAGTCTTGCTGTATTCGAAATTGTTCTTAACCAGGTAGCGGGCATCCGCCTCAGTAGTGGAGGAACAAGCTCCGAAGTGGAAGATCGTCTCCAGGGAAGCGGGCAGATCCCGTCTCCGCACCCGGTCGAGAAAATCATCCTTCTCCTGGTAATCGGAGATCTGCAACCCGGCCAGGTTCTCCCACTTTTCACCTGTTCCCAAAGAGTCGACAATAACAATCGCCTCCTCCCCTTCCCGATTCAAACGCCAGGCCAGGGCAGATCCGATGAATCCCGCCCCACCGGTGATAATAATCTTTTCACTCATAAATTTAACCGATCCCACAAGGTTAAGGGTTTTCAGAGCAGACCGTTCCGCGAAACCCCGAGGACGACAGCGGTCGCTGGAGCCCGGAATCGGATTGATACCGATCGTATCCGCGAAATTCACAGACAAGGGCGGATCTTCTTTTGAGGAAAGTATACTACTCGAGCGGCGAAACTTTCACAAGCCGGAATAAATTCCGCTTTGCCTCCTCTCTCCAGCAGCCACAATGGCGAGCAGCAGCCAGAAGATCAGCATTACCCGGAAAGAGAACAAGGGATTGTCGGCCAGGCCTCCAACCAGGAAACCAGTCAGACCGGCCGTCAGTCCCCGGCTGTAGAAACAGCGGAAACAATCAGCGGACCGGCTCAAGCCGATCCGCAAGGTTCCCAGGGAGTTGACCAGCAGCCAGAGAAAGGCCAGCAGGCCAGGGATCCCGATGCCGGCCCCCAGGGCCAGGTACATATTATGGGCGTGAACCGGTTCTTCCCCGGTCTGCACCTCCTTGAAATCGCGCTCATAGGCTTGCCTAAAGACCCGGTAACCGGGGCCATATCCTAAAAGCGGACGAGTTTCGATCATCCCGAGCACACCCTGCCAGTAAATCAGGCGTTTCTCAATATTCGGATCCCGGGCAAAAGTGGAGATGCTCCGGACCCGGTTCCGCAGATAGTTCTGAGGCCCGAAATTAACGCCCAGAACCAACAGACCCCCCAACAGCAGCAGCGCGCCCAGCAGGTAAAAACGGAGCCGCCAATGCATCACCAGCACTCCGAGACCGATTAGAAGTCCCAGCCAGGCGGTCCGGGAAAAAGTCAGGACCATTGCCAGGCCGCAAAAGACCGTCACCGTGCCGAAGATGACACGGGCCATCCGCGGGATCTTGCCCACGGTCAGGGCGATCCCTAAGGGAATCAGGAGAAGAAGGACCGAACCGGTGGTATTCGGGTGCATAAATGAAAGCCAGATCCGCCGCGGAGTATCCGGGAAATATACCTGTTGACTGAAGAGATAAAATCCTGCCAGGGCCGAGATCCCGACTGCGATATAGAGGACCGCGAGGGCGATCCTCTGTCGGCGTTCCGAGGAGAGGATCGCGGTAGCGGCCAGGAAAAACCCGCCCCCGAGAAGTAACTCCCGCAATCCGTCTGACCAGCTGACTGCCCGGAAAGGGGAAAAAAAATAGGAGAGGGTGGCCAGGGAGAGGAAAACCAACAGGGGAAAAAGCAAAGAGTTCCCGGACAACCGCAGACTCCGGTCCCGGATCATCGACAGACCCCAGAGGATCAACAGAAAAAGGACCAGGTTCTCGAGCTTGCCCCCGATACTGAAGGAGAGCCCGGAAATAGCGGGAAGAAATAAGCGAAAAACCGGCTGCTCCAGAGAAGCGCCGTTGCGGTTCAGTGATACCTGACCCACTCCGACAAAGAAAACCACCAGGCAGAAGAAGATCCAGGGCAGCAAACGGCCCTTTTCCCGCCAGGACTTTTCCCCGACCGGATCTCCCCGCCGGACAACTTGGTCCGAAAGTTCCTCACAATTATCGACTCGATCAGTCATCGTAATGATCCTGAATCCTTCAGCCACGGTAAACGACAGGTTAAATTAATTGCCCTGGCTGGCCCTCTCGGTCAGCAATCGTATCTCATCTTCAATCTCCCGGGCATAGCGGGGAAGCGAGAATCGTTCTTCCACTTCGCTCCGGCCCGCCCGGGCGGTCCGCCTCGCCTGTTCCGGTTCTTTCAGCATCCGTTCAGCCGCCGCCGCCAATTGCTCAGGAGCCCCGACTGGGACCAACAAACCGGTCTCACCATCGGTAATGATCTCTTCCACCCCTCCGGAACGGACAGCCACCACCGGCACCTCGCCGGCCAGGGCTTCCGCCACCACCCGCCCAAAAGACTCCGAAGGCGAAGGGTGGAGAAACAGATCAAACTCGTTTAACTGCCGTCGAAGATCAAAGAATTCTCCGGCAAATCGGACCCGGCCCTCCAGGCGCAAGTCCCGAATCCGGCCGTCCAGTTCCCCTTTGAAGTACCGGAATTTTTCCGGGAGCCGGCCCGCGATCACCAGGCGGGCCCGGGGGAAGCGCCCGGCGAGGAGGGCAAAGGCCTCAATCAGATCAAGGTAACCCTTCTGAGGACAGATATCCCCTATCGCTCCGAGTACCGGTGAACCCCGTTCCGGATAAGTCGGACCGGCGATGGGCAAACCACCTTCTTCGGGTCGGGTCAGACTTATCCCGGGATAGATCACCCGGCTCTTTGCCGCCACCTCCGCCCCCAGCAACTCCGCCTGGGATCGGGCAATCCGGGAATTAAAGATCAGGCGGTCAGCCCGGGCAGCGGCTCCGCACATCTCCGCCCACTCCCGTCGAGACCGGTAACCGTCCACCATTTCGTGGACCAACCAGATCACCGGGAGCCCCAGCCCGGACGCCGCCTCCACCGCCCTAAACGACTCCAGGCTGTTGGCCACTACCAGCGAGATCTTTCGGCCGGAGAATATCCCTCTGAGCCGGCCCCGGATCCGGGGCCGACCGACCGGGATCTCCCGACCAAAACGGGTCCGGCCATAAACAAACAACTCCACTCCGGGGAGGGGGTACTTATCCAAAAGCGGGCCGGCGACCGGAACCCCGAAAGCCAAAAGACCCGAAGCCGAGCGGCAAGCCAGCTCACCGACCAATTCCGCCAGAGTGATCGGGGCACCGTTCAAGACCGTGGTATGCGATATAAAGCCCACCTTCATACTAACTATCCCTATCTCCTCGCGCGTTCTGAAAATAAATAACCACAGAGAACACAGAGAGTATTGAAATAGAAGGGATTAAATAAAATCACTCTTTCTCCCCTTCAATGTTCTCTGACAATACCATCCTTGTAATCCCGTCCTTAAGCCAATGAAGATTAAACCTAAGTTGAGCGATTATTGCGGATGAAACGTGCTAAGATTTTGCCGGCC
>CAYXKT010000095.1:0-11206 GCA_964465735.1 uncultured bacterium
ATTAGAAATCCGATGCTCTATCCAACTGAGCTACAGGCGCATCAGCAATCTTATGTAACAACTTAGGTAATTAGCGCCTGAACGGAAACTCCGAAAACCAGGTCATTGCGAAGAGGGACGACTAAGCAATCTGTTTGGTTTCTGATGAGATTGCTTCGTTACTTCGTTCCTCGCAATGACAGATGCGACGTGATTGGAGGCTTTCGTTCAGACACTAATCAGGTTAAAGGCTGAAGACTGAAGGTTGAAATAACTGATTGCCCTATCTGAGAAGTCAGGCCATCCGACTCTTCTCTCGAGAACTCTGCCGACACTTGATAAACCGATACTGTTACCTTGTCAGCCGGCTCCAATGCCCTGAGTTTCGGATAATGGTGCGTATTTTTCCCCTGACTGTCTCCCGCCTCCAGTCTATCTACCGAAATAGTTGCCATATTAAATCCCCAATCCCCTTACCTCGAGAGGATAGATTGGAAAGTCGCGATTCGACGACGCCACACTTACGAGGACAATCGAGCCCACCACTGACTGGTTGTTATCATAATTTATCTCCTCTATTCGGACAAGGTTAATCAGGGGCAGAAAGGCACTGAACGGCCGGTTTTAAAGACGGATGATGTGGGAAATAAATCTCTTCAGACGGTCTGTCACCCTCCAAAGCGATCGTCAGAGACGGACCCCGAGCCCGGTTTGGCCATCAACTCGGATTATTCACTTTCCCTGAGTTTTTGCCGGGCCTCTTGCAGCTGCCGGATAATTCTCCCCTCTTTCGGCTGGAGAAGGAGCGCGGCCTGCCAGTGTTCGATCGCCTCGCGAAGGCGTCCCCGGTAATTGTAAAAAGCTCCCAACTGCTCCTGGAGAGAAGGGTCTTCGGGGTCAAGGGCGACCGCCCGAAGTAAGAGTTTTTCCGCCGCGTCGGGATCGCCCAGCAAATCGTGAACCAGGGCCATCTCGATCAGGATCAAGGGCTTGTCCGGATAGAGGATGGCCAGTTCCCGGTAGTAGGCGAGGGCCACCCGGGGCCAGCCACGGAGGCGGGCGATCTCCGCCAGGCGGAGATAGGGATCGATAAATCGGGGTTCGAGCTCGATCGCCCGCTGGTAGTATTCCTCGACCGCGGACCAGTTTACCTCTCCCCGACCCCGATAATAACGGAAGAGACTCTCTGCCCGGTCCATCTCCCGCTGATAGGGCTCCTGCCAGCCGGCGACACCCACCCAGAGCAGGACCATCCCCCCCAGCGCAACCCCCCGGAGAGCTTCCCTCCGGGCCGGGTTTCTCTTGGGAGAAGAGGGAGAAGATCTCCAGAGTACGGTGGCCAGAGCGGCCCCCGCCCCGAGCAAGGGCAGGAGGCTGATCCCGCCGGTCCAGCTCAACAGTCCCCCCAGATTATCGGAGAGGCGACCCGAGAGGAAGAGGAAGAAATTATAGTTGAAGAGCGGATTTTTTACCCGCCATTCCGCCCGCGGATCGGTGGCGCTGATGATCAGCATAAATCCGATCGAGATGGCGGCGAGAACGGTAAACCGGAGTGGCCATCTCCCGGCCGACCGGGCCAGGGCCAGGGCGAGAAAGGGGAGAGCGGGGATCATAAACCGGGCACCGGTCGAGCCCACTCCGTCCCAGTACTGAAAGCCGGCGTTAAAGAGGAAGAACCCGAGAACCGTCAGAAGACAGACCAGGCATTCCATCCGGGTCCCGGGGTGCCGGAAGAAGAGATAGAATCCGGGGATGGCAAAGAGCAGCACCGGGGATTGATAAAAGATGCCGCGGTAGGGACTGAAAGTGATCTTCCAGAGAACATCGAGCCGGGGAAGAGTGATCCCGAGAAAACCCGCCGAGTGACTATAGGTCTGATGCAGGCTGTAGGAACTGGTGAAGGGTGAACCGAAACAGACGGAATTGTAATAAAGCAGGAAACCGATCGGGATGGCGGCTCCGAGAAGCCAGTAGAAGATCCCAATCCTCCTTTTGAGGATCGAGGCCGCGTAGATCAGCAGCAGGACCAGGATAATCCCGGCCGGGAAGTCGCAAAGCAATCCGTATCCGGCGAGAAAACCGCTGAGGGCTAAAAGCCACCGATGTTCCGCCCGAGGATCATTCTTCACCCGGATCAGAAGATAGAACGCGGTCAGGCCGGCAACGGCCGCCGCCTGGTGTCCGTAAAAGACGGTCGAGAAGGGAAAGGCCAGGGTACCCAGGGAATAGGCCAGGGTGGTCCCGATCCGAACCCGGGGGGAGAGGTCGCCGAAGATCCCGGTCAAGGCATAGAAGACGACCGCCCCCAAAGCGGAGGGGAGTCCGACAATCAGCAGAGTCAGCCAGTAGCGCATAAACTGCTCGGAATCGACCCCGAACCGTTTCAGAACCAGATAGGCGGGGACCGCGGCCAGAGAGGTTCCGGGGGCTTTATCCGAGTAATAATGCCCCCCATAGAAGACCTTGTCGCCGGTATTCTGCTGATAGGCGTCGATCCGGAAGCTGCCGTACTCGGCCAGGGCATAGGTCAGATTGAGCCGGCTGGAGACATTCCACGACTCCCGACCAATAAAATGGAAGAAATAGGAATAGCAAAGCAGGACCAGGCAAAACAGCAGGACCGGCCGGCGATAATTTGTTCTTTTAGAATTCATTCCCATTGCTATACTTTAACCAGTGGATGGAGTATATTCCATACCTTTTAACCTTTTCCCGGAATAAATCATAATGACAATCAGGGTTCTAATCACGGGGGTATCGGGATTTCTCGGCTGGCACCTCTTCCATTACCTCTCCCCCCGGTTCTCCGTAACCGGAACTTACAGCCGCCACCGGCCCCGGCTTGCCGGCTCGGCGGTGGAACAGCTCGACCTGAGGGACCCGGCCGCGGCCGGGAAGATATTTTCCCGGCTCTCCCCCGAAGTCGTCATCCACTGCGCCGCCGTCACTTCACCGGCGGCCTGCCTGATCGACCCCGGACTGACCCGGGAAGTCAACATCGCCGGAACCGAATCCATCGCCCACGCCGCCCAGATTGCCGGCACCCGGATGATCTATATCTCCACTGACCGGGTCTTTGACGGAAAGCAGGGAAATTACCGGGAGAACGCCCCGGCCCGGCCACTCGGCCCCTACGGACAGAGCAAACTGGACGGGGAAAAACTGGTCCGAAAGATCGTCCCCGAGCACCTGGTTCTCCGCCTGCCGTTGATGTACGGCTCGGCCTCCCCCTTCTCCGGCTCCTTTCTCGAATTTATGCGGAAGGGGTTTCTCGGTCAGACCCCGCTCGATCTCTTCCTCGATCAGTACCGGACCCCGCTTTACGTCGCCGATGCCGCCAGGGGAATCGAGCTGATCCTTAAACGGCCGAAACTTCAGGGGCTCTACCACCTGGGCGGAAGCGAACGGATCAACCGGGTGGATTTCGGCTGCCGGATGGCGAAAATCTTCAACTACAATCCGGCAGTGATCAACCCGGTCCGGATGGCCGATCTACCACACTACCCCCCCACCCCGCCGGATGCCTCCTTAAACAGCGACCTGTTTTTCCAGGCCACCGGTTTCCGCGGCCGAGGGGTGATTGAGGGCCTGACCGAGTTGAGAAAGAAGATCGGGGTAGAGGGGTGATGAAGTAATGGACGGAAGGAGGCGATTTTTTCCCCATCACTCCACTACTCCATCTCATCACCGCCTCGGCAAGTTGTGCCGCCTTGATACTTAGCGCCTGACCAGATCCCTAACACTATGCCAACCATCATCTTTTACATTTCCGGTCACGGCTTCGGGCACGCCTCCCGGACCGCCACCGTCATCAATCACCTCTTACAGGACCGGTCCCCGGCCCGAGTGATAGTCAAGTCCTTAGCCCCGGAATGGTTCTTCCGTGAACAGATCCGGGGAGATTTTGAGTTCTGCCCCCTGGAGTGCGATACCGGGGTGGTCCAGGCCGACAGCCTCAATCTCGATCCCGCGGCCAGCCTGAAGAAATATGCTGACTTCCTGAAGCAGGCGGAAGAAATAATTGAGACCGAAACCGGATTCGCCGCCCGGGAGAACTGCCGGCTGGTCGTCGGCGATATTCCTCCACTGGCCTTTGAAGTCGCCGAAAGGGCGGGGGTTCCCTCGCTGGGGTTGGCCAACTTCAGCTGGGACTGGATCTACCAGCCTTACGTCGAACGACAACCCGAGTACCACTACCTGCTAAAGTCAATCCGGAAGAGTTACCGGAAGGCCGGTCTGCTCCTCCGGCTTCCCTTGGCCGGGGAGATGGAATCTTTCCCGGCGGTCCGGGATATCCCCCTGATTGCCCGCCGGGCATACGTTTCGGCCGACGAAGTAAGGAAACGACTGACTCTAAAGGATAAACGCCCCCTGGTCATCCTCTCTTTCGGCGGCTTCAGCCTGGGCAAGGAGTATTTCCAGAAACTACTGAAGATTGAAAACTGCCTCTGGCTGGCCAGCGAACGGGTCGGCTTCGACCTCCCCGGCCTGCGCAATGTCAGTCGGGAGGAGCTGCTCCAACTCGGACTTGGCTACCCCGACCTGGTGGGCGCCGCCGAGGCGGTGATCACCAAACCCGGCTACGGGATCATCTCCGAGTGCATCGCCAACCGGACCAAGCTGCTCTACACCTCACGGGGGGAGTTCCGCGAATATCCGGTCCTGGTCGAGGGGATAAAGCGATACCTCCCCTCGGAGTTTGTCTCCCAGGAAAAACTACTCCGCGGGGAGATCCGGGAAGAACTCTTCCGCCTGCTCGAAGCCCCAAACGAATTTTCCCCACCACCGATCAACGGAGCTGAAGCCGCCGCCGACATCATCCTCGGCTATCTCTGATTTGCGGACAAGAGTAACGGGAGATTATTTCACGAGATAACAGAACAAAAAAGAATTCGGGAAAGAACTATCCCGTAAATCCTGTTATCCTGTCAAAATAAAGGAGGGGAAGGCGAGGGATAAATATAGCCCCCTCTGTCCCAATTGCGACTATGATTAAAGACCACATTACCATTATCTCCAGTCGTCAGAACCCGAGAATCCGGGAACTGTCCGCTCTCCGCCGGGGACAAAGAAGGAAAGAGACCGGACTCAGCCTGGCGGAAGGAATCCGGTTAACCAAAGAGGCGCTGCACTACGGTAAGACGGAGACCCTGATCCTCTCCGAGCAGCTGGCGGGGACAACTGTCGGTGAAGAACTGGCGGATCTGGCCGGCCGGCGCGGGGTGGAGATCCTCCGGATCTCGGAATCCTGCTACGCGAAGATTTCCCGGTTAGAAAATCCGGAAGGGGCGGCCGCGGTGGTCCGCGTCCCCCGGATCGAGATAACCCAACTGCTCACCCCGGCCTGCCGGCTGGTCGTAGCCGCCGGTCTCCAGGACCCCGGCAACGCCGGGGCGATCGTCAGGGCAGCTGAGGCAGCCGGAGCGAGCGGCTGTATCTTCCTCGAAGGGATCGACCCCGGCCATCCCCGATTCTTGCGGGGAGCGGCCGGGTCGGCCTTTCGGCTGCCCTATGCCGCCGGGGAGATCTCCGCTTTCCTGAAGGCGGCCCGAAAAATCCCGGTCCGGATCCTGGCCACGACATTGGCGGCCGGCTCTCTCCCCTATCACCGGGCCGACTTCACACCCCCGGTGGCGATCTGTCTCGGGGGGGAAGGCAAGGGACTGCCGGAAGAGATTTTTCAGGGGGCGGATCAGCTGATCACCATCCCGATGGCGGATCCGGTGGAGAGCCTCAACGCGGCGGTAGCCGCCGGGATCATCCTTTACGGAGCCGGCTGGAACTGCCCCTGACTTCCGTCATTGACCGTCCGCGGAGTGGATTTAACACCAGAGAAACGCGGGTTGACCGGCAACGAGACCGCCAACCGGTTACTTGATTCAAATCACCGCCAACAGGGCGCCGCTTAAGCACCGGTTTACCTTGCGACCCGGAAAGCTCCCGGAAGGTGGGTGAGCTTTTCCGGCCGGCCGTTTCCGGAGCCGACCACCTCGATCACGTCAAAGCGACAGCGGGCTCGAGAGGCTTTCTTCTCCTTCAGGTACCAGCGGGCCACCCGGATGATCTTTTCCTGTTTGCTGCGGTTGACGGAATAGCGGGGCGGGAGATGCCCGGCGACGGTCTTGGTCTTCACCTCGACAAAGACCAACCTCTCTCCCTGACGGGCGATGATGTCAATCTCCCCCAAACGGCAGGTGTAATTGAGTTCGACGATTTCCCATCCCTGTTGCTCCAGATGGCGAACCGCCGACGCTTCCCCCCACTTCCCCAGATCCAGCCGAGCTCTGGTCATCGGACCGACTCCTCTTTTATCCGACAAATTAACCAAAAATTCCTTGGCTAAATAACACCTGACTATTATACTGTAATCTCTTCCGGCTAACCAGCGGCAATCAGTGGGAGCGTTCAGCCGGGCGGCAGCAACCCAAACCCTGAGATTATATTATGGAAGAGCCCGGACGTTTGGAAGAAATTATTCCCTCCGGCGACCGGTGGATCCGGCGGCAATTTGACCGCCTCACCAGTTTCCGGATCTCCCCGGTCCAGACCACCTTCGCCTTCGCCATCATCATCGGCGCGGTGGCCGGGCTGGGCTCCTACATTTTCAGCCACCTGATCCTCCTGGTGGAGGAACTCTGCCATCTCGATACCATCGCCCGTTGCCAATCGCTCGGTCCCTGGCTGATTATTCTTCCCGCCGCCGGGGGCCTGCTGGTCGGTCCCCTGATCTATCTCTTCGCCCGGGAAGCTAAAGGCCACGGAGTCCCGGAAGTAATGACGGCGGTCCTGAAGAAAGGGGGCAGGATCCGGCCGATGGTGGCGGTGGTCAAGACCATCGCCTCGGCCTTGACCATCGGAACGGGCGGTTCAGCCGGAAGCGAAGGGCCGATCGTCCAGATCGGGGCCGGCTTCGGCTCCACCCTCGGCCAAATTTTCCGGATGCCCCCGAGGCGACTCAATACCTTCATCGCCTGCGGCGCGGCCGGTGGGATCTCGGCCATCTTTAATGCCCCGTTCGGGGGAATTATGTTCTCCCTGGAAATCATTCTGGGGGAATTCCGAGGGCTCTCTTTCATCTATGTCGCCATCGCCTCGGTGGTCTCCGCCCTGGTTTCCCGAGCGATCACCGGCGACCACACGATCTTTGCTATCGAGAAGATGAAGGCCATCCTTCATATGAACTCCCCCTGGGAGATCCTGGCTTTTATCGGGCTGGGCTTCTTTGTCGCCTTCGTGTCCAAGGGGTTCACGGTCACTCTGGAATCATTTGAGAAATTCTATGAACGGATCAGATACCCTGAATATCTCAAGCCGGTCACCGGCGGCCTGGCCGTGGGCCTGCTGGCCTACTTCGCCACCCGCTGGGTACCGGCACCGGGACTGGACAACCCCCTCTCCGTACTCGGCATCGGTTATATCACCATCCGGCAAGTCCTCAACCCGGACAACTTCAAACTCTGGAGCGAAACTCTGGGGCTTGCGCCTCTGCTCTGGGCTCTGATCTTGCTGGCCGGATTCAAGATCATCGCCACCAGTTTCACCCTCGGCTCCGGTGGTTCGGGCGGTGTCTTCGCCCCCTCGCTCTTTATCGGGGCGATGATCGGGGGAATATACGGGATTCTCATCAATGCCATCTTCCCCGGTTATACCGCCTCCCCCATAGTTTACGCTTTGGTGGGGATGGGGGGCTGCTTTGCCGGCGCGGCCCACGCTCCGATCACCGCCATCTTCATCCTCTTCGAGATGAGCGACAGCTACCAGATAATTTTACCGATTATGGCTACAGTGGTCGTCTCCACGTTGGTCTCTCACTGGATCCGTCCAGAAAGCATCTATACGGAAAAACTGCGGCAGAAAGGTATCGTGATTGATCCGAAGAAAAAATCGGATATCCTCCAGCAGATACGGATCAAGGACGTGATGATCCGCAAGGTTCAGTCCATTCCGGAGACAATGCCCCTGGAGACCTTGCTCGGAGAAGTCGGCCAGACGCTGCATACCAGCCTCCCGGTAGTTGACGCGGAGGGGGATCTGGTTGGGCTCATTACCTATAAGGAACTCCACCAGGGAGCCCAGTGCCCCGCCGACAACCGGGAACTGACTGCCCGAGACATTATGAAATTCAACCCGGTGACCGCCTTGCCCGATGAACCGGTTGATGTGGTATTTAAGCGGATGAAGAAAGAATTTATCGGGATCGCCCCGGTAATCAAGGGCCCGAACCACCGTCAGATCGTCGGAGTAGTCACCTACCGGAACATCTTCGAAGCCTACGAGAAGGCATTGCTGGACTAACCCCCGCCCCACCCCCGAAATAATGAACCGCAGAGAACGCAAAGGACGCAGAGAGTTAATTTTGTTGGTTCTCTTGCAATCGGTGAGGAGAATATCTTGCAAGGTCAGCCAAGATTGTTGGAGTCTGCGATTCGAGGTATTGGAATAATTGAGTGTTGGAGTATTGTATTTGTCCCCATCACTCCACTACTCCATCGCTCCATTACCGATCTGCCGATAATGCTGCGGAGAATAAGAGACTAAGGTGAAGGGCACTATGAAGGAAAGAGAAGTCGACGTGGCGGTGGTGGGGGCGGGGACGGCGGGGCTTTACGCCCTGAGCCGGGCCCGGCGAAAAACCGATCAGGTGGTTATCTTTGACGGCGGGCCGCTCGGCACCACCTGCGCCCGGGTCGGCTGTATGCCCTCGAAGATGCTGATCCACTCCTCCGACAATCTGGCCGGAGCTCGGGCGGCGGACGTGACCGGACAAAATATCCATCTCGACGGGGGGGAGATGATGAAATCGCTCCGCCGGCGGCTCTTTTAAACCTCCCGCCAGAGCAGAATAACCATCTCAACTACAACCGAAATAAGGAGATCTAATGATCCGGATCTATTCCTTAAGCACCTGCGGCCATTGCCGCCAGGCGAAAAAACTCCTCGATGAACTGGGGGCGGAGTATTCTGCAGTGGAAGTTGACCAGCTGGAGAAAGAAGAGCGAACCAGGGTCCTGCTGGAGATGAGAAAGATCAACCCCGATCTCTCCTTCCCCACCATCGTGATCGGGGAGACGGTGATCGCCGGCAACCGGGAAAAACTGATCCGGCAAGCCCTGGAGGAGATATGACCGCGGAAGAACTCTTTGAACTCCTAAAAAAGTCCCAGGGGAAGAAGGGCTACCATCTCAACCCCGACCGAGAACTGACTCTCTCCCTCCTGGAGGGGCTGCTGGCCAACAAAGACCGCTACGGCTATATGGCCTGCCCCTGCCGGCTGGCGGCCGACGATCGGGAGTGGGACCGGGACATCATCTGCCCCTGTGTCTATCGCGACCCCGACCTGTCCGAATACGACCAGTGCTACTGCGCTCTCTACGTCTCACCGAAATGGGACCCGGAGAAAATGGCCGACCGCTACGTCCCCGAGCGCCGGCCGCCGGAGAAAATCAAACTCTTCTAACTATCTCTTCAGCAGTCCAGATCAGGGCCGGTCCGGCCGCCGCCCTCAGGGGACCGGGACCATCCGGCAAAGGAAGTGACCGCCGGGAAGAGGAGAGAAATCCTCCGCCTCCCAGAAGGGGGAACGGCCTCGAGCCTGAAATACCCGGGGCCAGATCACAACCCGCCCTCCCTCTCGAAGTGGAGGGTAACCAACCACCGCCGGCGTCAGATAGAGATAGTCAAAACCCTCTACCCCTTCTTCGATCTCGGCCGGCAGCCACCAGGCGGAGCGGTCCGCATACCAGGCCACTGCTTCCGGCTGATCTGTGATGATCCCTGCTCCCCGCGGGACCAGTCCGCTTATCCGGAGGCAGTTATGCCGGACCGGGTCCGGCGGCGAGTGACTGATCTGCAACCGATCGATCGCGGGCAGCAGGTTCAGCCCGATCAGCAAACCGAGCGCCAACCTCCCAGACAGCTTCCCGGCCGGACCGATCTTCTCGAGGAGAAAGAGAAAAGCGACTGCTGCCAGGGGCATCGCCGCCGGAATCAGAAGACGGATATCCTCAATCCGACGGGCGAAGACCACGAATTGTCCGGCGGCGAGCAGGAGACAGCCGAAGACGAGATAGCGGATCCGGGAGAATTTTCGATTAGAGAACGGCAGCAACAGAGCCGGCCAGAAAAAAACCACCGCGAAAGAACCGGTAAAATACAGCAGCCGGTCGTAGAGCAATTCCCCGCCCTGCCACCATTTTCCCAGCAGCGCTTTCCCCCCCGGAACCTGACTGAATATTTCCCGACCGGTCTCCCGGAGCAGCGAATCCCCGGGGAAGATCGAGGTGAACATCTTGTACTCAGCGGCGCGGAGGGGGGAAAAGAGATAACCGCCGACTAAAATATTTCTCCCCCAGCAGAAAAGGAGCGGCAAAATAAACCCCGCAACCAGAGCGAAGATTCCTTTGTGATCCAGTCGCGCCCCCGGTTTGGCCCGAAAACAATAAAAACCACCCACCAGCAACCAGGTCCCGATCCAGAACGGACTGGAGGTTGAGAGATAGCCGAGAGCGCAAAACAGACCGCCGGCCAGGCCCGAGACCGGGGTAATCCTGGTCCGGGAGAGAAATGACAGCAGACCAATGAAGATCAATGACCCGAGAAGGGAGGGATCACCCTGTTGAACGGCGTTTAGTGACAGAGCGTTGGTAAAATAGAGTGCCGCGCAGAGGAAAGCGGCGCCGGCAGACCAGACCCGACGGACCAACGAGAAAGCCAGCAATCCGGTAACCCAGAATAAAACCAATGACCAGATCGCCACCACCGGATCGGATGCCCCAAAGATTCGGAATGCCGCCGAAAGCCCCAGCGCCGGCAGCGGCGGCTGATAAAGATCGGGATGGCGGGGACCGCTCCCGGCGAAAAGCCGGGAGGCCGGCCGGATTACTCCGGTCACAAACCCCCGACCCCGGGCGATATTTCGGGCCAGCTGAGCGTTATCCATCGCCTCCGGGGAGAGCCGGATCCCATTAAAATGGAAAGAGACCGCGATCGGCGTTACCATCATCACGATCAGCAGTATCCCGCCGCTGATCCGTCTCCAGGGAATTGTTTCTCTAAGCTTTTCCATAATCCTTTGCCGGTCACCTAGTATAATATTTCCGAGTTCAGAGGAGTAATCTGTCATTGCGAACGTGGTAACACAATCTCAATCTATTGGTCAAAAAGAAGTTACTTTTACCTAAGTTGAGCGATTATTGCGGATGAAACGTGCTAAGATTTTGCTGGCCGA
>CAYXKT010000096.1:0-11197 GCA_964465735.1 uncultured bacterium
CCGTTCGGACGCAAAAGATTGGTGCAGTTCGCCGCATAGAATCGCTCAATTTAGATAAAAGATCAAAGCCAATCGGACGTTTTTCGCAGATCGTTCTCGAGAACTGGAAGAATTTTACCCGGGTTGACGTTTCGCTGCAGAATCGCTCTTTTCTTGTTGGTCCTAACGCTTCAGGAAAATCTAATCTTCTCGATGTATTTCGTTTTCTTCGTGATCTGGTCTCACCGGGCGGGGGGTTCCAGGAAGCAGTGGATAGCCGGGGAGGGGTCAGCACCATCCGCTGCCTTTCGGCCCGGCGCTATACGGATATTGTGGTCGGGGTTAAGGTACAGTTGGGGGAAGATTTGCCGATATGGGAATATGAATTGCGGTTTTACCAGGACAAGCAGCGTCGGCCATTAATTCGGAAGGAAAAGGTTATTGTCGGCAACAAATTGCTTCTGGAGCGGCCCAACAGCGATGATGAGAAAGATCCGGAACGGCTGACCCAGACTTATCTGGAGCAGGTAAACGTCAACCGTCCTTTCCGGCAGTTGGTTGGCTTTTTCCAGTCCGTGAGGTATCTTCACCTGGTCCCCCAGTTGGTCCGGGAGCCGGACCGTTCCGTGGGAAAATCTCACGATCCCTTCGGCGGCGATTTCCTGGAGTTGATCGCCCGAGAATCTGATCGTACCCGCGGCGCCCGCCTGAGCAAGATCCAGCGGGCGTTGAATGTTGCCGTTCCCCAGCTGCGGGAAATTGAATTGTGGCGGGATCCCCGGGGAACCCCCCACCTGCGGGGAAAATACGATCACTGGCGCCCCCGGGGTGCCTGGCAGTCCGAAGAGCAATTTTCCGACGGGACCTTGAGGCTGATGGGACTTCTCTGGTCGATTATGGACGGTTGCGGGCCCCTGCTTCTGGAAGAACCGGAACTTTCGCTCCATCCCGAAATTGTCCGCTTTCTCCCCCAGATGTTTGCCCGGGTTCAACGTCGCACCAACCGCCAGATCTTGATCAGCACCCATTCACCCGACCTGCTCTCCGATCTCGGCATCGGCCTCGAGGAGGTCCTTCTGCTGTTACCCGGCCCCGAAGGGACATCCGTGGGCCTGGCCGCCCAGATGGGCGAGATTGATATGTTGCTGATCCAGGGCGGGTTGAATCTATCCGAAGTGGTGATGCCGAAGACCCGGCCGGAAAAGGCGGAGCAGCTGATGCTCTTCGGGGATTTATGAAATGCCTCTCGCTGTTACCATAATGGGCGCGGTCGAAGGGATGGTGGACGAAGCGGTAGTTCGCCCTGATTAAATCCGCGGGCGCGAAGTCCGGCGAAATTTACGGCAGAAACGGCAAGGCGTATCTCCGGCGCCGGATTGCCGGTTTCAATAACGCCGCCCATCGGGCTCCCTGGATAGTCCTGGTCGATCTGGACAATGAGGCCGAATGCGCCCCCCCGTTGCGGGCTGCTTGGCTATCCGACCCAGCGCCTTATATGTGTTTCCGCATAGCGGTCCACGAAATTGAAGCCTGGTTGTTAGCGGATCGAGAGCGGTTGGCAACATCCCTTCACGTCCCCGTCTCCGGAATTCCCCTTGATCCGGAGAAGATCAGGGCGCCGAAAGAGGCGATGGTCAACTTGGCCCGTCGGTCTCGTCGAAAAGCAATCCGGCAAGATATGGTGACTCGACCGGGAAGCGGCCGAGCGATTGGGCCGGCTTACTCTTCGAGACTGATCGAATTCATTTCGAATTGGTGGGTCCCGGAGGCGGCAGAAGATCATTCCGATAGTCTCCAAAGAGCTATGGCATCTTTACGGCGATTGGTTCAAGAAACCGGTGGTGGTGGTTAGCTTCAAAATCACCAGCGCTGGAGCGAAGTTACTGCCTGGAACGGGGCTTTTGGCTGGAGACGGAAGGTCCAGCTTCGTTATTTGCATCAGTGTGAATCAGTCTCTCACCCGGTGGCCGGTCCCTCTTCCTCTGAAGTGTCAGAAGGACACAAAAGGGGGGGCAATGGGTTTTTCCTGTGTCATAATGTTCCAGCTGTCGGCCATAAGTTGAGGGGAAGCCCCAAGAATGGCTAAAGTTATTATTGTTTGGACCTTAGAGTCATACGGCTAATATTACATTATTTTTGGGTTATTCGGCCGTCTGGCATACTAATTGCATTAAGTATTGTCCGCGGGAATAAAATAATTCAAATTTTTTTAAGGGAGGAAAGTCATTATGGCCAAAATAATCGGAATCGATCTGGGAACCACCAATTCCTGTATGGCGGTGATGGACGGCAAGGAGCCAAAGGTTATCTCCAACGCCGAAGGGAGTCGGGTAACTCCTTCTGTTATCGCCTTTACCAAGACCGGGGAACGCCTGGTCGGCCAGCCGGCCAAGCGGCAGGCGATCACCAACTCGGTCAACACTGTATTTTCAATCAAGCGTTTTATGGGGCGGCGATACGATGAAGTCGCCTCCGAGATCAAGCTGGTCCCTTATAAGGTGATCAAGGCTTCCAACGGCGATGCCCGGGTCGAGGCTGAAGGCAAGATATATTCTCCGCCCGAGATCTCGGCGATGCTTCTGCGAAAAATGAAGGCCGACGCTGAAGCTCATCTGGGAGAGAAGGTGACCGCGGCAGTGATTACCGTCCCGGCCTATTTCAACGACAGCCAGCGGCAGGCGACCAAGGACGCTGGAAAGATCGCCGGCCTGGAGGTGAAGAGGATCATCAACGAGCCGACCGCGGCCTCGCTGGCCTATGGTTTGGACAAGAAGAAAGACGAGAAAATCGCCGTCTTCGACCTCGGGGGCGGGACCTTTGATGTCTCGGTTTTAGAGATCGGGGAGGGGGTTTTTGAGGTCAAGTCAACCAACGGTGATACCCATCTCGGTGGGGATGACTTTGACCAGCGGGTAATCGACTGGATCTCCGGTGAGTTTAAAAAGGATCAGGGGATTGACCTCAAGCAGGACCCGATGGCGATCCAGAGATTGAAGGAAGCGGCCGAGAAGGCCAAGTGCGAGCTCTCCTCGACTCAGGAGACTGAGATCAACCTTCCCTTTATCACCGCCGACGCCGCCGGCCCCAAGCACCTTTCGATGAAACTGACCCGGGCCAAGCTCGACCAGCTCTGCGAAGACCTCATCGAGCGGACCAAAAAGCCCTGTCAGCAGGCGATCAAGGATGCCGGTCTGGCCGCCGACGGGATTGACGAGGTGATCCTGGTTGGTGGGATGAGCCGGATGCCGGCGGTCCAGGAGATAGTGAAGCAGATCTTCAATAAAGAGCCTCACAAGGGTGTTAACCCGGACGAGGTGGTCTCGATTGGTGCCGCCATCCAGGCCGGAGTACTTCAGGGGGATGTCAAGGATGTGCTCCTGCTCGACGTCACCCCGCTCTCACTGGGGATTGAGACCCTGGGCGGCGTGATGACCCGGCTGATTGACCGCAATACCACCATCCCGACTAAGAAGAGTGAGATCTTCTCTACCGCGGCCGAGAACCAGACCCAGGTTGAGATTCACGTCCTCCAGGGTGAGCGGGAGATGGCGGGCGCCAACCGGACGATCGGGAAGTTTCACCTGACCGGGATTCCGCCGGCCCCTCGCGGCGTGCCCCAGATCGAGGTCTCCTTCGACATTGATGCCAACGGGATCCTCAATGTCACGGCCAAGGATCTCGGGACCGGAAAAGAACAGAACATCACCATCACCGCCTCCAGCGGCCTGGAAAAGGATGAGGTGGAGAAGATGGTTAAGGATTCCGAGCAGCACGCCGAGGAAGACAAGAAACTGCGGGAAGTGGTGGAAGCCAAGAATCAGGGCGACGCCGCCGCCTACGGAGCGGAAAAACTGCTCAAGGAGAACGAGGGTAAGATCTCCGCTGAGGCCAAAGCCAAAATCGAGGCCGCTATCGAGCGGCTGAGAACCGCGCTCAAGGCCGAGGAAGTCGATGAGATCAAGTCGGCCACCGAGGACCTCAATCAGTCCTGGCACGCGGTCAGCCAGGAGCTCTACCAGCAGGCCTCCGGCCAGCCCGGTGGGGAGGCCGGCCCCGAGGCCGGACCACAGGCTCCGCCCCCGCCGCCCCCCGGCCAGGAAGGCCAGGCTCCGGAAGGCGAGGTAATCGATGCTGAGTTCGAGGTCGAGGACGAAGGGAAAAAGTAAATCGGATAATTGTCGTGAAATCCGAAAATGTCCTTCAGGTCCTGGAAGTTGTTCAGGCCCCAGTCAGGGCGATCTTGAAAGGAGGTGGTGTTCCAAGAGAGAGAGCAAAAGGCTAAAGAAAAAAACATTGTCTAACCAAGAAGCAAACGCAACAGGAGGAAAGAAAGTATGAAGATTACACCTTTAGGAGATCGGGTTCTGGTCAAGCGGTTGGAGCCGGCGGAAACCAAGAAGGGAGGCATCATTATCCCGGAGAGCGCCCAGGAAAAGCCGATGGAAGCGACCGTGATCGCCGTTGGAACCGGCAAGGTTCTCGAAGATGGAACCAAGGTTGCCTTTGAAGTAACCAAGGACGACCGGGTCCTGATCGGAAAATATTCCGGGACGGACGTGAAGATCGACGACGAGGATTACCTGATCCTGAGCCAGGACGATATCCTGGCGATCGTAAAATAAGCAACTGGAACAGAGAGAAGGAGAAGTATTTATGACAGCAAAGCAATTGAAGTATGACGACTCGGCCCGCCAGGCGATACTGCGGGGCGTGGAGCAGTTGAGCCGCGCGGTCAAGGTGACGTTGGGCCCCAAGGGCCGGAACGTGATCCTGGACAAAAAGTTCGGCTCCCCCACCATCACCAAAGACGGCGTGACCGTGGCCAAGGAGATCGAGCTGGAAGACCCCTTTGAGAATATGGGTGCCCAGCTGGTGCGGGAAGTCGCTTCCCGGACCTCCGATGACGCCGGCGACGGTACCACCACCGCCACCATCCTGGCCGAGGCCATCTATCGTGAAGGTCTCAAGAGCGTGACCGCCGGGGCCAACCCGATGGCGGTCAAGCGGGGTATTGACCGGGCGGTCGAAGCCGTGGTCAAGGAACTGGGGGCGATGAGCAAGGATGTCGCCGACCGTTCGGATATCACCGCGGTGGCCACTATCTCGGCCAACAACGACTCGACCATCGGCCAGCGGATCGCTGAGGCGATGGATAAAGTCGGTAAAGACGGCGTGATTACGGTTGAGGAAGCCAAGGGGATTACCACCTATTTAGAGGTGGTGGAAGGGATGCAGTTCGACAAGGGCTATCTCTCCCCCTACTTCATCACCGACGCTGATAATATGGAAGCTGTTCTCGAGGATCCTTATATCCTGCTCTACGAGAAGAAGATCTCCAATTTGAAGGATCTGCTGCCGCTTCTGGAACAGATCGCCAAGACCGGTCGGTCCTTGCTGGTTGTTTCCGAGGACGTTGAAGGCGAGGCTCTGGCCGCGCTGGTAGTCAACAAGATCCGGGGTACCCTGAAAACCTGTGCTGTCAAGGCACCCGGGTTCGGCGATCGCCGGAAGGCGATGATGGAAGATATCGCCGTTCTCACCGGTGGAAAGTTGATTACCGAGGATCTGGGTATCAAGCTCGAGAGCGTCACTCTCGAGGATCTCGGCCAGGCCAAGCACATTACGGTCGAGAAAGACGATACCACGATCGTTGAAGGTAAGGGCTCCACGGCCGATATTCAGGCCCGGATTTCCCAGATCAAGAAGCAGATCGAGGGCACCGACTCCGATTACGATCGCGAGAAACTCCAGGAGCGGCTGGCCAAGCTGGCCGGGGGAGTGGCTGTGATCAACGTCGGGGCCGCCACCGAGACCGAGATGAAAGAGAGAAAAGCTCGGGTCGAGGACGCCCTTCACGCTACCAGAGCCGCGGTGGAAGAGGGGATCGTCCCCGGAGGCGGCGTTGCGCTGCTCCGTTGTATCGCTGGTTTGGACAAGGTCCGGGCTTCCGCAGATGAGAAGATCGGGGTCCGCCTGGTTAAGAAGGCACTCGAGGCTCCGACCCGCCAGCTGGCGGATAACGCCGGCGTGGAAGGCGCGATCGTGGTCCAGGAAGTGCTGAAAGGCGAAGGCGACTACGGTTACAACGTGGACGGCGACAAGTACGTTGCGATGTTCAAGGAAGGGATTATCGACCCGACCAAGGTGTCTCGGACGGCGCTGCAGAATGCCGCCAGCATCTCCGGGCTGATGATTACCACCGAGTGCTTGATCGCTGAGCTCCCGGAAGAGGAGAAGATGCCGGCGATGCCTCCCGGAGGAATGGGCGGTATGGGCGGTATGATGTAATTTAAATCCCCACAGGGATTTAAATCAGGGCAAAAAGCCTCCTCCCGGCTCCAGTCGGGGGGAGGCTTTTTGTTTCTTATCCGCGGGAAAATGGTAGAATATACTGGTGTAACATTTATCACTATCCAGGCGGAGAGTAAGCAGCTCCCGCAGGGGGCGACACAACTCCGATCTTGCTGATGAACGTTTTTTTTAGCATTGGGTAAGATTGCCGGGCCAAGGGGAGGCATCTACATCCAATCCCATCCGATCATCTGTTTAAAAAAGGCCGGGGTGGGTTCATCGTCTGTTAAAATGAGAAAGAACTGGATTCTTTGGCTGGGACATCTCTTCTTTCCCCGGGAGTGTGTCCACTGCAAGACCCTGCTCGATTATCGGAATCAAAATTATCTCTGTTCCCGTTGCCGGGAACTGATCGAGCTGGTGGAGGATCCGATCTGTGAATGTTGCGGCCGATCGCTGCCGGCAACGGCGTCTTCCGGTATCACCTGTCCGGATTGCCGGAAGACCCCCCCCGCCTATCGCACGGCCCGCTCGCCCTTACTCTTTACCGAAGCCGGCCGGTCGCTGATCCGGACTTACAAGTATAGCGCCAACCCCTATCTCTGCGAAGCCGTTCTCCGGCCGCTGTTGGCCGGCAAGGAGAGATGGTACGGTGAGAGGGAGTATGACCAAGTGCTCCCGGTCCCCCTCCATCCCCGAAAGGCCCGGGAGCGGGGGTTTGACCAGTCGGCCCTCCTGGCCGCTGGTCTGAGCCGGATGACCGGGATTCCCCTGGGGAAGCGGACTCTGAGCCGGTTCCGGTACACGGCCTCCCAGACCAGATTGAACCGCGAAGAGCGTGGAAAGAATATCGAGGGGGCTTTTGTCTTTACCGGTGACGAGGGGGTGGAGGGAAAATCGTTGCTTTTGGTGGATGATGTCTATACTACCGGGGCCACGGTCAAGGAGTGCGCGAAGATCCTGATCAAATCCGGGGCCAAGAGTGTTGACGTTCTGACCCTGGCCCGGGCGGTGCGGATATGAGACTCCAGAAGTTTCTCTCCCGGGCCGGGATTGCCTCGCGGAGAAAGGCGGAAGAGATGATCGCCCACGGAAAGGTCCGGGTCAACGACCGCGTGGTAAACGAACCGGGAGTAGTGATCGATCCGGCCCGGGACCGGGTGGAAGTGGGGGGCCGGGGGGTGAAAGTTGAGGAGAAGATTTATATTCTCCTCCATAAGCCGGCCGGGCATCTCTGTGCCCTGAAAGATCGTTTTCGCCGCCCGCTGGTGACCGACCTGATTCAGAATATCCCGGAGCGGATCTATCACGTCGGCCGCCTCGATCTCGACTCCGAGGGGATGCTGCTTTTGACCAATGACGGAGATTTCGCCCTGAAATTGACCCATCCCCGGTACGGAATCGCCAAGACTTACCGGATCCGTCTCCGTGATCCGCTTTCCGGGGAGGCGGCCGAAAAGCTTCGGCAGGGGCTGACCCTGGAGAATGGTTTCCGGACCAGCCCCGGACAGGTAAGGATTTTCTCCGAGGATCGTCGGGAGGTTGAGCTCACTATCTGGGAGGGGAAGAAGCGGCAGGTGAAAAGAATGCTTCAGGCGGTGGGTAATCGGGTGACTTACCTGAAACGGACGGCGATCGGCCCGCTCCAGCTGGGAGACCTGAAGAAGGGAAAATGGCGGAAGCTGACGTTGGAGGAAGTAACTCTTTTGTCGGGAAAGCCGGTATTTTAAAGTTAAGATTATCTGAACCTAAATTGAGCGATTCTATGCGGCGAACTGCACCAATCTTTTGCGTCCGAACGGATATTGAAAATCCTCGCCATATCTCCTGGATATGGCTGCGGTTTTCGCAACCCGTCGGCCGGCAAAATCTTAGCACATTTCATCCGCAATAATCGCTCAACTTAGGCTGAATATAACCAATGTCTTGACGGATAAAATCCATCAAAGGGAGGTAACAATGGACTTCAGTAAATTCACCATTAAGGCCCAGCAGGCATTGAAAGAGGCCCAGGATCTGGCCTCAGAAAATAATCAGCAAGAGATTGCCCCTTCGCATCTCCTGTTAAGTCTGATCGGCCAGGAGGAGGGGCTGACCAGTCCCATCCTCCAGAAACTGGCGGTCAACCCGGAAGATGTGATCAGCCGCTGTCGGGAGAACCTGGAGCGGATCCCCCAAGTCCACGGCGGCGGTCCCCGGACCGCCTATCTTTCGCCTCTGTCGAACAAGATTCTCAACCTGGCCTGGGAAGAGGCGAAAAGTCTTAAGGACGAGTACCTCTCCGTGGAACACCTCCTGCTCGCCCTGGCTGAGTCCGATTCTCCGGCTGGAAAGGCCCTGAGTGAACTCGGGGTGACTCGGGACACGATTCTCCAGGTCCTGGTTGAGATCCGGGGCTGTCAGAGGGTGGTCGATCCCAATCCGGAAGAGAAATACGAGGCTCTGACCCGCTTTGCCCGCGACCTGACCGAGTTGGCCCGCCAGGGGAAACTCGACCCGGTGATCGGCCGCGACGATGAGATCCGGCGGGTGATCCAGGTCCTCTCCCGGCGGACCAAGAACAACCCGGTTTTGATCGGGGAGCCGGGGGTGGGGAAGACCGCGATCGCCGAGGGACTGGCCACCCGGATAATGACCGGGGATGTCCCGGAAGGGATAAAAAATAAGCGGTTGCTCTCCCTGGACATTGGGGCTCTGATTGCCGGGGCCAAGTACCGAGGTGAATTTGAAGATCGCCTGAAGGCGGTCCTGAGCGAGGTCGAGCAGGCGGAAGGGAAGATCATCCTCTTTATCGACGAACTCCATACTATTGTCGGGGCCGGGGCCGCCGAGGGGGCGATGGACGCCTCGAATATGCTCAAGCCCGCTCTGGCTCGAGGGGAGCTTAGATGCGTCGGCTCGACCACCATTGACGAATATCGTCAGCGTATCGAGAAGGACGCCGCCCTGGAGCGGCGGTTTCAGCCGGTTTATGTCGGCGAGCCTTCGGTCGAGGCGACCATCGCCATCCTCCGGGGGCTCAAGGAGAGGTACGAAGCCCATCACGGGGTCCGGATTACCGACCCGGCCCTGATCTCCGCCGCGACCCTCTCCGACCGCTATATCTCCGACCGCTTCCTGCCCGACAAGGCGATCGACCTGATGGATGAGGCAGCCTCCCAGCTCAAGATTGAGATCGAAAGTATGCCGATCGAGATTGATGAGGTGGAACGGAAGATTATGCAGCTGGAGATTGAGAAGGAGTCTTTGAAGAAGGAGAAGGACCCCTCGAGTCTGGAGCGTCGAGCCCAGATCGAGACTAATCTCCAAAATCTCCGGGAAGAGAGCCGGACCCTCAAGGCCCGCTGGCAGAATGAGAAGGAAGCGATCTCGGTTATCAGTAAACTCCTGGAGAGGATCGACGCGCTGAAGGTGGAGGAAGGCGCCGCCGAGAGGGCGGGAGACCTGGAGCGGGCGGCTCAGTTGAAATATGGGGAGAAGATCGAGCTGCAGAAGAAACTTGAGGAGGCCAAGCAGCAGCTGGCCGAACTCCAGAAGGACGGCCGGATGCTCAAGGAAGAGGTAGACGCGGATGATATCGCCACCGTAGTCGGGAACTGGACCGGGATCCCGGTCAGCCGGCTTTTAGAGGGGGAGATGGAGAAGCTGATCCGGGTCGAGGAGCGGCTCCACCAGAGGGTGATCGGTCAGGAGGAGGCGATCTCCGCTGTCGCCAACGCCATCCGGCGGGGCCGGGTGGGGATGTCCGATCCGAACCGGCCGCTGGGCTCTTTTATTTTTATGGGTCCGACCGGGGTGGGGAAGACCGAGCTGGGCAAGGCCCTGGCCGAATACCTCTTTGATGACGAGAAGTCGATAGTCCGGATGGATATGTCGGAGTACCAGGAGCGGCATACCGTCTCCCGGCTGATCGGTGCCCCGCCCGGCTACGTTGGTTACGACGAGGGCGGCCAGCTGACCGAGGCGGTCCGCCGCCGGCCCTACTCGGTGATCCTCTTTGATGAGATCGAGAAGGCCCACCCCGATGTCTTCAATGCTCTGCTCCAGATCCTCGACGATGGGCAACTGACCGACGGGCAGGGGAGGAAGGTCAATTTCAAGCATACGATCTTGATTATGACCTCCAATATCGGTTCCCCGGTGATCCAGGAGTACGCGGAGAAAAAGAAGGATCCTCAGGAGATGAGGGAGCGGGTTTTAGCCGAGCTTCGGGAGCACTTCCGGCCGGAATTCCTCAACCGAGTCGATGACATTATCATTTTTACCAGCCTCTCTCGGGAAGAGATCGAGCAGATCGTCGATCTCCAGGCGTCCTTCCTGGCCCGGCGGATGGCCGCGCAGAAGATGACTCTGGAGCTGACCAGCTCCGCCCGGAAGTACCTGGCCCGGATCGGTTATGACCCCGCCTTTGGCGCTCGTCCCTTGAAGCGGCTGATCCAGAAAGAGATCGAGAATCCTCTGGCCTTAAAGATCCTGGAAGGGGAGTTTGCCGACGGTGACCATATCCAGGCCGACTACGATCCGGCCGGGGATCGGATGGTCTTCCGGAAGAGCGAGGGAGCGGAGGGGGCAGTACTCGATAATCAGTGATCGGCAAGCGGGGTGCCGTTCTGATTTTACGTATAATTTTATCCGTCCGGAGGAGATACCCTGCCGGTCAACGACCGCCGCGCAATCCGACCAATAATTCATCCGGCCGCCGGCTCCCGGCCCTTTGCTTTTCTGTCCTTTGCTTTATTGTTTGGCTTTATGCCAACTATCGTCAAGCACTTGCTGCATCCGATCTGTCCATCTTGGCACCATAGGATTGGCGAGATATCGAAAGATCGATTATCCGCCATAATTTACACCCACGGACATTCCGTCTATTATAATATCGCCAAATTCCGCATTTCGGCAATATTCAACCTTCAACCTAATCTCTGTT
>CAYXKT010000097.1:0-10898 GCA_964465735.1 uncultured bacterium
TCGATGCCGCGGGCGGCTTTTTTCCCGGCGCCCATTGCCTCGATCACGGTGGCGGCGCCGGTGGTGATGTCGCCCCCGGCAAAGACGCCGGGGATTGAGGTAGCCCCGGTCTCCGGGTCGATCTCGATCGTTCCCGCCCGCCCCAGCTTTAACTCCGGCAATGCCCGGCGCAGCAAGGGGTTGGGATCATTGCCGATCGCCACCACAGCCAGGTCGCAGTCAATGGTGAACTCAGAACCCGGGACGGGGATTGGGCGGCGGCGACCGGAGGCATCGGGCGCGCCCAGTTCCATCTGCCGGCACCCCAGCCCCTTGACCCAACCCTTTCCGTCGTCAAGGTACTTCAGCGGCAGAGTGAGGAATTTAAAGATCACCCCTTCCTGCTCGGCGTGGTGGATCTCCTCGACCCGGGCCGGGGCCTCGGTTCGAGAACGGCGGTAAACGATTGTCACCTCGTCCGCTCCCAACCTCAGCGCGGTCCGGGCGGAGTCCATCGCGACATTCCCACCACCGATCACACAGACCTCCTCCCCACGGATCACCGGAGTATCGTACTCGGGGAAGCGGTGGGCCTTCATCAGATTGACCCGGGTCAGATACTCGTTGGCCGAATAGACACCGTTTAAGTTCTCGCCCGGTATACCCAAAAACCTCGGCAGGCCGGCCCCGGTTCCGATGAAGACGGCTTTGAACCCGGAATCGAAGAGTTCCTCCACCGAGACGGTCACACCCACCATCTGGTTCAGCTCCATCTTCACCCCCAGCTTCTGCATCTTCTCGATCTCGGCGGAGACGATCGACTTCGGGAGCCGAAACTCGGGGATCCCATAAACCAGGACCCCTCCCGACTGATGAAGGGCCTCGAAGAGAGTCACCTGGTAACCCATCCGAGCCAGGTCGGCGGCGGCGGTCAGGCCGGCCGGACCGGCCCCGATCACCGCCACTTTCGCTTTCTTTCCCACTACGGCAGGCGGTTCCGGCCGGCTTTGCTCCCCCTTCCAGTCAGCGGCAAAACGCTCCAGGGCCCCGATCGCCACCGGCTCACCCTTTTTGGCCAAGACACAGACCTTCTCACACTGGTCTTCCTGTGGACAGACCCGGCCGCAGACAGCGGGGAGGGAGTTGGTCTCGAGAAGTTTCTCCCGGGCGCCGGCGAAGTCCCCTTCCTTGATCTTCAGGATAAAGGCGGGGATATCGATCTCGACCGGACAGCCTGACCGGCAGGGAGCGTTAGGACACTGAAGGCAACGCGAGGCCTCCGCCTGGGCCTGTTCAGGGGTGAAGCCGCGGGGGACCTCGTCGAAGTTGGCGATCCGGGACTTCGGATCCTGTTCAACCATCTTCTGACGGGGGATCTTCATCGGAGATGACATTCCCCGGAACACTCTTCGAACCGCTCCAGTGATCTCTTCTCCGGGTCGAGGTAGATCTTCTGGCGCTGGATCAATTCATCGAAATCCACCTGGTGCCCGTCGAAGTCAGGGCCATCAACGCAGGTGAACTTCCTCTCCCCGCCCACCGTCACCCGGCAGGAGCCGCACATCCCGGTCCCATCAACCATCAAGGCATTGAGAGAGACTACGGTAGGGATACCGTAAGGCCGAGTGAGATCGGCGACCGCCTTCATCATCAGCAGGGGACCGATAGCATAGACCCGGTCCGGGACGACACCGTCGTTAATCAATGAGAGCAGGACGTCGGTCACCAGCCCGGGGCGGCCATAGCTGCCGTCGTCGGTAGTAATGTAGAGTTCGTCAGCAGCGGCCCGCATCTCCTCCTCCAGGATCAACAGGTCCCGGGTCCGAGCCCCGACGATGGCCAACGTCATATTCCCGGCCGCGCGGAGCGATTCAACTACCGGGAGAACCTCGCCCACCCCAATCCCACCGGCCAGGCAGACCACCCGGCCCCACTTCTTCACCTCGGTGGGATGTCCAAGCGGTCCGGTCAGATCGAGAATTGCCTCGCCCACCTTCAGCTGCCCCAGTTTCCGCGTACTGGTCCCCACCTCCTGGATCACCAGAGTGATGGTCCCGGCCTCGGGGGCGGAGTCAACGATGGTCAGGGGGATCCGCTCGCCCTGCTCGTCAACTCTCAGGATAACGAACTGACCAGCCCTCCGTTTCCGGGCGATCTGGGGAGCCAGAACCCGAAGCAAGACCGCCTCCGGGGTCAACCTTCTTGATTCCACGATTCGGTACATAGTAAATGCCTAAAATTTGCAGTGCCTAAATTGCCTGAAGTTACCGTTCGATCATTCCTGGCGCCCGAGGAGAACTTTTCGGTTCCACCGACTAAAACTTTTTCCCCGCGGAGACGCGGGGAACGCGAAGGCCGAAGATACTGGGATTACAATCCTATTTCAACCCCGGTATGCGTCCAGCTCTCTGTATTCTCTTTATACTCTGGAAAAAACACCTGTCCTTCGCGTCCTCGGCGCCGCCGCGGAGGATTTTTTATTCTTCCCGCTCCCGCCAGAGGAGATCCTCGGAGCCGGTCCCCTCCTCGCCGGCGGTCAGGGCGACGATCTTCTCCAGACCAACTCGACGGGAGATATCCATCAGCTCCACGATCAGTCCGTAAGAGACCTGGCGATCGGCCTTCAAGACCAGGGTGGGTTCCTCCAGCATCCGGGCCGCTTCCGCCAGCCGTTCCACCAGCTGTTCCCGCTCGATCGGTTCCTGGTCGAAAAAGAAGTTCCCTTCCCGGGTCACGGCCAGGACCATCTCCTCCCTCCGCCCGATCCCGGAAGATGAGGCTCGAGGGAGGTCAATCCGCAGAGCCGGCTGTTCGGAAAAAGTTGAAGTGACCAAAAAAAATATCAGGAGCAGAAAAATCACGTCAATCAACGAAGTGATATTGATGACAATCTTATTTCTTTTCCGGTCTCTTCTCATCGGGAGAGCCGGATAAGGAGGCGGGCACTGGCCTGCTCGATCCGGAGCAGGAGGCTATCCACCTTCCGGCTATAAACACTATGGGCGATCAAAGCGGGGATCGCCACCACCAACCCGGCGATGGTCGAGATCAGGGCCTGGGATATCCCCCGGGAGAGGGCCTGGGCGTGGCCGGCCCCAACCTGGGAGACAACCTCAAAGACCTGAACCATCCCGATTACTGTCCCCAAGAGTCCGAGCAGAGGAGAGATGACGGCCACAATCTCGAGCAGGGTCAGCCCCCGCTCCAGCCGGGAAGCGGCGGCCTTCTCGGCCGCCAGGATCATCTCCCGATTCTGCGCCAGGGTCAGTCCGGGGTTCTCCAGTCCGGACTCCAATACTCGGGCCATAACCCCCCGTTCTCCTTTCAACTTCCCGGCCAGCTCGTCCAACGATCGGCCGGAGCCCTCGAGTTCCTTCAGGAGGATGGGGGGAAGAACCCGTGACGCTCGGAGGCTGAAAGCCCGCTCAATGATCACCGCCAGCGAGACCACCGAACAGATCAGGATGGGGATCATCGTATAACCGCCTCGGAACAATAGTTGAATCATCTTCGTTTCTCTCCTGAAATATTATTACTGATGGTCTGGGTGTATTTCTGAACCCGATTTATGCCTGAAACTGTTCTGTTTTTATAACGAGGCTATCCGACAATAACTGGTGTTGTCAAATTTTGGTCATTGCCGGTCCCTGGAGCGAAGCGGAGGAGAGGAAACAATCTCAACCTGTTGGGAAGGAAGCTATACTGTTCGTGAGCTGAGATCGCTTCGCCGGTCCGAAGACTTTCGGACCTCCTCGCGATGACAATTTATAATTTGTCGGACAGCTTCTAACACCCATAACTCGAGTGATGCAGAATAATTGATATTTCGCAGATCAATCTGATTAAAGATACCCGATCGGTCCCCGCCGGGCAAGAATCTTCCCCGTCGTTCATCCCCGAACAACCATCACCGGTACTGGAACCGGAATTCCAGCCAGAGCCCATCGTCCTTGATGTAATCGAGGACCTCCCGGCTCAGCGGTTCGTAAGGCTGGGCCATCTTGATCGCCTTGAGGCCGTAACGCATCTCCAGGTCAGGGCCATCGTGCTTGTTGACCATTACCTTCCCCACCGAACCGTCGGGCAAGATCTTGAAAAGAACGTGGGTTGAGCCTGAACGAACGTAAAAGGTACTTTGCATCACGTTGAAGTGCCAGAGATTAACCACCCGGGGCTTGAGGCGGGAGAGATATTTTCCCACCTCATTTGAGCGCATATTGTAGGAGATCTGCTTTAATATCCTCGCCCGGCCCTCCGGGCTGTCCTCCTCCGGCGAGTAGAACTTATCTTCCCCGTGGGCAACGATCGGGCTCTCCGCCGCTGACTTGGCGGGACTCTGCTTGGGGGAAACTATCTGAACGTCCCGGATTCCAACCCCCGTCAAACGCTCCGGGGACGCCTCCGCCTCCCGCCCGGGCGGTTGGATCGGCTTCGGTTCGCCCCCCGGTTCTTTGCGGACACTCCTCTCCCGGGCAATGCCGACCGCTCGGGGAGATTCATCAACTTCAACCCGGTCGGGGACCATATCCTGGGCCAGGCTGTCACGGTCCGAGACCAGGTCGGTGAGCGGAACCTCCTCGACCGGCTCGATCCGCTCCGGGGAGTCGATAAATCGGAGGGCCACCCGGCGTTCGGGTGGCTCGATCAGGAGCGCCCCCGGGGAGACAATCGGGATCTTCCGCAGGCCAAAGATGAGCAGAGCGTGGATCAGGAGCGAGGCCGCGGCCGCCCCCCAGATTAGTATTGGATTTATCCTCTCTTCCCTCAGCGAAGTCATCTTCCCTAATCTCAAAATCCACTAATTCAACTCGGTTAATCCCCCACCATAGCCCCTTTTTTCTAACCGCGGTTTGGGCGGATTATCCCCCCGCCCCGGCCCCTCTCAGGCTCCGCGGGTCCCACTGCCGAAACCGGCCGATGACCTCTCTCCCCTCCCTCAGCCCTTAGACTATCCTGGAGACCCCGTAGATCCTGTCTGTTTTTTATTCGGGCAAACCAGTCAGCAGATACGCGGCACGGGGTCGCCGGTAGGCCAATCGATGATCCGCCCGCCGCCGGCGGCGGTCTTTAAAACCGCCGTTCCCGGATTACGCTCGGTCACCCGGCCGATCACCCGGGCCCGCGTCCCGGCCGGATCTCGCCGCATCACCTCGATCAACCGGGGGGCGGCGGCGGGAGCAACAATGGCGCAGAGCAACCCCTCCCCGGCCAGGACCAGGGGGTCGAGGCCGAGGATCTCCAGGGCCGCCCGGAACTTTCCCCTCAGCGGGAGAAGCTGCTCCTCAATCTCGATCCCGAATTTCTTCGGGGAGACCAGTTCGTTGAAAATCGCGGCCAGACCGCCCCGGGTCGGATCCCGCATAAACTTCAGATCGGCCCCGAAAGCGGTCATCGCCGCGGCCAGGCAGCCCAGTGGCCGACAGTCGCTTTTTAACTGGGGACTGATCGGCAACCCTTCCCGGGCGGCCAGGATCGCCAGTCCGTGCTCCCCCGGGGGCCCGCTGAGAATGACTGCGTCCCCCGGCCGGATCCGATCCGCAAAGAGAGCCACCCCGGCCGGGACCGACCCGACCCCGGCGGTGTTGATATAAAGCCGGTCAGCGTTACCCTTCTCCACCACCTTGGTGTCTCCGGTGACGATCATCACCTCGGCCCGCTTGGCCGTCCGGGCCATTGAAGTCAAAACTTGCTCCAGAGTCTCGACCGGCAGTCCCTCTTCAATAATCAAAGAGCAAGAGAGGTAGAGCGGTCTGGCCCCCGCCGCCGAAAGGTCGTTGATCGTCCCGCAGACGGCGAGCTTGCCGATATCCCCCCCGGGAAAGAAGAGCGGGGAGACGACAAAGGAATCGGTGGTAAAAGCCGGCTGGCCGGGGATCCGGTCCAGAATGGCGGCATCGGGGAGCGAGCGGAGAAACCGGTTGGCAAAACGGGGAAGGATTAACTTCTCGACCAGGTCCCGCCCGGCCCGGCCGCCGCCGCCCGCCTCCAGGGTAATCAGGGTTGGATCACTCATCAGTCACTCTCCCGGCTAAAGCCGTTCTTCTTGTCACCGTAGCGGAACCAGGCCGCGCAAGCACCCTCCGCTGAGATCATACAGGGTCCCAGCGGATGGGAAGGGTCGCAGCCCGAGCCGAAACAAGGGCAATCGGCCGGACTGGCCACTCCCTTGATGACCTGTCCACAGATACAGCCGGGGGTTTCGACCGGAGAAGGAATATCGATCGGATCGTGCCGGTCAATATCGAAACAGCGGTATTCGCCTCTTATCGCCAGGCCACTGGCCGGGATAGTTCCCATCCCCCGCCACTCGGCTTTGGCGGGCTTAAAGACTCGCTCGATCTCCCGACGGGCCCGAGGGTTACCTCCATCCCGGACTGCCCGGGGATAGAGGTTGACCGCCTCGGCCCGACCTACCGTCACCTGGTCGATCAGTTCCCGGATCCCTCCCAGGATATCGATCGGTTCGAACCCGGCCACCACGCAGGGGACCCGGTAACGATGGGCCAGTCTCCGGTAAGGCTCGAGTCCAATGATCACGCTGACGTGGCCGGGACAGAGCAGCCCATCAATACTAATTTCCGGATCGGAAAAAAGAGACTTCAGGACCGGGGGAATCAGCCGGCCGGCGGCAATCAGAAAAAAGTTCTCCAGTCCGGTCTCTGCCGCCTCCCGGACGGCGGCGGCCAGCGGGGCCTGCGTGGTCTCAAAACCAATTGCCGGCAGGACCACCCGGCGGCCGGGGCAGGCACGGGCCAGATCAAGAGCTTGAAGGGGAGAACAGATGATCCGGACATCTGCCCCCTTCGCCTTCTCCGCTTTCAGAGAAGAGGACGTCCCCGGAACACTCAGCATATCCCCAAAGGTAGCCAGGATCGTCCCCGGTTGCCCGGCCCGGGCGATCATCTTATCGATGATCCCCTGCGGAGTGACACAGACCGGGCAACCGGGACCGGAGACCAGCCGGATCTCTTCCGGAAGCAGACTCCTCAAACCCGAACGGGCGATGGCCACGGTATGCGTCCCACAGACTTCCATCAACCGCAGAGATCGGCCCCGGGCGAGCCGGCCGATATCCTCGGCCAACGCTTGCGCGTGGAGAGGATCGCGGAATAATTCGGAGTTAATCGATTGGCTTTTCACTGGAAGCGCAGGGCGCAGAAGGGCATTCCCGGTCCGGAGAATACTTCCGGAAGAGTTCGAGGGTCTTTCGAGCTTCCTCCGGGTCGAGCCGGGAGATGGCAAAGCCGGTGTGAACGATCACGTAATCACCCACAGCGGGGCTATCCAGCAGGCGGACATCAATCTCCTGAACCAGGCCAAAGAGAGAGGCCCGAGCGGTATCGCCCGCCACCGTTAAAATTTTCATCGGGACCGCGAGGCACATAGTAGTTTAGGAGTCAGAATTCAGAATTGCCATTTCCGTTGGTTTGACCTTTAATCACCCGCTATCGGGATCAATTTGTTCAAGCGAGCAGAAAACAGTGTACACTATTTTGACCCTTTTCGCGAGTAATCCGGGAAACCGGCCGCCGCGGCCTGGCCGAGGGCCAGGCCGCCGTCTCCAATCTCAATCTCGATCGGGAGCAAAGGGTTCAACCCCGACGAGATCAGGGCGGCGGTCAAGCCTCCCCGGATCCGCCGGTTGTAAAATACCCCTCCGCATAAGACCACCTCTCGGATCCCGGTCTCCCGGCTCAACAACCGGGCGGTCTCCATTCCGATCGCGACCACCGTGGAGTGGAACCGTCCGGCGATCTCCCCTCGGGGGCGGCCGGACTCAAGGTCACCGAGGAGAGCGGTCAAGAGCGGACAGAGCTCGATCCGGTAAGGCCGCGAACGGCGGTTGAGACTGTAAGGATAGGGCGAGGGCTCCCCCTCCGAAGCGCTCAGTTCCAGGGCGGCGGCCGCCGCCGCCGGATGGTCGTTGACCCAACCTGTCCCCAGAAGGGCAGAGACACCGTCAAAGAGCCGCCCCATACTGGAAGTGGGGGGGGAGTTAAGTTGCTTCTCGATCATCGCCTCCAGCAGTTCCCGCGCCCGGGGCCCCGGATCCGGCTGGCCGGCGGAAGAAAAAGCGTCGAGCCGACCGCAGTGTCGAAGATAGGAAAAGGCCATCCGCCAGGGTTGGAGGACCGCTTTCTCCCCCCCCGGCAAGGGGACGTACTCGAGATGGGCCGCCCGGCGATAAGAAGTTACGTCGCCGACCAGGAACTCCCCTCCCCAGGCGGCACCGTCACTGCCGTAGCCGGTTCCATCCCAGATGATCCCGATCGCCTCTCCGCTGTACCCGTGCTCGGTTAGGACCGCCGCCAGGTGAGCGTGGTGGTGCTGGATTTCAACTACGGTCGCCGGGGGAGAGAAACCGGCGGCCCAGCGTGAAGCCATCTGGAAGCCGGCGGCGGCGGGATGAAGGTCGCGGACCACAGTCCGGGGGATAAACTTTTCCCTCCGGCAGGCGGCGGCCAGGGCATTTTCGAAAGCGGAGAGGTTATCCGGGGAGCGGAGATCGCCGAAGTCGGAGGAGATCATAATCTCTCTCCCCCGGGCCAGGCCGAAGCGGCTCTTCTGATCCCCGCCCAGAGCCAGGACCGGCCGGGGAAAAGAACCGGGAATTTGGTAGCTGGTGAGCCGGCTTCCGGCCATCTTAAGTGGCCGCCTCCTGGGCAGCCTGAGCCTGGATAGCGGTAATGGCCACGGTATTGATAATTTCGGCGACCGAACAACCCCGGCTGAGATCGTTGACCGGTTTCTTCAGCCCCTGGAGAATCGGACCGATCGCAACCGCCCCGGCCGACCGCTGGACCGCTTTATAGGTGATATTACCGGTATCGAGATCGGGAAAGATCAGGACCGTGGCGGTGCCGGCGATCTTGCTCTCCGGCATCTTGATCCGGGCCACCCCGGGGTCAACCGCGGCGTCATACTGCATCGGTCCATCGATCAACAGGCCCGGATACATCTGTTCGGCCAGTTCCCGGGCCAGCCGGGTGGCTCGGCGGACCTTTTCCACGTCGGCCCCCTTACCTGATTCTCCGCTGGAGTAGGAGAGCATCGCCACCCTGGGGTCAATGCCAAAATCACGGGCGGTGCCGGCGGAACTCAGCGCGATCTCGGCTAACTGTTCATCGTTGGGATCGGTATTGATGGCGCAGTCTCCGTACACCAGAACCCGGCTCTGGAGACACATAAAAAAGACGCTGGAAACAATGGAAAACCCGGGCCGGGTCTTGATCAGCTGGAGAGCCGGACGGATGGTATTTTCCGTGGTATTGATCGAACCCGAGACCATCCCATCAGCCTCCTCCCGGTAAACCATCATTGTCCCAAAAAGCGAATGGTCGCGCATCGCGTCCCGGACCGCTTCCTCGGTTGCTCCCTTATGCTGCCGCAGCTTTTGATAAAGGCTGACATATTGATCGAAGAGTTCCGAATCGAGCGGATCAATAATCTCCGCCTCGTCAAGCTTCAGACCAAGGCGAGCGATCTTGGCGGTAATCGAGTCCCGATTCCCCAGGAGGATGATGTCGGCAACCTTCCGACTGATCAGGCTCTCCGCCGCCAGCAGAATTCGCTCCTCTTCCCCTTCCGGAAGGACAATCCGCTGCCGCTGGGAGCGAGCCTCGGAGATCAGACGATACTCGAACATCTTCGGCGAGACCCCGTGGGGACCGGAGCTGAAGATCCGACCGGCCAATTTATCAAAATCCACGTTCTCCTCAAAGATGCTCAGGGCCTGGGTGATCTTCCGCTCGTCGTGGGGCGAGATTCCGCTCGGCGTATCGCTGATCCTTTTGACCGTCCGATAGGTCTCCTCGGATACGGAAAGGATAGGAACGGTGACGTTGAGTCCCTCGATCATCTGCTTGACCTTCCCCTCGGGAACAAAACCCCCGGTGAGGATGATCCCCGAAATATAGGGCATCGTCCGCGAGGCCACCGCGGAGAGACAGCCGATGATCACGTCCACCCGATCGCCGGGAACGATAACCAGTGAGCCGAACTTGATATGCTCGACCATATTCTGCAACTGCATCGCCGCCACCAGGTAATCATAGACGTGCTCTTCGTGAAGATCACCGCCATAGAGCTTGGTCGCACCCAGGCTCCCGGCGATCTCCTGGAGGTTGGGGGCGGCCATCAGACTATCGTAGGGGAGCAGACAGAGCGAACAGTTATCAATCGGACGACCGGAAGCTTTCAGATAAGCAACCAGGCCCTCCCGTTTTTCCGGGTGGACCAGGTTGATCAGGGTGGAGATGATCCGACAGCCCTTGCGGGTCAGGGAACTATGGGCCAGTTCAATCGCCTGCAGTGTCTGGTCGGGGGTCCTGGCATCGGCACTGGCCACCAGCAAAACCGGGATGCCGAGCATATCGGCAATCTCGGCGTTGATATCGAACTCGAAGGCCGTGGAGGAGGAACTGAAGTCGGTCCCCTCGCAGAGGATGAAGTCGTGTTTCTCCTCCAGGTTCTGATAGGCCCGGATGATCTCATTCCAGATCACTCCCTGCTTGTTCTGGGCCATCAATTCCATCACCTTCGACCAGGTGAGGGCGTACATCTCCCTCACCGGTGTTTCAGTTTCGAACCGGGAAGAGATCAGGGAGATATCATCGACCGCGCCCGGACCATCATTGATGATCGGGCGGAAAAAGCCCGGCTGCTGGGCATTGCGCAGGGCGAGATCGGTCAGGCCGAGAACAACGGAGGTCTTCCCGCTCTTGGCCTCGGTAGCTGTGATATAGAGGCTTTTTGACATAGTATCCGCTTACTCCTACTCGAGATTAACAGATTGGTCTGAAGGCTGGGGGACCAATTATAACTCAGTGATTTCTTCCCGGCAACCGGGAAGAGATAAGTCCAGATTAAACCTAAATTGAGCGATTCTATGCGGCGAACTGCACCAATCTTTTGCGTCC
>CAYXKT010000098.1:0-10617 GCA_964465735.1 uncultured bacterium
GTTCGGACGCAAAAGATTGGTGCAGTTCGCCGCATAGAATCGCTCAATTCAGGTAGAATATACCATCAGGGCGCTCCTGCGGCAAACCGGTCCTGGTGAGGTTTCTTCAGTCCCCGGAGAAAAAATCGGCCGCCCAGGTAAATTCGCAACCGGCGTTGATTGCCGCCCCCTGGTCGCTGGCCATATCCCCGACGAAGAGCGTTCGTTTCGGGACTGTCCCCCAGAAAGCCATCAGCCGCTCCAGCATCCCCGGTGCCGGCTTCCGGCAGGAACAACCCTCCCGGATGTTATGCGGACAGAATTCGACCGAGCCGGTGACCGGCGGGAAGCCGGCCGCCGCCTTCACAGTGTCTTCCAGCATCTTTAGAGCCGATTGTTCGCTCAGATATCCCCGGGCGATCCCCGCCTGGTTGCTGGCGATCCCCAGGGCGGTCCGGCCCCGGAGGGGCGATCCCCATTCGATCGCGGCCAGGGTCCGCTTGACCCCGGGCAGAAGTTCCCACTGGCCGGGACGGTTGGGACAGACCTGGCCCGGGACTGTACAACGCCTCAGCGTTCCGTCGGCGTCAAAGATGATCAGGTCAAATTTCATACCGCTCTTCGCAATACTGGGAAATTAATCGCTATCGGGATCGGCCCCGCCCCGGCCCCTTTTTTAGTCCACTGATTACACTGATCAATCCCTCGACCATACCGATTACTGATTACCGATTACTTTCTTTTCCGGGCCAGGAAGATATCTTGAGCCGGGAACCCGCATCGCCAGCCGAAGCGTTTGGCCAGACGACGGAAGGTCTTCTCCCGGTAAAATACCACGTGGGTGGGGTCCCGTCGATAGTGCCAGCTTGGGAAATCGTCGTTGTCAGGTCGGAAGGCGGTCATTATCCCCAGCCATCCTCCGGGTTTCAGCAGTCGGTCAAGGCGGGCGAACTCCCTGGCCGGATTGTGAAAATGCTCGGCCGTCTCGGTGCAGGTGATGAAGTCGTAACTTCGTTCCAGCACTCCGGGGTCGGGGAAGAAGAAGGGGTCGTAGAGTCGGATCCGGTGGCCGGCTTCCTCCATAATCCGGGCCAGGGCCGGCCCCGGCCCGCAGCCGTAGTCGAGACCCTCACTCCCGAAAGGCAGCTGTTTCAGCAGCGGACCGGCCAGGCGGGAGAGGAACCTCCGGTAGCCGGGGTCGCCGGGGTCGTTTTCGTGGAGGAGGTAGCGCTCCCTCTCTTCTTTTGGCCCGGGGAGTCGATCCGGTTCGAGAAAGACGGCTTCGCATTCCGGGCAGAGCCGATAGTCCGGGAAGAAGCTCTTGGTTTCCGGCTTTTGGCAGACCGGACAGGAAATATCTTCTCCCGGGTGGGGATTGTGGTTTTCCGGAGAAATCACGCTTTCTCTCCCGCTGGCTGTGAGTTAATATAGACTAATTTAGTCTCGTGTCTGAGAGATTCATATAGCTTCAGGTCATTGCGAGCGGAAGCGAAGCAACCCCGTTTTTTTTCCCGGCACAGATTGCTCCCTGCCTCCTCTTCGTAAAGGCTATAGTTATTCAGGTTATTTAGAAGACGCGGCATTAGCAGATAGCTTGGCGAAAAGTATATCATAATGAATCCGGTGAAGACTTTTATGTTTTTAGTCCGACTGGCGGTGGCAGGGCTGGCGGTGGTTTTGGCCGGTTGCGCGGCCCTCACCCCGGATTTCATCACGGCGGCCGAACGGGGGACGGTTTACCGCTCGGTCATCTACAAGGCGATCGGGGAGGACGAGCTGCGGATCCACCTCTTCTTCCCCGCCGGCCACCGGTCCTTTGACCGCTGCCCGGCGATCGTCTTCTTCCACGGCGGGGGGTGGTACGGTGGTTCCCCCGAGCAGTTCTTCCCCCATTGTCGCTACCTCGCCTACCGGGGGATGGTGGCGGCCTCGGCCGAATACCGGGTCGAGGGGCGGCACGCGACCACGCCCCCGTCGGCGATGGCCGACGGGAACTCCGCCATCCGCTGGCTGAGGTCCCGCGCCGGAGAGCTGGGGATCGACCCTGAGAAGCTCGCCGCCGGCGGCGGTTCGGCCGGGGGCCATCTGGCGGCGACGGCGGCGATGTCGAGCGGTTTCGACGATCCCGCCGACGACCTCGAGATCAGCCCCGTGCCGGATGCCCTGGTTCTCTTCAACCCGGCCCTTGATGTCAACTTCCTCGAGGGACCGAAGGCCTTCGGAGGTAGGGCGCAAGAGGCCTCCCCGATCTACCTGGTCCGCCCCGGCCTCCCCCCGACCATCATCTTCCAGGGGACCGAGGACCATACTGTCCCCTACCAGACGGCGGCGCTTTTTACCAATCTGATGAAGGAATCCGGCAACGAGTGTATCCTGGTCACTTTCCGGGGTCTGGGCCACGGCTTTTTTAATTACGGCGAGAAGGGCAATCGGCCCTTCCGCCAAACCCTCTGGGCGACCGACCGCTTTCTCACCGAACAGGGTTTTCTCGAGGGCGAGCCGCCCTTCACCCCGGGTCCGGCCCGATTTGACCGGGAGTCGGCCGGCAAACAATAATCGGCGGAGATATCCCCATCAGCAAAAACGTTCGATCCAGCATAAGGGTGGAAGCGGTCCGGGCCGGGGAATTGGAGGAGTTCGCCTCCGCCGTCCTGGCCGAGGCCAAGGAGGGCGGATTGCTCCCGATCACCCCCCAGCGGGCCCGGGCCCAGGCCCGTAACCCGGTCGCCGACCCCAGGGATATAGTCCTCTTCGCCGCTTACAGTGGGAAGCGGCTGACCGGCTACCTGGGGGCGCTCCCGGGCTGGCTCCGGCGAGGTGCCAGTCTCTCGAAGGTGAACTGGGGTTCAACCTGGTACCTTCATCCTGATTTTCGGAAGACCACGACGGGGCTCCTGCTGGCCAGAAATTTCAAAAGGCGTCTGCCGGATAGTGTATTTACCAATCTTTCTCCAGTTGCCTGGAAGCTGATCACTAACGTGGCGAGAGCCTCCGAGCTGGGCCGGTACCGCTATTGGCGGCTCAAACTGAAACATTTTCCCGGTCCTCTGAAGAATTTCGTCTGCAGCTGGTTTTCTCCGGCGCCGCCGGCGGGATATTGCATTCGGAAGACCGAACGGGTCCGGGAGGAAACCTGGCTGCCGGTGTCCCCTCTCTCCCCCCCGGCGGAGTTTTTCCGGGGTCCCAAGGTGGTCAACTGGATGCTCCAATACCCCTGGGTGGTTGGATCCGGCGCGGCGGGGACAGACGGTCCGGATTATTATTTCTCTCACCGGAGACGATTGTTCCGGATGGCCGCGTTCGAAGTTTATAGAGGTGGCGGGCGGGAATACCGGGGGTATTTTGTTCTCTCCCTCTCCTCGGTCGCGGGGGAGAGGACGATGAAAATTCTGGATTACCATTTTCCGTCCGCGGGCGATTCCGGCTGTGTTCTTTTCTTTGCTCTCCGGCAGGCTGTTGAGTACCGGGCGGATATTGTGAATATCCCGGAGGAGTTGATCCCTTCCACCGGCCGGGCCTCGCTTCTTTGCCGGCTGGCCCGGCCCCGCGACCGGGCCTATCTCTATCATCCCGGGACCGCGGAAAGCCCGCTGGCGAAAGCCGCCGGGGAGATCCGGCTTGCCTACCCGGACGGCGACACCGCCTTTACCTGAGCGGTTCACTGGCTATCGATTACCGATTACCAATTATCAAATGATCGTTCTTTTCTACCATCTGATCTCCGACCGCGACCTCCCCCATCTCCGGCCGCTCTACCGGTACAAAACTCCTCGAGCCTTCGCGGCCGACCTGAAATATCTCCGCCGTCACTTCCGTATTCTCTCCCACGATGAAGTTATGCAAGCCATCGCCGCCGACCGCCCCTTTCCCCCGGACGCGGTCCTGGTGACCTTTGACGATGGCTACCGGGAATGCTTCACCGAGGCGAGGCCGATGCTGCTTGAGTACCGGATTCCGGCGGTCTTCTTCGTCCCCTCGGAGTTGGTTGGGAACAGGAACCTGGCTTCCCGCAATGCTACCGCCCTCTGTCTCGCCCGCCTCGCCGCGCTGGACCGCCGCCGGCTGCGGCCGGCCTTGAAGCGGTTGGGAGATATTCTCGGCGCTCCGCTTGCCTCTCGGGAAGACGGATTGCGGGCGGTGGGTGACCCGGCGGTCTCCGGGGGAGATATCCGGGAGCGGATCTGCCGGGGATTGGGGGTCAATCCCCGGGAGTACCTAAAGCGGGAGCGGCCTTACCTGGACGAGGAGGAGGTGAAGAAACTGGCGGCCGACGGTTTTACCATCGGCGGCCACAGCCGCCTCCACACCCGTCTTGACGGCCTCAAGGAAGGGGAGCTGGAGGAGGAGATCGTTTGCTCCACCCGGGCGATGATGGAACTTTCCGGTCAGCCCCGGGCGCCCTTCGCCTTCCCCTTCTCCGGCGCCCGGGCGGCCCCGGAGTTCATCCGCAGCCTGCTGGAGCGCCACCCTTTCCTGACCCTGATCTTCGGGGGGCCGGAGGCTGCCGACCGCCGGGTTATCTCCCGCCGCCTCTGGGCGGATACCCCGGCCGGGACGGGGGGACGGAGAAGCAACCTCCCCCGGCTGTTGAAAGACTTCGGTAAAAACGGCTGAAGCGGAGGTTCAGTCCGGCCCCGGGAGGGGGGCGGTAAAGTAATCCGGGGGGTAGCGGTGCATCTCCGGGATGACCGAGATTTTTCCTCCGGTCTCCCCCGGGTTGACGAACCGCCAGACGATCTCCCCGGCCGGGGTGACCTCGAAGGCGGTCCCGGCCTCCGATTCCGTGACCAGAGTGTTGCCGTTGGGGAGCCGCTGGGCGGCGCCGAGGAGCCGGGTGAAGAAAGAATGCTCCTCGCCACCCCGGTATTCCCAGGTGATCCGCCTGGACAAGGGATCGACCTCCACCACCTTCGAGGTCTCCTGGCCGTTGTTGAAGATCAATATCCGCCCGTTATCCAGCAGCCGGGCCTTGTGCTGGTAGGAGAGGTTGGTTGGACCCCAGCCCCAGACGATCTTCCGGTTCTCCGGATCGTAGATGAAGATTAAACTGAGATTGCGCAGGGAGAGCAGGATATTCCCCTCCCGGTAGATCTCCGGGTCCCGCCCGGCCCGTCTCCCGTCGAAGACCTGGATCGAGTTGGCGTGGAGGATGTCGAGCGGTTGGTCGTCCTCGATCCGGCTGACCGCCGGGATCAGGAAGGAGTAGGGGGAATTTTCCAGCATCTCCAGGATCGAATAGTTGCGCTTCTTTTCTCCGGACTGGTCGAGGACGGTGATGTAGTCGACCAGGATCGGGGTCTTCGGGTGGAGCCGGGGGATCTTCTCTTCCCGGGCGGTCAGAACGAAGATCTCCCCTCCGGGGGTGATCCAGAGGTCGTGGTGGGGTTCGCCGGAAAATGTCCAGAGAACCCGGGAATCGGCATCAAGCCGGACCAGGGCGATGTAGTCGTGGATGGCCAGCAGACCGAGATCGGGGAGAGCGTGGGCGAACCTCAGTCCGGTCAGGCTGCCTCGCTTCGGTTTTTCGGGGAGGAGGGCGAGGACCTCATCCCGGGGGGATTTCCAACGCTGAAGGCGGTTGCCCGCGAGATCGAGGAGGTCGGCCCCGTCGAGGTGGCTGGAGAGGTAGAGATTGTACCCCGAGGAAGCCAGTTCCCGGTTCCCGGCGATTACCCCGCCGCTCCCGGCCCCGGCCGCTCGCGAACCGGACCCGACATAGGGCAGCGAGCGGATGGCCTCGAAGTCGGTGGCGGCCGGCTGGGGACGGAGCCGGGTCCGGTCCGGTTCCGGGGCGAAGCCGCGCCCGAGGAAAAAACCCCCGGCGGCGGCCAGGATCGCCGCCGCCGCGGCCGGGATTAATTTAACCTTTTTCATCGGCTGTGCTATCCTTGGGCTAACGCGTGAAGAGGGAGAAAAGATACCCTAACCGGCTGGGCGAATCAATCCCCGGTTTCCCCCCGGGGCGGCAAAAGACGAGGCGAGCGATAATGAACTCCGGAGGAAAAGAACTCCCGGGCGGATTTGCCGGCCCGGTTTATTTCTACCTCGCCCCCCCGGGTCCGCCCGCCCGGGCTCTTTATCAGCACGGCCCGGTCTGCCTGGCCGAGGGGCTGCGGGAACTGGGGGTGCCCTATTTTTCCAACCGGTCCTACTGGCGGACCGGTTCCGGTGGGGACGATTACCTCTTCCAACCCGACCCCGCCATCGGCCCCGGCGACTGCGCGGTCGTGGTTATCGACCGCTGCTGGTTCTCCTCGGGGGGGAAGGTCCCTCCCGATCTCTTCCGCCGCGGGCGGAAGCATCTCACCGTCTGCCTCGACCTCTCCGACGGCCACGTCACCCCGGCCTGGCGGCGGGAGTTTTCCCGCTTCGATCACGTCCTCCGCGGGCACTGGAACCGGAACTGCTTCTATCCCCCCAACTTCCGCCCCTGGGCCTTCGGCCTCTCCAACCGGATCATCACCGCCGCCGCCGGGGCCGGACCCTTCGCCTCCCGGCGCCGGGTCCTGCTGGCCAACTTCCGGCTCTCCCACCCGGTGCGGGAGCTGGCCGAGCGGCTCTTCTATCCCCGGCTGGAAGCGCTCCTCCCCCTCGACCGGACCGCCGAAGGGTGGGAGGAGCGGCCCCCGGAACCGCTCGACCGGCTCTTCTGGGAACAGACCGGCCGCCGTCACCATCCGGCCTACTTCCGGCGGCTTAAGGAGTCGGCGGCCGCGGCCTGCTTTGGCGGCTTCTTCCTCCCCGCCCTTCCCCGGTTCCTTGAAAGTTCCCGGGGCGAGCGGTTTCTCTCTCGGCTGGCCCGGAGGCCCGATCCGGCCTCCGGGCGGGTGGCTCAGTGGGAGAGCTGGCGCTTCTGGGAGTCGCTGGCCGCCGGGGCGGCCGTTGTCGGGCTCGACTTCCGGAGTTACGGCCTGGCCCCCCCGGTCTCTCCCGTCAACGGGGTCCACTACCTCGGTCTCTCCCCGGAGAATATCGAGCCGACCCGGGGATTGCTGGAGCGGGACCCGGCGGTTCTGGACCGGATCTCGGCGGCCGGGCGGGAGTGGGCGCTGAAGAACTACGGTCCTTGCCCGACGGCGCTGAGATTCCTGGAGACAATCCAGACGGGGGGCAGGCCGTGAAGAAGACATTCTTCGGGTTGCTGCTCTTCAGCTTCGCCGGCTTCCTGGCGGCCGGACTGTCGGAGCGGCTCTTTATCTTCCTGCTCTGCTTCCCGCTGGCCGCCTGGTCTTTTCTGGCCGCCCTGTTTCTGGCGGCGCTCGCCCTCTTTCTCCGCCTCCGTCGGCGGGGGAGGATGGCGTTTCTCTGCCTGGCGGCCGCCGGCGTTTTCCTGGCGGCGGTCCGGGGACTGCTGGTCACCTCCGCGGACCCGGCGGCGAGGAGATCCTCCCTGGCCGACCTGACCTCCCTCCCCTACCTGAGCCGGGTCAAGGGCCGGGGGGAGGCCGGGGAGAAGGGGGCGGTGATCTTCGATCGGGGAAGATCAGGGGAGGGGCTCAACCTTTACTCCCCCCGGCACCTCCCCGCCGCCTTTTTAATCGACCGGGAAGGCGAGGTCGTCCGCTCCTGGTCCTGGGATTATTTCGGCGGCGAGGGGTGGCATCACGTCGCCCCGGCCGGGGACGGCGGACTCTTCGCCATTGTCCGGGACCGGGGGCTGCTCCGCCTCGACCGGGACTCCGAACCGGTCTGGACCTTTTCCGGCCGGGCCCACCACGACCTCGCCATCTCCCCGGAGGGGGAGATTTTCCTCCTCCTCTCCCGGGAGGAGTTGGTCCGCTGGCGGGGGATCCCTCTCCCGGTGGTCAACGATCTGATCGTCCGCCTTTCTCCGGAAGGGGAGGCGCGGGAGGAGATCTCTCTCTACCCGCTTTTGGCCGGCCGGGTGACCGTCGAGCGGGTGAAACTTATCTACCGGGACCTGCTCAAGCCTTCCCGGGTCCTGGATTTCATCAAGGCCTGGTTCCGCTGCCGACCGCTGCTGTCGGGCCATCTGCCCTACGACGTCTTCCACGTCAACACCCTGGGACTCCTCGATCGCGACCTTCCCGGGGTGGGGGAGGAGGGGGATTTCCTCTTCTGCTCCCTGATGCTCGACCTGGTGGGGACGATCGCCCGCCCGGGCACCGCCCTCACCTGGACCTGGGGCCCGGGGGAACTGGATAAACCTCACCAGCCCAGCGTTACCCGGGAGGGGAATATCCTGATCTTCGATAACGGCTATTTCCGGGGCTGGTCACGGGTGATCGAGTTCGCCCCCGCTGTCGGGGAGATCGTCTGGGAGTACACCGCCTCCCCGCCCGAGAAGTTCTTCACCGCCACCCGGGGCGGGGCCCAGCGGCTGGAAGGGGGCAACACCCTGATCACCGAGAGTAACTCCGGCTATGTCTTTGAGGTTACCCCCGGGGGTGAGACGATCTGGGAATTTTATAGCCCCGAGATTGATGGTGATCCCGGCTCCCGCGCCGCCATCTACCGGATGACCCGCCTCGATTTTTAGACCGGGCGGCCGGACAGTTTGCGCAGGAAGCGGCGAAAGGTTCCCCGGATCGTGGGGTCGCGCCGGAGGCGGTAGCGCGTGAGCTGGGCGGACAGCGGTTCGGTGAGGATCTTTCGGGCGTCGGCGGCGATCCAGCGGCCGTAATCCTCGGGGGATCTAAACTTTTTCCGAGCCAAGGTGGCCGAGGGGGCGCCGGTCCCCGATCCCCGGTATTCGGGGTCGCGGGGATCGTCGAGGTGGCGGGCGAGCAGCAGTGGCAGGGGGTAGCCGTTGACCAGTCCGTCGGCGGTCATCCGGTACTGGTCGAGCGGGACCCCGTAATCCCCGGGCGGGGCGAGGTAGTGGCGGAGGTGTTTCTTTCGGGCCAGCCAGGCGGTGCCGCCGATCCAGAGATTGCGGAAGACCCGGACTCCGGCCAGCGTGACGATCTTATGGCGGGCCAGTTCCTCGTCCCAGTCTTCGGAGAGAAAGGTCCAGCAGCCGAGCAGTCCGAAGCGCTCTTCCCGGCGGAGCAGCGGAGCGATCCGCCCGATCCAGCCGGGGGGGACGAGGATGTCGTCGTCGATCTTTCCCGCCAGGTCGCTCTCTCCCCGGTCGAGGAACCAGAGAAAGGGATCCCGCTGTCCCCGGTTCTCCCGGGAGAAGTGCCGGGACGCCACCCGGGGATCATCCAGCCCGGCGAGGATCTCCGCCGAGCCGTCCCGGGAGCCGTTATCCCAGAGGTAGAGGCGGAAGGGGGAGTCGTCGGCGAGGAGATGGGTCAGCGTCCTTTCCAGGTAACGACGCCGGTCACGGGTGACCAAAAGGAGGTCAACTGGTTCAGCTGGCCCGGGTCTTGGCGCGCTCATCTCTCCGGGGTCCGGGCCAGATCGGAGAGAATCCGCCGGGCCCGGTAGAGGTAGGTGTGTTCTTTCCGCGCCCGCTCTCCGGCCACCCGGCCGATTTCTTCCGTCGTCCGCGGGTGGTCAAGATAATACCGCACCTTCTCGACCAGTTCTTCGGCCGAGGAGTAAGTTTCGACCTCGGATCTTGGGGCGAACATCTCCGCCAGTTTCTCCCGCTCGTCGACCAGCTGGAAAGAGGAGGAGCCGGCGATGTCGAAGAGGCGGGGGTTGACCCCGGTCCCATCGGCGATGAAGTGATGGTTGAGGACGATCCGGCTTTGGTTGTAAATCCGGTTGACCTCCGGGGGAGCCAGGGTCCCGTTTTTCAAAATGTAGCGGTAGATGAAGGGGTAGCGGAGTTTGAAGAGCCGGTGCCTCGGGCCCCGGTGCCAGTACTTGCCGACCAGGGCGACCCGGAGGTCCAGTCGGTCCGCCCTTTTGAGCAGGCAGTTCAAAAGTCCCAGGCGGCCACCGTAGGGGGTCCCCACGAAGGCGATGTCGTAAATTTTTTCTTCCCCGCCCAGCGGGCGGTAGAAGCCGGGGTTATAACCGGGAGGGAGGTAAGCCGCCCGGTGGTTGCGGGCGGCGATAAAAGGGATGTCGGTCGGTTCGTAGGAGTAAACCAGGTCGTAGAATCCCAGCCCGCTCTGGGTGGTGGGGAGGGTGTGGATGCTGTCGAGCAGGTAGAGGACGAGTTTCAAGCCCCGTTCTTGTATCCACCGGAGGCGGGCGGGCAGGATGACATTCCCCGAGAAGGTAAAAAAGACATCGGGTTTCCCGGTCTTGACCGTATCCGCCAGGGTCCGGTCGATCTCCTCGAACCGGGCCCGGTATTTCCTCTTCCGGCAGGGGTTGAGCGATGAGGTTTTTTCGATCGCGGCGTCCCGGTAATCGAGGATCGAGACCGCGCAGCCCAGCGCCCGGAAAGCGTCAGCGATGCTCTCATTGATCTGGAAGTAGGAGTTGCCGAAGATCAGAAGTTTCATATCCCGGGGATGATAGCGGAGCCGGAGGTATTCTCCATTATACCTAAGTTGAGCGATTATTGCGGATGAAATGTGCTAAGATTTTGCCGGCCGACGGGTTGCGAAAACCGCAGCCATATCCAGGAGATATGGCGAGGATTTTCAATATCCGTTCGGACGCAAAAGATTGGTGCAGTTCGCCGCATAGAATCGCTCAATTTAGGTTATAGTATGCCGGTCAGCAGGCCGGTAATCATCCCGGCGCCGAGGAGGAACATTACCACTCCGC
>CAYXKT010000099.1:0-10205 GCA_964465735.1 uncultured bacterium
TCGCCATATCTCCTGGATATGGCTGCGGTTTTCGCAACCCGTCGGCCGGCAAAACCTTAGCACGTTTCATCCGCAATAATCGCTCAACTTAGGTTTAAATTTTGGTGTCCCGAGATAGAGTAACCCGCAGACAGCAAAAGTCACCAGAGAAATAATTATCACCGGTCTGGACCGGTTAACAGATTGTCCGACTCGCCAACTGGGTCCGGACCCCGAACCAGGAAGAGAAAAATGATGAACCAGGAAGAAACAAAAAACACTCGCCTGGCCCTGAGGACCGCTCGCCAGGCGGCTTTTACCGCCGGAGAGCTCATCCGATCCAGAAGCGGGACCGCGTTCCGAGTGGACCGGAAAGGCGCCGCCGATCTGGTAACCGAGGTGGATTTAGCCGCGGAAAAGGTGATCATCTCGCTGATCGCGGCGGCCTTTCCCGAGCATCGGATCGCGGCGGAAGAGAGCGGACACTCAGAGGGCGATCCTCAGCACACCTGGTGGATCGATCCAATTGACGGCACCACCAACTTTGTCCACGGCTATCCGTTTTATTCGGTCTCAATCGCCCTGGAATATCAGGGGGTGATAGTGGCCGGGGTGGTTTATGATCCGATCGCAGATGAGATGTTTGAAGCCCTCCGGTCCGGCGGGGCCCGCCTCAACGGCCGCGAGATCGCGGCCTCTGAGATCCCCGATCTGGATCAAGCGCTTCTGGCCACCGGTTTTCCTTACGAACGGGGGGATCGGCAACGGGCGCTGGAGATCGTGTCCGGTTTTCTCCCCCGGATTCAGGGTCTGCGGAGGAGCGGTTCGGCCGCCCTGGACCTGGCTTATGTCGCCGCCGGTCGTCTGGACGGTTTCTGGGAGCAGAGTCTAAAGCCCTGGGATATCGCGGCCGGGTTGCTGCTGGTAGAAGAAGCAGGGGGCCTGGTGAGTGATTTTACCGGGGAAAGGGTCGATCTCCAGCGGGGAGAGATCGTCGCCTCCGGTCCGGGGATACACCAGGAATTGGTGGCTGGATTGAACCTAAAATGAATATACACGTAGTAGTATAATCTGATTCGTCGATCAAGGGTAACTGCCAGGCAGACAGACTGAAGGGGAAAGCTATTTTGTGACGAATTCTGCCCAAGCAGATAAAACTTAGAGCAGAGGGGTCGGCTGGCGAAATAGCGATATCCGGTTATTGGGTAACCCCAGGTTTCCGGAAAGAGTTGTATAGCTTGACTCCTCGAAACAAGGAGTCTGGCCTTCAGCCTAATTCCCTGGGTTGTTACGATCAAGGAATATATATATGAAGAAATCGATCCTGGCCATCAAGGTAGCGGCAGTTCTGACCATCTTCTCTCCGCTGGCTCTTCTCCCGGTCTCCGCCCGGGCGGCGCTGCTGACTTCTTCCCTGCCGACAGCAGAGCGAACGGAACTCATCGAAAAAGCGGCCATTGCCAACCTGCGGGGTTCGGGGCTAAACCAGGAGCGGGCGGAGATGGTATTGGCCGGCCTGACGGCGGGGGAGATCCGGGTGGTGGCCCTGAGCTCCGCACCCTGGCGCTCCGGAGGCGAGGGAGAAGGGATAAGAGAATCGCTGATGTCAAATGAGGCAGCGGCGATTGTTCTGACTCTGCTGATGCTGGTGGTGGTGATCGGCGCGGTGGAGATCAGCCGGCACTAAAAAGGAGCCGGCCGATTAATCAGCCGACTCCTTTTCCCGTAATCAATTCCCCGCTTACCGCTTACCGATCACTGATCACCGATCTTCCAGCTTCTGCTTCCGTTCCTTCAGATGGCGGATATAAACCGAGGCCTCTCCACCCATCTTGACCCGCGCCCGGTTCAGCTTCTTCTCCACTTCAGCAAGCGAAAGTTGACGGATCTTCTTTTTCTTCCCTTCTTCCTCTAACTCTTCTTCCAGTTCCAGGGCCGGTTCTTCTACTGGTTCTTCTTTCGGTTCTTCCTTGGCGGTCTCCTCCGGTTTGACTTTCTCCGCAGCTTGGGGGACAACTTCTTCAGGGGCGCTTTCCGGTAGCTTTTCAGTTTCCGGTGTCGGTGTTTTTATCTCCGCCGGCGGAGATGCTTCGGCTGGGGTCTCTTCAGCCTTGGCTTCGGGTGCGATTTTCTCTTCAGTCATTGGATCTTCTCCTCTCTACTGATCAGCTGGTTGGTTTAGGATAAAAATACTCTTCAGGCAGGGATTAAACCAGAAACAGCGGGCTTTTCAAAGGGATAATTTATTCCACTGCCGGTGGACAGCTCCGCTCCCGGCAGCCATTTAGCCGCGCAAGACTCAACGAAAGTGATACCTATGCCAACCGGAGCGGCGCGGCGTTTTTTGCCCGTGGCCAGGATCCCAAAACAAAAATATCTGGACTGCTTTTTTTCACCGATCACCGGTTGCCGATCACTTCTCCCGGTATCTCCGATAAAGGACGGTATCCTTTCGGAACAGGCGGTCGTCTTTTTCCGGATAGTCGAGGCTGTAGTGGAGACCTCGGCTCTCGTGTCTTTTTGCCGCCGAATCGACGATCAGTTTGGCTACGGTGGCGATATTTCTCAGTTCGATCAGATCGGCGGTAATGATAAAGTCCCAGTAATACTCGTTGATCTCTCTTTTCAGGTTCCGGAGCCGGCTCCGGGCCCGGGAGAGGCGTTTATCCGAGCGAACGATCCCCACGTAATTCCACATTAACCGGCGGATCTCGTCCCAGTTATGAGTTACCATCACCGCTTCGTTGGCATCAACCGCTTTTCCGATTCTCCAGGGTGGGATCCGAGGGGAGGGTCGGGGAATTAAAATCTCTTCCCGGGCCAGCGCCGCCGCCCGGTCGGCGAAGACCAGGGCTTCCAGGAGGGAGTTGCTGGCCAGGCGGTTGGCCCCGTGGAGTCCGGTGTGGGCGACCTCGCCGATCGCGAAGAGTCCGGGGATCGAGGTTTGCCCCCAAGAGTCGGTCTGGACCCCGCCGCAGGAGTAGTGGGCGGCGGGGACGACCGGGATCGGGGTCCGGGTGATGTCGATACCGAACTGTCGGCAGCGGCGATGGATATGGGGGAATCGCTTCCGGATAAAGGTCGCGGGCTGATGGGTGATGTCGAGCAAAACGTGGTCTTCGCCGCTCTTTTTCAGCTCAGCGTCAATTGCCCGGGCGACGATGTCGCGGGGGGCGAGGTCCTCCATTATGTGGTAGTCGGCCATAAACGGGCGGCCGGTCAGGGTCTTCAGGATTCCGCCTTCGCCCCGGACCGCCTCCGAGATCAGGAAAGATTTAGCCTGCGGGTGATAGAGGCAGGTGGGGTGAAACTGCATAAACTCCATATTGGCGATCCGGGCACCGGCCCGGTAGGCCATCGCTACCCCGTCGCCGGCGGCGGTATCGGGGTTGGAGGTATAGAGATAGACTTTGGCCGCCCCTCCGGTAGCCAGGATCGTGGTATGGGCGAGGAAGGTCTTGACCCGATGGCCGTTCCGGTCGAGGACATAAGCGCCCCGACAGCGCAGTCTTCCTTTATCGGCTGGATCGGGGACCATAATCAGGTTGACCGCGATATGATCCTCGAAGATCTGGAGTTTTTTCTCAGCCTGCGCCGCGGCGATCAGGCATTGTTCGATTTCGGCTCCGGTCTGGTCAGCGGCGTGGAGAACTCGTCGGCGAGAATGTCCTCCCTCCCGGCCCAGGTCGTATTCTCGGGGGTTTCCCGTCCGGCGGGAGAATTTGACACCGAGTTCGATCAGTTCCCGGATACGGTCGGGGGCGGAGTTAACCACCAGTTCGACGATTTCGGGGTTGCAGAGGCCGTCACCGGCCTGGAGGGTGTCACGGATATGCTCGACAAAGGAGTCATCCCGGTCGGTAACGGCGGCGATCCCGCCCTGGGCGTGCCGACTTGAGGACTCGGCAATATCCTGCTTGGTCACCAGGGCGATCGAGCCGCTATCGATCACCTTCAGGGAGAAGCTCAGGCCGGCCAACCCGCTGCCGATGACCAGAAAATCGGTTGTTATCTCCTGGGCGGTCATATCTCTCCAACCGTAACCCCGATTCCATCCACCGCTTCGTTCAGTTCCGGTCCGCATCGACCAAGATATTCGATCAACCATACACTCGCGTCGGCGCCAGGGAAATAAATAATATCCTCTTCCGGATGGTCGTTCTAAAACAACCCCGACCGGGTACGAAAGTTGCCGCGGCCGGTGGCGGCCGGTTTTTAAGCACGGCCGGCGGTGATGGCAAGGAGCCGGCCTTTAGCCGAAAGCACCGGGACCGATCCCTCAGGTGACTCTTCCGGGCTGCCGGCCGCGATTAAACCTCCAGCCAGCAGTCGGGGGTGATATAGTCGCCGAATTCCTTTTGTGCCGCCAGGAGCCGATCCCGCTGGGTTTCGAGGATCTGGAAGATCTCTTCGCTCACACCCGCTTCTTTCCGGTAGTAAGCGATGGCTCGATCCATCTTGGATAGGTTCTCCGGGACCCGGATCGTAAACTGCCGCCGGTAATCGGTTTCGGAATAATTCTTGTTGAGGATGGACTGGAAGAGTACCTGGAGATCATTGTACTTCGGGATCATCCCGGTCGGAGTCTTCAGGGCCCCGGCTTCGCCGTGGATCCGCCGCTCCATCCAGTGAATCCAGATGTGCTTGTCGCGGATGCCGTTCAGGCAGTTCCCCTCCTCATCCCGAAGAAAGTAGTTGACCCCGAAGACGGCCGGGGTCCGGTCCAGTTTCCGGGCAAAGTCAAGGTCGTTCTGAATATATTGTCCCAGCGGGATGGCGACAAAGTCCTGGATCGACATCATATTGATCTCCGGTATCCCCTCCTGCCCCACAGTGGCGAAGGTGGTCTCAGTCTCCAGGGCAGCGCCATAGGCGACGATTCCGTGACCCCAGTCATAACTCTGCTGGACCGGGACATAGGCCTTGGAGTCGCGGCCGCCGTAGATGATCACTTCCAGTTTCACGCCATCGGGGTTTTCCAGTTCGGGGTCACAGTTGGCCAGAGCTTTGATCCGGACGGCGTAACGGGCGTTCTTATGGGCGGGAGGGATCTCGTTGTCCCGGGAGTCTTTCTTTCCCCGGTACCATTCTCCAGTGAAGTTCTCACCGCTGGTGGGGATCTCCTCCCCCATCCCCAGCCAGTAAGGCTTGCCGTCCTTCACCAGGATATTGGAAAAGATTACCTCAACCGGGTTAGTCAGGACATCCCAGATCGTCGGATCGCTCTGCGCGCTGACGTTCTGGATAATTCCGAATACCCCGGATTCAGCGTTGACCGCCATACAGCGTCCGTCCACCGCCCGAAAGTAGGCAATATCATCGCCAAGAATTTCCTCGCCGGGGAGCATCGCGGTCGAGGTTTTGCCGCAGGCGGAAGGGAAAGCACCGGAAAAATAGGACTTCCTCCCGCCCGGTCCTTTCACCCCCATCAGGAACATATGCTCGGCCAACCAACCCTCTCGATCGGCTTTCTGGATGGTCAGCCGGAGGGCCAGTTTCTTCAGACCGACGGTATTGCCGGCGTACTGGGTATTGACCGAAAAAACCTGGTCGCGGGAATAGTCAATATAGATCCGCCTCTTCCCGCTCTCCGCGCTGACCATCCGCCCGTCAAGTTTCCCGGCGGAGTGGAGGATGGCGAAGAAGTCGTCCTGGTCCCGCATCCGCATAAACTCCTCGTAGCCGAGACGGTAGAGAAGGCTGAGGCTGTGAGAGACATACCAGGAGTCAGTGCACTCGACACAGGGGATGGAGAAGATGGAGTTGTTGGGGCCCAGGGTCATAAAGCGGACGATCATAGTTTTGCCCCGCATCGACCCTTTCAGGAGTTGACGGACCTCAAAGAGCCCCTCGTCCCGTCCGATTTGGTTGAGAGAAGGGTCGAGTAACTCTCCATTAGGGACCAGGTAGCGAGTGGCTTCCCGGTCTCGTCCCTGGTCACTGGGGCCGTCAAAATGGACGGTGTGTCCCTCAATATCAAGACGTTTCTCCTCGCCGGTGGCCAGCGCTTCCTCACGAGTCCGCCGGACACATTCCTCGGAGTCATCGGAGATAAAGACCTCGGTCGGTTGGCAGAGTTTGATCGCGTCGGCAATGAAGGAGTTGAGTTTGGTGTTCTCCAGAGCCGCTAACCGCCGGAAATTATTCTCTTCAAGTTGCGATTCTAAAAATTTCAGAGTACTGTCCATCAGTTGCTTCTCCCGGTCTGTGACCTCTTAAGATAAAAAAACGGTGGGCAGTGGCCGGAAGGCCGCTCCCCGCCGGAGGATAATAAAGTGAGCCCATCTCTATCGAACCCTAGGTCCCCAAGTGGGGAGAAAATACTCTGCTTGATCAATATTGTCAATGATGATATCGCGGTAACTGCCCAGGTGATTAGAGCTTGTCTCAAATCCCGCTCACCTTCTCATCATCCCTTCCCCGTCTCGATCTATAACTCTTCCCCACGGCAACTGTCCCGTTGAGGTCGGTGCGGTAGGCCTCCGCCTGATACTCGGCGGCCCCGGTCAAAAGAAAGGAGATGGTCCCAGGGGTAAGCTTGAGCTGTCTGATCGCTTCCGGCAAAAAACCGGGTCGAACCCTTTTCCTGCCGAAAAGATATCTGCAAGTGGATCAGCGTCCACCCGGCCGACCGCCGGGAAGAACCCCTCCCCGATCGCCGGCATAGACTCCGCCCGAGGCAACTTTCTGATTATTTCCCCAACCGGGAGCAAGACACCTCCCCGCCGCCCCAGGCATAGTGTCAAGTTTAATGCCCTGAGATAGCTTAAAAAACTGCTTTTAACAGCAAAAATCAATCTCTCAGGTCTTCCCGGGAGGTGTCTAAATTATTATCTGCCGGGCGGCAATGACTATGGCAGGTCCGACCCTGAATTCCCTCAAGAGCTCGGCTTGGGATCTGGCGCGGCGATCCGGTGAGTAACCCCGTGGATAATTTTCCCTGCCGGGGACGCGGGGTAATCTTCGATAAAGATCCGGCCCCGGTCTCCGCATTCGGTGATCTTCGGGTCGATGGGGATCGAGCCGAAAAAAGGGACTTTAAGATCGTCGGAGATCTTTCTTCCCCCGCCGGCCCGGAAAATCCTGCTCATCCGCCGGCAGCCCGGGCAGTCAAAGGCGGCCATATTCTCCACCACTCCCAGAACCCCGATCTTATGGCGGCGACAGAAGAGGATCGCCCCCCGAGCCGCCTCGGCCGAGAGTTTCTGGGGGGTGGTGACTACCACCGCCTCCAACCGGTCACCCGCCAGTTCCCGGATGGTCAGCGGTTCGTCACCCAGTCCTGGAGGGCAATCAATGATTAGAAAGTCGAGTTCCCCCCACTCCGTACCGGTCAGGAATCGGGCGATCACCTGGCTCTTCTCCGGGCCCCGCCACACCGGGGCCTCTTCCGCGCTCTCCGGGAGAAGTCCCAGGGAGATCACTTTTATCCCCCTGGCTGTCGCCGGGAGGAGAGATGGGCCGTGGTTGGCGATCCCCTTTCGCTCCAGACCGAGCATAACCGCCGCCGCGGGACCGGTGATGTCACCGTCGAGGAGGCCGACTTGCTGGCCCAGCGCGGTTAGGTCGGCGGCCAGATTGACCGCCAGGGTGCTCTTTCCCGTTCCGCCTTTGCCGGAGAGGAGGATGATCAGCCGCTTGATCCGCGAGAGTCGGTCTGACAGTCCCGTGCCCTCCCCGGTCTCCGCCCGGTTTTCTCCGCCCGCCTCCGAGTCACCGACTGATCGCGGCGTTTTATCTGCTCGCTGGAGGTATTCGGCACAAGCCGCCTGGAGGGTGTCGGCGGCCAGACTCGCACAATGTGTGACCGGCCCCGGCAACCCACCCAGGGCCTGGAGGATATCTTTCCCCCGGAGCACCGCCGCCTCGATCAGCGGCCGGCCGGCGGCCAGGGAGGCGGCCATCGAGCCGGAGGCCAATGAAGGGCCGCAGCCGTCAGTGATAAAGGAGACCTGCTTGATCCGGTCATCCTCAACTTCCAGCCAGAACGCCATCGTGTCCCCGCAGCCGCCGGTAATTCGGGCATAACCGTTACAGACCTCCAACCGGCCGTAGTAGCGGGGGGAGCGGATATGCTCGAGGGCGGTCGGAGAATATTCTGCGGGTTCCGCGCAGTGCACCTTTACCCCCGGTCCGGAGAAAGTCGGTTGCCGAAGACCACGGAAGTGCCGATCGGGACTCCGGCGTGCTTGGCGATCACCGAGCACTTGGCTTTGAAGAGAAAGATGATATTCTCCTCCCTACCGCTCAAGGTCTCGAAATTGCCCTGGCCCTTGGCCAGGATCAGGTCGGCTTCGGCGAACCGGCGCTGGAAATCATCAGAACATTCCTCCAGCAGCGTTCCGGGGATATCGGAGCCGTTCTCAATAATCTCGAAACGGTCGGCCAGTCCGACCGCTTTCACCTCGGTTAAAGTGACGTCGTTGAGGACGGGAAAGCCGCGGACGCCCAAGGTGACTCGATCTGGGGGGAGTTGTTCGAGGAGGAGCCCGTCAAAGACGACCTCCCCGGCGTTGTCGGCCAGGTAGAGGATCTTCTCCGCCTGCCCAATCTCCTGCTGGAAGGCCTCTCGGGGTCCGGCAAAAGGACCGGAGAGCGCGGAGTGGATCTCCCGAAGCAGGTCCTCTTCGGCAAATTCACTGTAAACCCCGAGATCGATTACGTTGCCGGCGATTGCCAGTCGGGTGGCCATCCAGAGGGGATCATCGGCTTCAGCGACTTCCTGCTTCAGCCGGGGAAGGAGTCGGAGCGCCATCTGGTTCTGGAGGACCTTTGCCTCCTGATAGGGATCAGCCACCCCGGTAATCTCCCGCAACCGCCGGTGAATCCGGCCGCCGATAATGGCCGGGGGGAGGGTGAAGTCCATCTCGGACGCCCAGCTGAGGACCTCCCGGACAATCCGCTCCCGGAGTTCCGGATCAGCGGCAAAAGCTTGCGAGGCGTCAATCGCCTGGCGGATGAAACAGGGAAGGCATTCCAAAGACGTATGCATTGTTTTCTCCAGTCTGAAAATCTCAAGTTATGCCCCAGACATATAGTGGCTGAAGGAAAACTTCAGAAACCAGGTCATTGCGAGAAAAAACAACACGGCAATCTGTTGGCCTTGTGAAGAGAGGGCCGCGGCACTTCGTTCCTCGCGATGACAGATTCTAAAAGATTTGAGATTTTTGTTCAGAAGTTAAATTAGGTTGTTTCCAATTCAGTGGAAAAGAAAAAAGGTTTCAGCATCGAGCATCCTGGTTTATAGTTTAGGGCAGAGTTATCCGGCAAATATCCCCGGTGGGGGAAGGGAGCAAGCATCTCCAGGGGAGTTAAGGCAAAAAACGAAGTGTAATCGCCAGCTTGAAACTTCTCTCTCTCCCAAATCTGGCCCGGTCAAAATCGACCGCCATTACCCTGGGAAATTTGAAATTTTTCCGAATAATAATCAGTTAGCGTCTATCCGGTAACTGTCGAATCGAGGCCGGACGGGCAGATAACTATAGATTACTACTCGGAAGATTGCCAGCCCTATTCCAATCTGAATCGGGCAAAATAATTTGAAAGCGGGGGTTGACATCGGGAAGTTAATAGCATATGCTAATAACCATAGAGGCGTTATCCGGAAAGGAATCGTGATTCGGGGGGCGCTAAAGCAGTGAACTCAGGTAGAACCAATTTAAATCAGGAGGTATGTTATGCCAAGATTTGATGGAACAGGTCCAATGGGTTTCGGTCCCCGGTCCGGGGGAGGATTCGGGTATTGCCCGCCCTCAGCCGGTGCCGGCCCGGTTTACGGCGGCGGAGGTTATTCCGACTACGGTGTCGGCCGCGGGGGTTATCCTCGGGGCGGTGGCCGAGGTCGAGCCTGGGGTGGCGGTCGCGGACAGGGTTACGGTTATCCGGCCTATCCGGGTTATCCCCCACCGCCTCCAGCCTGGGGTCCCCCTCCCGGAGAGGAAATTGACTTTCTCCGTTCCCAGGAGCAGGGGCTTCGGGAAGAGCTGGATGCGATCCGTTCCCGGATCGAACAGCTGGAAAAAGAACCCAAGCCGGCGGAGGAGTAAGGCCGGTTAGTTGATATAGCCATCGGGATCGCGACCGCTATCGAGATCAATCATTCCCAGTCTTTGTCAGGGCGATAGTGGTCGTGATTTCGATCTTTTTGTTGCCCACCAGGGGTGCAATTACATTAACCTAAATTGAGCGATTCTATGCGGCGAACTGCACCAATCTTTTGCGTCCGA
>CAYXKT010000100.1:0-10137 GCA_964465735.1 uncultured bacterium
GGACGCAAAAGATTGGTGCAGTTCGCCGCATAGAATCGCTCAATTTAGGTTCAACTGAATTCCGCGGCATCGAAACAACGGCTATAACCTAAATCCTGATTAATCGTAACACTTTAGCCTTCTAAAAACTTTATTGATTGTCATTGCGATCCGGCTTTAGACGGAAGACAGATAGGCAATCTCAACCTGGAGATTGCTGTCGCGTTTCATTTTCAATGAGACGCGACAATTGCTTCGTCGCCTTCGGCTCCCCGCAATGACAATTGCCGGCTTATAAAGGTAGAGACTTTTATCGAGCTAAAGCCTTACGATTAAACAAATATTGCGCGAAATCAGTATTTGACGGGGTAACCCCCAAGATGCCGGCCGAGGTAGCGCTTTCCTACCTGTGGTTATTGGCTTTTCGATGAACCCCGCCGGGGAAGAAGTCGGATGAGCAGAGCACGAAGCCGAACCAGGGAGTAGGGCTTCTGGAGGATCCCGACCAGATTCCGACCAGCAAAACGCTCGGCGAGGTCGGCCTCACTGTGGCCGCTGACGATTACCACCCGGGCCGCGGGATCAATCCGGTGGATCTTATCCAGCGCCTCCCCGCCGTCAAGACGGGGCATCGTCAGATCGAGGAGGACCAGGTTGATCTTTTCGCGATATTTCCGGAAGAGGTCAACCGCCTCCACTCCATCGGCGGCGACCATAACCTTTAACCCCAGGCGCTTGAGCATCTGCTCCCCCAGAATCCGCAGAGTCTCCTCGTCCTCGGCCAGCAGAACCGTCCCCTCTCCTTGCCAGTCAATCCCCCCGGCGGCATCCGTTGCCTGGGAGGCGACGGCGCGGGGGTCGGCTTCGGAACTCTGGGCGGGGAAGAGTACTCGGAAGGTCGTCCCCTTCCCCGGTTCACTCTCGATCTTAAGCGCTCCGTTATGTCCGCGGACGATGCCCAACACGGCGGCCAGGCCCAGACCCCGCCCGGTGAACTTGGTCGAGTAAAAGGGCTCGAAAAGTCTCCGGCGGGTATCTTCCTCCATCCCGGTCCCGGTATCGACCACCTCGAAAAAGACATAGAGCTCCGGTTCCAGGCCCTCAGGGAACTCGGTCTGCTTCAGTTCCTCATCTCCACAAAAAACGGCCCCGGTGGAGACCGTGATATAACCGCTCTTCTCCTCGAGCGCCTCGGAGGCGTTGATCAGTAAGTTCATCACCACCTGCCGGATCTGGGAGGGGTCGGCCTCAATCAGGGGGAGGCCATCTTCAAGCTGGAGTTTAAGAACCGCCTTCTTGGAGATCGAGGCCTGCAGCAGGTGGGTGATATCCTCGACCAGATTCTTCAGGTCAACCGGTCGGCGGCTGAAGGAGGATTTCCCGGTATAAGCAAACATCTGCCGACAGAGGTCAGCGGCCTCACGGACGGCCCGGATAATCTGCGCCAGGTTATCCCGGGCCGGGGAATAATCTCCAACCGCCTCCAAGGCCAGCTCAGCGTTACCCAGAACCACCATCAAAATATTGTTAAAGTCGTGGGCAATCCCCCCGGCCAGCACCCCCAGGCTTTCCAGCTTCTGAGCCTGCTGTATTTGACGCTCCAGCGCCCGCCGTTCGGATTCCGCCTTCTTGCGGTCGGTGATGTCGATCGCCAGCTCAAAGCGGACAGCCCGGCCGTCGGGCCACCGGATCACTCGGTCAATGATCTGGTAATCGCGACCAACCTGAGGGTTGTGGTACTCCCAGTAATAGGGCGAGCCGGCCAACCTTTGGATAATCTCATTAGTGCAGAACTCACAGGGCCGATCGCGGCCCTGCAATACCCGGTAGCAAGTCTCCCCGATCAGCGGACGGCCAATTTTTGACTCAGTCGCCCGATTGGCGAAAAGAATCTCATAGTTATCCATATCGGCCACGTAAATCGCCTGGTCGATACTGTTGAAGATCGAGAGAAGTTGGTCGTGTTCCTCCTGGAAATCCTCTTCCGCCCGGACCCGGGCGGTGATATCGCGGACGAACTCGACCGCCCCGGTGAGCTCCCCGGAAACCGGGTCTCGCATCGGGTAGCCGAAAAGCTCGATCCATTTCGCCGGGGATCCCGAACTGCCGGGGACGACGTCCACCTCGGTCCGGCCGGATTCAAAACAGCGGAGGACCGGGCAGGGGGAGCAGGGAACCTTCCGGTTCTGATAAACCTGGTAGCACTTCTTGCCTTCCAGGGGGAGGTTGTCCTGGTACCACCTTTCCATCACTGGATTAACGTGGCGGACAGTCAGGTCGGGAGTAAGGATCGAGATCCCATCCTGGATTGTGTCAAGAACATCATCGATCAACTTCCGGTCCTTGCCCCGGGCGGAATCAAGTTCCCGCTTCAGGCGTCCATACTCCTCGAAAAGTTCTTCCCGGGACGGGATATCTCTCTCGGGGATCACGGGATTGTTTTTTTCAGCGGGCATTTTAATTGCAAGCACACCGGTTCATAAAAACGGTCTTATCTCGGAAACGGTGAGACCCCCGGAAGGCCAGACCCGGGTAGGGATAATACTCTTGCGGGGATTTGACCTGCGAGCAACGCAACGACCCGGGAGGCATAGCACCCGACCTGTCCGGGGCAATCTTGGCAATACCGGGATCTCATTTAGTCAGGCAGAAGGCCGAAGATTCAAATACTTGCCTGTCTATTCTGGTGACCAGGCCAAAGACTGAAGGTTGAAGTACCTGTCTGTTACTCAGGTAATCAGTGTCGGAAAGAAAACTCCACAAACCAGGTCATTGCCAGGAGGGACGAGAAAACAATCTGTTTGGTTTGGGATAAGATTGCTTCGTCACTCCGTTCCTCGCAATGACCGATTCCCTGCGATTTGAGATTTTCGTTCAGGCACTAATTACATTACGAATACTGCCGCGGCGATGGTGGTAGTCCAGAGACCTGCCCTGTCACCCTTGGCCCCCTGACAGATGGCGGAAGTGGTGATGATCTTGCCCGACGCCCGGTAGATCTGTTTCCGTTCGTCCCAGGCGACCTCGGGGTCAAACTCGATCCCCAGGGTAGTGGCCAGCATCGTTGCCGCCAGGTCTTCGGCATATTCGCCGGATTTCTTTGCCGTCTCCCCAAAGGCGTGATGTTCCGAGAGATAACCGTAGCCCTTTTTCAGTGCCGGCTTGGCTACCCCGATCGCCGAGGTAAGCAGACGGTCCGGTTCGTTGGTGTCGTTACGAGCCAACACCACAAAGACAATCTGTCCCGGCTGCAGAAGTTTGCTTCCCTCCCGACTGGAAAGTTCCCGACAACCCGGGGGAAGAATACTGGAGATCTGGACCAGGTTGGACTTCTCGATCCCCCCCTTGCGCAGAGCCATCTCAAATGAGGCCAGCCGATCCTTGTGAACCCCAACCCCCTTAGTCAGAAAAAATTGTTTCGGAATCATCTCTCATCCTCCTGGAAGATATTGGCATAAGTCCGGGGGGTTCTCTCCTTCCACGTTCCCCGGTGATAAACATAACTGGCCAGAAGCGGGAAGGCGATGGTCGCTTCCCCATAGACCATCTGCTCATAGACATCGCTCACTTTGCCCCAGGAATGGGCTTCCTTCAGGGTGGATCCGGAGAGCGCACCGTCGCGTTCATCGGCCACGGTGAGCTGGATCGCGTAGCGGTGCATCGCAGCGTCCTCCTTGAGGATATCCGCCGCAACCACGATATCCTGGGCAAAGTTCTTCGGTACCCCGCCCCCGATCATCACCAACCCGGTCTCACCGGCGGCCACCTTGATCCGAGTCAGTTCTAGGAAATCGCGCGCACTGTCGATGGAGACTGTCGCCTCACCCCCCCGCTCATACTGGTGGGTGAGCAGGCCAAAACCAGCCGAACAGTCGGAGAAGGCGGGGACAAAGATCGGGACCGCGTTTTTATGGCACTCCCGGATCAGAGAATCCTCCCCCTTCCCCTCTCGAACCAGAAACTTTCCCATCTCCCGGATAAACTCTCGGGAGGAGTATGGTCTGGCGGGGAGGGAATCGGCGATGGCGGCGACGGTCTGATCACAGACCCGAAGTTCCTCCTCGTCGATAAAGGTGTCGTAGATCCGGTCGATCATATTCTTCCGCAACATCTCGTCGTCGATAAACGGTGTACCCTGATAGTGCCGGAAACCCAAAGCTTCAAAGAAATCCTGGTCAACGATAATGGCCCCGGTGGAAACAATCGCGTCCACCATCCGGAAGCGGGCCAGATCGCGGACCACATCCTTGAGTCCGGCGGAAAAGAGCGATCCGGCCAGGCAAAGGATAATTGAACAGTCCTGATCAGCGATCATCCGCTCGTAGATCCGGCAGGCTGAAGCCAGGTTGCGGGCCTGAAAAGCCATCTTATCGTAGGCCTCGATAATCGGGGCCGAGTCAAAAGTGGTGATATCGATCTGGGACACTTCGGTCTGGAGAAGTTCGCGGCGGTTCATCGGTCTGATCTCCTCTGAAACACTATGCTCTCAGGTTAATTATTCGTGCCAGCTAAGCCGTCGCGACAGCGTAAGCGGGAAATGGTCGCGCCGATCTCGGATTCGGGATTAATCATATTAACAACCGGCCCGGCCGGCAAGAAGATTATTTTCCACCGACGCGAAAAATACTATTGCCTTTTCCGGCAAAATAGATATAAGGGTTCGATAGTAGGGTTCGCTTTCATATTGGGCGGGCAGACGATATCCGTTTAATCCGCATTATGGTGGCCAGATCGGTAGTGGAGTGATAGTCAGGGGAAAGGGGCAAACACAATACTCCAATATATTCCTTTAACCTAAGTTGAGCGATTATTGCGGATGAAATGTGCTAAGATTTTGCTGGCCGACGGGTTGCGAAAACCGCAGCCATATCCAGGAGATATGGCGAGGATTTTCAATATCCGTTCGGACGCAAAAGATTGGTGCAGTTCGCCGCATAGAATCGCTCAATTTAGGTTTAAGACTCCGGACCGCAGACTCCAATCAACCTGACTGAGCTTAGCCATTACTCCCCACACCAAATGAAAGAGAACCAGTAGTGTTAACCACAGCCCAGGTATCACTATGAATTCGGATTATCTCGAGTGGGAAGAGGGCGAGTCAGACTCCGCCTCCGGGCGCCGGGGCAAACCCCGGATCCGAAGCCGGGAGGAAAGCAGATCTCGGGGCCGGAAGGACCGCCACAGTCCACGCGAACGGATCAGAAGAATCAGAAAGACGCAGGAGAGGGATTAGTCATCCCGGCGATGGCTGATCAATTCCTGGACGACGGGAGCGAACCATCCCCGGCCGTAGTCAAAGATCGAGCGGCGGTCGTGATCATCCCGGTCCCGATGGAGAAGACTGTCTCCTATCTCCCCGGGACCGCCCGGGGACCGGAACAGATCCTGAAAGCCTCCCGCCAGGTTGAACTCTACGACCCCGAACTGGGAATCTCACCTTACCGGGCCGGGATTCACACTCTGCCGCCGATCGACTGCCGGGGCGACTCCTCCTCCTGCCTGGAGAAAATTGAGCAAGCAGTGGCCGCTTTGGAAGGGCGAGCGGTCCCAATCTGCCTCGGGGGAGAACATACCCTGACCCTGGGGGCAATCCGGGGACTGAACAAAGCTGGCAACGAGTTCAGCGTTCTCCACCTCGACGCCCATAGCGACCTTCGAGAGAGTTACCAGCAGACTCCCCTCTCCCACGCCTCGGTAATGCGGAGGGTACACGAACTCGGCCTCCCCCTGGTCTCGGTCGGGATCCGTTCCCTGTCCCTCGAGGAAGCCGATTACCTCTCAACAGAGGAAATCCGGATATTCTCCGGTTGGGAGTTCTCCGCCGGCAATTACCCCTGGGCGGAGATCGCCGACGCCCTGAGCAAACGGGTATATATCACAATCGACCTCGACGTCTTCGATCCCTCCCAGGTCCCCGGGGTCGGCACCCCGGAACCGGGAGGACTTAGCTGGCAGCAGGCGATTTCTCTATTGCGCGCCCTGCGCGATGCCGGCAAGACCCTGGTCGGGGCGGACCTGGTTGAACTCTGCCCACAGTCCGAATCGATCATCTCCGAATTCTTCGCCGCCCGGCTGCTTTACAAGTTGATCGGGTACTTCTTCAGCAGCTCAACCCAACCGGGGCATTCATCGGGTCCGAGATAATCCGGTTTTTCAGAAACTCAGCCGGAGAGGAAGTGAAACCATAAACTTCCAACAAACCTGGCCCGGCTTCGCGGCTATTCGTCTTCTCTTTTAGCCTGATGGTCAGCCGGCGAATGGTCTATCCTGCCGCCGGTGAGGATTTGGTCTCTCCGGTTCCGGGCAAGAAATCGGGATATGATCTATTCTGGAAAAACTCTCCCCGATCGTGTATATTAAGGTCCTCGACAACGGGGGGGAGCTGACCCTGCGCTATCTGACCGAAGCTTAGCAAAGGCGTTTTACCGAAGACAAATTGGCACGATGGATACTGGAAGAATTCGACTGAATGAAAGATATCAATTGTGCCTGCCCCACCTACCGGATAGTTCGAGAATAGAATACATATGAACATCCTGCTTCTTCTCGCCACCCTGATCATCTCGATGATTGCCGTCCGGATCGGAGCGGTGGCCTTTAACCTGACCGGGCTGGAATGGAAGGTGGCCAAGTTTCAGGCCCTCTCCTGCTTCACCGGAACGGGTTTCACCACCCGGGAGTCGGAACTGATCCTGGCCAGTCCTCGCCGACGGAGGATCGCCACCTATCTGGTCATCATCGGGCACGCCGGATTCGTGGCGATGATCGCCACCTTTGCCAACTCGATCCGTCCCAGCCAGGTCCTGACCCAGCTCGATCTCCCCTTCCTCCGCTCTTTCGTTCCGCCCCAGTTGTTACCCCTGATCAACCTCCTGATCATCACCGCAGCGGTTTTCGCTTTGGTTCGTTTTCTCCCCCATACCGCGGTGGCCCGCAAAGTCACCATCCTGGCCAAGAAGAAACTGATCGGAAAAAAGATCATCCTCCAGGAAAAGTTCGAGGAGATCTTCATCGCCCCCGGTGGCTTCGGGGTCTCCCGGGTAAATATCGAGGAGAGCAGCCCACTCTCCGGCCAGACCCTGGCCGAAGCCGATCTGCGAAAACACGGGATCACCGTTTTAGTCATTGAGCGGGGGTTGACCACCATCGCCAACCCTCCGGCCAACACTCGGATTCAAATCGGAGACGTTCTCCTCTGTTTCGGTAAATTAACCACGATGAAAGATGAAGTCTATACACTCGGCGGCGAACCCGAGAAAATCTCCGGCCAAAAGGAAGATCCGGATTATTAATGGTTGCCTAATTCCCTCCGGAGAGATAATAATGGGGGAAATTCAAAATTCAGCAACTTTAAGCCGGAATTTAAAAAAACCAATTCGATGAAAATTAATCACAACTCCACAGAACAAACATTGATCAGACTGGGCCTGCCCAAGGGAAGTCTCCAGGAATCAACCTTTGATCTCTTCCGTCGGGCGGGATTCTCGATTGCCTGCGGCAACCGCTCCTACTATCCCTGGATCGACGACCCGGAGATTGAGGCTGTCCTGATCCGGGCCCAGGAGATCCCCCGCTATGTAGAAAAAGGCGTCATTGACGCCGGAATTACCGGGCTTGACTGGCTGAAGGAGAGCGGGGCAGCAGTCGAGGAGATCGCTAACTTGGTCTATGCCAAGGCGGGATTCCGACCGGTACGCTGGGTACTGGCGGTCCCCGAAGAGTCGTCTTTCAAAAAACCGGAAGATCTCCGGGGCAAGAGAATCGCCACCGAACTGGTCAACGTTACCCGAAACTACTTCTTCGAGCGGGGAATCGACTGCGAAGTGGAGTTTTCCTGGGGAGCAACCGAAGTCAAACCCCCACAGCTGGCCGATGGAATCGTCGAGCTGACCGAGACCGGTTCCTCCCTGCGAGCCAATAATCTGAGAATTGTAGAGACAATCCTGGAGAGTACCACCCGATTGATCGTAAATGAAAAGATCTGGGATGATCCTCCCCGGCGGCGAAAGCTTGAGAACCTTGCCCTTCTCCTCCAGGCGGCGATCGACGCCCAAGACAAGGTCGGAATGAAGATGAACGTCCGCCGAGATCAACTCCAGCGGGTGCTGGAGATCCTCCCCTCGCTTCATTCTCCAACACTCTCCGATCAGATCGACCGGGACTGGGTGGCCGTCGAGGTGGTGATTAAGGAGAAACGGGTCCGAGAACTGATCCCGGCCTTAAAGGCCTCCGGGGCTACCGGCATTATTGAATACCCACTGAACAAGATTGTCGTTTAGTTCGTCTATTACCTGACCGCGCGATTCAATCCACTTGACCCGGGTGAGAAATTCGCAGTAAATCCTGGATAATGCTGAAACGGAGTGGCTGAGCATTGGAGCAGTGAACAGTTGGCCCCGCCTCCATCACTTCAATGCTCCATCATTCCAATTATATAAATTCAAATCGCCTACTAAGGAGATAACCAATGCCCTCAGGACGGAAAAAAAGAAAGTCCAAGATCGCCAAGCACAAGCGAAAAAAAAGGCTGCGAAGGGACCGGCACAAGAAGAAATGACGCGGAAACGCACCCTTCTGGCCTGTGGGATCGTTCTCACCCTGCTCACCGGGTGTCTTCCGCGTTCAATGTCTTCCAGCCCATCGACGACTGGCAAGGCTGAAGACCATCCGGACCAGCAACGGGCTTACTCTCATTATGCCCGGGGATCCTATCACGAGTATCATCAGGAATTTGATGATGCTCTCCGGGAATATCAGAAGGTTCTGCAATTTGACCCGGATTGTTTTGAGGCGGCGCTTAAGGCCGGTTCGATCCTGATCAGTCAGAACGAACCCGACGAAAGTATTGGCTGGCTAAAGCAGGCGCGGAAGATCAATCCGGAGTCATTCCGGGCCGTCTTTCTTCTTGCCACCGCCCATTACCAGGCAGGGCGAGAAGATCTGGCTCTCTCCGGTTACCGCGAAGCCAGTCAACTCAACCCGGAAGAACGAAGCCCCTATCTGCTCTCCGCCGCCATCTTTACCAAGCGGGAGGATTACACTGCGGCCCTCAATGCCTACCTGGAATTAGTCGAGGTCGCTCCGGATCAGCCCGATCCCTGGTTCCGGATGGGCTTGATCTATACCAAGCTGGAGAATCTACCCTCGGCCATCGTGGCCTTCGAGAAAGCCCTGGCACTGGCCCCGAGTTCGCTGGAAGCCAGATTGGCCCTGGCTCTGGCTTACGACCTCGCCAACGACGACCACAAAGCCATTGGAGAATACGAACGGGCCCTGCCTTTCTCCCCCGAGAACACCAATATCCACCACCGTCTGGGCACCCTTTACTACTCTACCGGACAGTTCCAGAAGGCGATCGATTCTTTCCTCCGTCTGCTGGAGATCATACCGGATTCTCCGGATGTCCTTTTTCTTCTCGGCACCACTCAACTCAAGGCAAAAAATTATCCGGCCGCGATCGATGCGTACCGAAAAGCCCTGGAACAAGGAGAAATCTCCGACCTGCTCCTCTTCCAGTTGGGAGCGGCTTACGAAAGAAATCAAAACTTCGAGGAAGCGGTCCGCTACTTTGAAAAAACGATCGAGCTCAACCCCCGCAATGCCGCCGCCTATAATTATCTCGGCTATATGTACGCCGACCGGGGGGTCCGGCTCGATGAAGCGCTGGAACTGATTCAAAGAGCACTGGAATTCGAACCGGAGAACGGGGCTTACATCGACAGCTTGGGCTGGGTTTATTACCAGCAGGGGGAGTACAAACTGGCGATCCGTGAACTACAGAGGGCGGCCGATCTGCTCCCTGACGACCCCAGCGTCCGGGACCATCTCGGCGATGCCTACTTTCAACTGGGAGAAAATGCCCGGGCCCGGAAACAATGGGAAAGATCCCTTGAACTTGCCCCCGAAAACCCGGAACTGATCCAAAACAAGCTGGATGGCGGGAAATAGGCAATAAAAAATAGTCAGAGGACCGAGGCAAGCAACAATGCGGCAAATGAAATGCCCAGATCTCAAACTCCGGGAAAATGCGCTGACTCCTGTCCGGTCCTGATTTAAACCAATGTAACACTTTAGCCTTTGCAAATACAGACTTGATGTAGCATTCCTTTGGAGTGCGGGATTAATTTTTGATCCCGGAGGATCCCGGCGATGCTCGCC
>CAYXKT010000101.1:0-10123 GCA_964465735.1 uncultured bacterium
ATCCTCGCCATATCTCCTGGATATGGCTGCGGTTTTCGCAACCCGTCGGCCAGCGAAATCTTAGCACATTTCATCCGCAATAATCGCTCAACTTAGGTTAATATTTAATTTTCCCGGCACCGAGCGCCCAGAAAATTAAATCGGGTAATGGTCCGGTCTCTTCTTGGAAATATCAAAGCTGATATCCACCGCGACCGCTTCATACTCCCCTCGCCGATCAGAGATCTTTAAGAGTCTTCCCTCCACCCGAATCCGCTCACCGGCCCAGTATTCACCTCGGATCGACCCGTCGTAACAGATCATCTTCAGGTTATCCCGTTCCTTCCCGTCGAGAAGGACATCCTTAAGCTCAAGGATAATCGGCAGATAAGCGTTATGGCTGTCATCAGCGATAGTCCCGGAGACCGTAACATCCGGATCGAGCAACGAGACTTCCGCCTCGGCTAAGGGGACGTCATCCCAATTCTGATAGACAAAGAAAGGGCAGAGGAGAAAACCATTGTGATAGATCCGGATCGGCCAGTAGCGGCCGAATTCAAAAACCTTGCGATCCGGCTCCTCCGAATAACGGTGAAGCTCGTTACGAACCCTTAAATTCTGCTCCAGACTGCCCATAAAGATGACATCGAAGTCCATATCCTTCTCTTCGACCTTGCCATAGGCCAGCGATCCGGTCACCCCCATCTTCTCCAGGGGGAACTTCATCAACTCGGCGGTCTGGACCGCCCAGGACTCGACCATTTCCGGGTACATCTCCCGGCAGAGATCAAGCGAGCTGCTCGGATCGAAATAGCCGAGGAAGTCATCCAGGGGAAATTCCAGGGTGTAATCGGCCACCAGTGGGCGGGGCGCGTTCGGGTCCAGTGAGGGATCAACCTCGTACTGCTTGACTATCTGGACATCGTTCATTATCGCCACGTGCTCGCCGTCAATCCAGGCCTTGTGCATCGCCTGATAGGGACGACCCCAGATGTAGGAATCACTCCCGGCCTTTGGGTAATAGATGATCTTCCCGATGAAATACCCGGGGCGCGGGTGGTAGTAACCGTGAGAAAAGACAAAACAGCCGTCACGGCGAAGGAAATACAGTGAATCCTTGACCCGGCCCTGAAGATCAGAGACAGGTTTAAGAAATTTCTCCATTATCTTGTCGAATTTATCCGCCATAACATCTCCTCTTTTAACTTTACCAGCCGATACGCCGGAAATTTTTATTGGACGATCAGTTCCTCCGGGACCACCGGGGCCGACTGCCGGAAACGATCCTCGCCGACTTTACGGATGTTGTCCCAGAGCGTGACCAGAAGAGCCGGGAAGGTCTTCCCCAGCTGGCTGACCTCGATCAGCCGGGCCTTCATCTTTAAAATATCCCCATTAAAGAACTCACCCCGAAGGGCGCCGTCATATATAATCAGGGGCATCGTTTCGGCGGTCTCCCCTTCAATCTTCAGATCCTCCAGGGAGAGCAGTGGGGGCATATAATTGGTATGGGTATCGTCAGCGACCACCCCGGTAGCGGCAACCTCCTCCCGGATCACCTCAACGGTAAAATCTCTCAGCGGAGCTTGCTCCCACCGCTGATAGGTGAAGAAAGGGCAGATCAAGTAACCCTGTTCATACATCCGCATCGGCCACCAGCGTCCGAACTCGATTACCCGATGTTTGGGAAGGACCGAGAGCCTGCGAATGTTGCGGTAAACCCGCTGGTTATCCTCGATCGTCCCCGTGATAACCAGATCGAGATCGTCGTCACCCTCTTCGTGGCGTCCGTAGGCCAACGATCCGGTCAGACCCAAAGTCTCCCAGGGAACCCCCAGGACCTTGGCCGCCAGTCGGGTGCCTTCACCGACCCAGGGATAGATGTCTTCGCAGGCTCGCAAGGAATGGACCGGGTCAAAGAACCCCACGCAGTCATCCAGAGAGAACTCCATCTCGTACTCGACAAAGACCGGGCGGGGACCGTCGGGGTCAAGGGTGGGATCAACCTCCCGGTGAGCTTGAATCTGATCCGGGTGACTGATATAGACACACTCATCGCCGACCATCTTTTTCGTGGTGCAACCGTACTCCCGACCAAAGACATCAATTCTCCCACCGGGCTTCGGATAGTAGATGATCTTGCCGTAGATCCCGCCGGGGGGGTGGCAGTAACCCTCACTGAATATAAAGCTCCCATCCCGGCGGAGAAAGTAGAGGGAGTCGGTCGCCCTCCCCCCTTCCAGTTCGGAGAGGGGACGCATAAACTTTTCAATCATTTCATCGAAATTCTGTATCATCCCTCTACCATCCTACTCTTCTTTTGTTATCTGGTCGGCCAAAGTTACCAGGAGGGCTTCTTCTTCGCCTTCCTCTCTCTCGATCAGGATCCGACGGGCGACAAATTTCAGATAATCCCCGTTGTAATACTCCCCGCGCAGAGATCCGTCGTAGATAACCAGCTTGAGATCCGGTGACTTCTTCCCATTCAGCAGCAGGTGGGAAAGCTTGACAATCGAGGGCATATAGATGGAATGGGTGTCGTCATCGACCATCCCCACCCCCTTAATATTCTCCTCTATAAGCGTGATCCGACAGTCCCGCAGCGGAATCTCTTCTTCCAGTCGATAGTTGAAGAAGGAACAGATCATCATCTTCTTCCAGAAAAACCGGATCGGCCACCAGCGGCCGAATTCGAAGACCCGGTTACGAGGGTCGCGGGAAACTTCCCGGATCTGTTCCAGGATCTTCTTATTTTCCGCGATCGACCCGTACCAGACCATATCGATGTCATCATCCGACCCTTCAAACTTGCCGTAGCAGGTGGAACCGGTGCAGCCAAGCCGAGAGAGAGGCACATCGAAATTTTTGCTGATATCCTCGACCGTACGCTTGATCTCCGGGAAGTCCGCCATTGCCGTCCGCAGGGAATGGCGATGTTCAAAAACCCCGACAAAATCGCTTAAAGGAAACTCAACGTGGAATTCCTGGTGAACCGGCCGGGGATGGGCGGGGTCCAGATCCGGGGAGAGTTCAAACTGGTGCTGGAGCTGCTCCGGGTGGGGGATCAGGATCAGTTCACCGTCAACCACTCTCTTGTAGCTGGATTGGAATTTCTTTCCGAAGATATCCGTTTCGCCTTCCGGGTCGGGTGAGAGCATCACCTTTCCCATCAGGCCGTCTTTAGGATGGAGGTAGCCTTCAGTAAAAATGAAAGCCCCATCCCGACGAAGAAAATAGTAAGCATCACCAATTCCCATCTCCAGGCTGGAGAGGGGCTGGAGAAAACGTGAAATCGTTTGGTCAAAGAGATCGTGCATAATCACTCCTTTAGGATTTTTAGTAAGTACTGCCGCAGACGGGAACTTCGCGAGTAAGACCGAGGGCGGACATCAGAAAAAGGTGATTACAATAGGGTAGCCCGACCTTCCTGTCAAGCAGAAGTTGCCGCCGGAGTTATCCCGGAGAGATAAGCTCCTCGGACCGAAACAGGTATCGAGGATTTTTTGGGAAATTTTCCCTACCACAAAAAGACCGGATGGGGATATAGTACAGTTATCTTAATCAAAAACTTTTTCCAAGGAGGAAAAAATGAGAAAGTATCTGACAGTCGCCCTGGCACTCCTGACCTTCGGCTGCGCAAGCCAACGCCCCCACTTCCCTCCCCCCCCGGAGCCGGCGGAACCGCTCCAGATGGAAGAATCGGAGTTGGAAATGGAGATCATCGACCTGGATGAGATCGAGCAGGAGGCGGAAGTCGCAACCGAAGAAGAGATCCCCGAACCGGCCCGGGTCAACCTATCCTGGGAAGAGATCGCTGCACTGGCCCGAGAATACACCATAGCCCCCGGAGATACTTTGAGCAGGATCGCCGCCCGCCATAATACGGGAATGGGCCTGCTGGTCCGTCTGAATAACATCGCTGACCCTAACCTGATCCGGGTCGGGCGGAAGCTCAAAGTGATTGACGGCCCTTTCCGGGTCGAGGTTGACAAGGGCGAACGGATTCTTTCGGTTTATCGGGGAGAAACTTTTATCCGCTCCTACCCGGTGGCCCTGGGACAACGCGACAGCACCCCGGAAGGAGAGTTTCAGGTCTTAAGAAAGCTGGAGAATCCCCCGTGGACCGACCCCTATCACCGGACCATTGTCACTGCCGATGACCCGGATTATCCACTGGGGACTCGCTGGATCGAGTTCATACCCCCGCCCGGGGCCTACGGAATTCACGGATCTAAAGTGGTCGAGGAGATCGGAACCGAGGCCTCCTTCGGCTGCGTCCGCCTCCTCCACCCTCAGGAAGAGGAAGTCTACGACTTTCTCACCCTCGGCTCGACGATCCTGATCCGGCCCTGACCGAAAAGAGTTCACCGCGGAGGGGCGGAGGACGCGGAGAAGGACATTAATTTGGGGAGTGGGGAGGTTCCGAGGTTAAAGGCGGCTGCTTAGCCGCCAGCGGACAGTTCCGGATTATGCAGCGGTCTTGGACCGAGACTGTTCCCGACCGGGAAGGTCTTGATAATGTAGTGTGTGATAATTAAAACTCCGTCCAATGTCATTACCGAGAGGTCCGAAAGCCCTGGGGCCGACCAAGCAATCTGATCACAAGCCAAACGGATTGCTTCGTCATCGGTCTTCGCAATGACCCGGTTTTTGGAGTTTGCGTTCAGGCACTAATTACCTGGTTATTTACCCTCCGGTTACTTCAAGGGCAATATCCGGCTGGAGATCTGGTGGACCTTTCGGGAGAAAAGAGTGAGGAGGACGATCTTCAAATCCCAGAAGATCGACCAATGCTCCAGATAGTACATATCGTACTTGACCCGCATCCGGATCGAGGTGTCGCCTCGCAGTCCGTTTACCTGAGCCCAGCCGGTCAGGCCTGATTTTACCTGGTGACGGGACATATACCGGGGGATTGACTCCTTAAACTGAGCAACGAAAATCGGCCGCTCGGGCCGCGGCCCGACCAGGCTCATATCGCCTCTAAGGACATTCCAAAGCTGAGGGAGTTCATCGAGGCTGAATCGGCGGAGAAACCTCCCGACCGGGGTCGCCCGGGGGTCATCCCGCTTCGGCAATACCGGACCACTCTCCTTCTCGGCGTCCACCGGCATTGTCCTCAGCTTGTAGAGCTGGAAGTGCTTGCCGTTCTCCCCCAACCGGTCCTGCTTGAAGAAGACCGGACCCCGGGAGGTCAGTTTGACGACAACCGCGCAGATCAGGAGAATCGGAGCGGTCAGGATCAGCCCGAAAGCCGCCCCCGCCAGATCGACGACCCTCTTCGTAAACCGGTTCCAGGCCGAGTGGAGAGGGAGCGAGCGCAGTCCGATCAGGGGCACCCCGTCCAGGTTGGTCACCTCGACCTGGCTGGTCAGGATTGAGAAGACATCAGGAACCAGCCGGACCGTGATCAAGCTCTTCTCACAGAAAACGAAGATCTCCATTACCCGGGGGTGAGGGAGATCGAGGCGAGTGATGATCACCTCGTCCACCGGGTTTTGGTCAATGATATTTTCGAATTCATCGACTGTTCCCAGAACAGGAAGATTTCTCACCTCTCCCGAAGCGTCGTCATCGTTCATACTGAGGACCCCGACCACCTCGGCCCCCCAGCGGGGGTTGGCCAAGAAATTTTTCGCCAGGCGGTCAGCAATCTCCCCCCTCCCCAGAAGCAGAACCCGATGGAATTTCTTGTTCCGTCTCCAGACCTCCAGTTCCAGTTTATTGAGTACTCTCCGGGAGATGGTGAAGAAAACCACGCTAAATATCCAACTATAGGCCAGCATCCTCCGAGAGTAGGTAAAATCCTCCCGATAAAGAAAGGTCAGGGCCATCAAACTGAAAAGGGCCACCGTTACCGCTCGGACAATGGTAAAGAAATGCCAGGAAGAGGAGAAATAGGTCTTTCGCCGATAGAGGTGAAAGGATTTGAAGACTAAAAAGAAGACCGCCAGGATAACCGGGTAAGCCTGCTGGTAGGCGGAAAAGGGGGGAATCCCCTTGGTCACCGGGAATATGCTGGTCAGAGGAGATAGAAAACTGATCCAGAAAGCGAAGACCATCGAACCGTAGAGAACCAGTCCGTCGGAGACTAAGGTCACCAGGGTCAAAAAAGCGGTATGTCGGCGGATGTTGGTCATTATTCTTAACTGCAGGTAAATAAGGCCGAAGCGAAAACCTCAAATCATATAGAACCTGTCATTGCGAGGAACAAAGTGACCAAGCAATCGCTTCACAAGCCAAACAGATTGCTTCATCGTCGGTCTCCGCAATGACCCGGTTTCCGGGGTTTGCGTTCAGGCACTAAATAAAATGAGGATAGAAAAAATTTAGGTTCCAAATATCTGAATTATTGGTCGACCCGGGGGTTACCCACCGTCTCCGCGACAGCGGCCCTGAACTTTTCCTTGAAGATCTCCCGGTCGAAAAGCCGGGCGTGTTCTCGGATCGCCCGGGGATCGAACTCCCCCTCCCGGTCCAGAAAGAGCCGGAGAGCGGCAAGCAGAGAATCCGGGGTCGATTGGCTGAAAAAGACTCCGGTCGGTGGATCTTGGTCTGATCCCGGCCAGGGAACGGTAGTCTCAGCTAAGCCCCCTTCTCCAAATCCGATTACCGGCCGGCCGCAGGCCTGGGCCTCCAGAGGGACGATGCCGAAATCTTCCAGGCCGGGAAAGATCAGGGCCCGGCAGTTCCGATAGAGCTCCCGCAGTTCTTTGTCGTCAACCCAGCCGAGAAATTCAACCCCTTTCCCGGCCTGTTCCCGGAGTCGAGAGCTATCGGGCCCGGTTCCCGCTACTTTCAAGGGCAACCCCAGCTGATTAAAGGCCTCAATGGCCAGAGCGATTTTTTTATAGGGAACCAGAGCGGAGACAATCAAGAAATAATCCCCCGGAGGAGCAGATCCGGGGGTAAAGAAATCCGTGTCCACCGGAGGATAAATTATTCCAGCTTCCCGATTATAGACCCGAGCGATCCGTCCGGCAACAGTTTTTGAGATCGCCAGAAAACGGTCCACCCGCCGACTGGAAGCAACATCCCAGCGACGCAGATAGGCAAAGATCGGTTTCAGCAGCAGCTTTTTCAGACAACCGGTGCCGAAATAATCCTGGTAGAAAAACCAGAGATAACGCATCGGGGTAAAGCAGTAGCTGATCGAGTGGGCGGTAGCGGGGGGCCGGCAGCCCTTGGCCACCGCGTGGCTGGTGGAGATGACCAGATCGAAACCGCTCAGGTCGAGACTCTCGACCGCCCGAGGAAAGAAAGGGAGATAATGACGGTAGTGGCGACGGGAGAAAGGAAGCCGCTGGATAAACGAGGTGTGGATGACCATCCCCCGGATCCGGTCAGATATCTTATCGGCTTCCAGCAAGAGGGTAAAGATCTCGGCCTCCGGATAAAGTTCGCAGAGAGCTTCCAGAACTTTCTCCCCCCCCCTCATCCCATTAAGCCAATCGTGTACCAGGGCAATCTTCATTATATGCGAATACTTAGATGATCAGGCTGAAGGCGGAAATACCCGCTCGCCGACTTAGGTAATTAATGTCTGAAGAAAAACCTCAAATCAGATAGGACCTGTCGTTGCCAGGAGTAAAGTGACGAAGCAATCTCTTCCCTGCCAATGGATTAAGATTGCTTCGCTACGCTGGCAATGACATATTAACGCCCATTATTTCTGGACTCCTACATTAATGATAGCATTTAACCGCTCTGGGTAACCAAAACGGATGGACGGGAGAGACGGTTCAGTCTTTACCGGCCGCCAGTTCCCGGTATATCTTCAGAGTCTCCTCGGCGGTCCTCTTCCAGGAGAATTCCCCCGCCCGAGTCAATCCCCGTTGACGCAGAATGGAGCGTCGCTCTGCCGAATCCCAGATATCGCTGATCGCGGCGGCCAGAGCTTCGCTGTCTTCCGGATCGATGATGACCCCGGCGTCTCCCACCACCTCGGGGAGGCTGCCCCGATCGGAGACGATGACCGGAGTTCCGCAGGCCATCGCTTCCAGGGGCGGCAGACCGAAACCCTCATAAAGCGAAGGGAGGACCAGGATCCGGGCCCGATTATAGAGAGCGACCAGTTCCTCCTCTTCCACCCCGTCGAGAAAGGTCACCCGGGAATTAAGCTGGAACTCGTTGACAGCCGCCGCCGCCTCGGGATAACGGGGGTCGGAATGCCCGGCTAAGACCAACCGGGGGCTGTCAGCACGGCCCCGGAGGAACTTATGGAAAGCTCGGATCAGACCGACCACATTCTTATAGGGATCGAACCGGCCGACATAGAGGAGAAAGGGCTCGGTAAATTTCAGCCTCCAGTCAATCAGACTCCGGGTCTCCGCCTCCTTTAGCGGGCGGTAGTCCCGGTCGATCCCGTTGTAGACGACCGAGATCTTATCTTCGGGCAACCCGAGATCGGCCACCAGATCGCGGCGGGTATGAGCGGAGACGGTAATTACACGATCCGCCCGCTTAACCGACCGGTTCAAGACCCACCGAAAGAGCGGGTGAAGGCGGGTTTTCCAGGCCCGAGGGGTAAAGTGAGGGAACTTCAGGGGGATCAGGTCGTGAACCGTGACCACCGCCTTGATCTCCGGCTGGAGGAAGAGGGGGAGAAAATAATTGGTCGAATGAAAGATATCCAATTCCAGTTCCCGAATTCGGGAAGGGACCCCCCACTGACCTCTCGGATCAAAGATCCCCCAGGGGACCGAGACCGGATAGAGCCGGGGGTTAAGCCGCCAGCGGTGGGAATACTTCTGGAAGAGGGCAGGGTCGTAAAAGAAGATATAGTATTCATTCTCCCGATCGAATTCGGCCAGGTGGGTAATCAGCTTTTCGGTCACCCGACCGACCCCGGAGATCGCCGGGAAGATCCAGCGTCCGTCGATCCCAATTTTCAGACAAGTCGGTGCCTTCACTACCATCTACCCTGGACCGGCCCCGAGACCAGCGGCGCCCCGGTAAACATTTAGGGTCATCCGCGCCGCCCGCTCCCAGGTAAAGCGGGTTGACTGCCGTTTCCCCTTCTCGACCAGTTCAGCCCCCAGTTCCGGACGAGTAAGGATCGCCTCAATTGCCCGGGCGATTTCGCCCGGTTCGGCGGGATCAAAGTAGAGGGCCGCCTCCCCCAGCATCTCGGGAAGAGAACCGGCTCGGGCGGCCGCCACCGGCACCCCGGAGGCCATCGCCTCCAGGGGAGGCAAACCCTGCCCTTCGTAAATTGAGGGAAAGACAAAACCGGAGGCGCAACGATAGACCGCCGGCAAAGCTGAGCGAGGAACGTAACCAAGCGCCATCACCCCTCGCTGCCCGGCCTGGTCTCGAAATTTCCGTTCGATCTCACCGCAGAGCCAGCCTTTCAAACCCACCAGGACCAGCTTGTACTCCCCCAGTTTCCCCTCTGAGCGGAGGGAGGACCAGGCCTCCAGGAGCCGGACCAGGTTCTTTCGGGGTTCCCAGGTCCCGACCGTAAGCAGATACTTTTCCGGAAGATAAAACCGATAACGGGTCCGGAGAAGTTCGTCGGCGGTCAAGGACTGCCGGAACGAGTCATCAATCCCGCCCTCGATCACCTCCACTTTTCCCGAGGATACCGGGTAGATGGAAGTCAACTCATCCCGGGTAAATCGGGAGATTACGATGATCCGATCTGACCTCTCCAGACTTCCGGGTAGGGAAGACTCGAGGTACTTGAGGTTTCGGGCCTCGGTAAATTCCGGAAAACGCTTGAAAGAGAGGTCATAGACAGTGGTGACCACAGGTTTTCTTCTGACCGGCCGAGCAATAAAATCGGGAAAATGATAGACATCCATCCCCCGGATCAACCACTCCACTGGAGGAAAGCCCAAGCGCTTCCAGCCCAGGCTTAAAAGCCGCCCGGGAATTTTCCGGTCCCGAGGTGCCATCTCCTTATAGACCACCGGAGGCAGCTCCACCTGGTTACGAAAACTGAAATAAAATGGGGTAACTTCATCAGCTTCGGCCAGATTGGCCAAGCCTTCCAACAACCCGAGGGTGTAGTAGCCGACCCCGGTCAGGGGCCGGGTCAGACATTGAATGTCGATTCCAATCTTCACATTAACGGATCCTAACCTCATTAATACCTAAATTGAGCGATTCTATGCGGCGAACTGCACCAATCTTTTGCGTC
>CAYXKT010000102.1:0-10004 GCA_964465735.1 uncultured bacterium
CAGTCCCCGGATAGCGGTGATTGCGGTCGGGGAGAAGAACCGTTTCGGCCACCCCGCCGGGGGCGATGGAGGGTTTTGTCGGTAGGGGCCAAGAAGAGTCGATGCCCAGACTCCGGAGAGGAAAGAGGTAAGGGCATATCCGGATTTATCGGAGGGGTTTCTGATAGATCCGGTACTTTTTATAGAGAGTGCCGCCCATCATCTCGGCAGCCCGGATGACCAGGAGGTTGTCTTCGAGCAGCCAGGAGATCTCGGAGTCGATGTAACCGAGATCGCGGGTGGTCCGGGCCGACTCCAGGTAGAGGATCCCGTCGAGCCCCTTTTTCTGGTACTCCTCCTCGATCCCCGCCATCAACAGCCGGACAGCATCGATCTTTTTTCGGGCGAAAAGGAAGCGGATGATCGCCGGGGGGGTCATCCTTCCATCCATCTTTTTCAGCGCCTGGTTGTAATCGGGCAAGACCAGGTAGAAACCAACCGGCCGGCCTCGGTACTCGGCGAAGAAGACCAGTTCGGGGACGACCAGGGGTTTGAGTTCTTTGGCCATTGCTTTGATCTCCGCCTCGGTGATGGGGACGAAACCCCAGTTCTTTGCCCAGGCCGTGTTGTAGATCTTCCTGACCAGTTTCAATTCATTATGGAAGTCATCCATCCGGATGTTGCGCACGGAGAGCCCCCTTTTCTTCAGGGCTGCCGCGATCTTCTCCAGGCGGGGGTTCATCTCTTTCGGCACCGGGATCCGGTAGGCCAGCAGGTCCTTGGCCTTGGTCAGGGAGCAAAAAGTCATCAGGTCGTGACAGTAGGGCAGATTGTAGGGCATCATCAGCCGGGGAGGAGAGTCGTAGCCCTCGAGGAGAAAACCGACGATTCCGTTGGTCGAGGGGTTGAGCGGACCGATCATTTTTGTCAGCCCCCGGTCCCGCATCCACTCCTCGGCGGATTTAAAGAGGGCCTTGGCCGCCGGAGGGTCGTTGAGGCTTTCGAAGAAACCGAAGTACCCGGTCCGCTCCCGGTGATACTCGATGAAGTCACGGTCGGCGATCGCCGCGATTCTTCCCACCGGTTTACCGTCCCGGAAGGCAAGAAAGAGCGCTCGTTCGCTATGCTCCCAGAAGGGGTGGCGGCCGGGGGTGAGGGTCTTTTCTTCCTGCCGGAGCAGGGGTGGGACCCAGTGGGGGTTGTCCCGATAAACCGTCCAGGGGAAGGTGAGGAACCGTTTCAGCTCCCGGCGGTTGGTTACTTCTTTAACCTGGAGGGAGGATGTTTCCATAGAGGTTTTCCCGGCGCCTTTGAGATTCCGATCCAGGGTCGATAGCGATAGCGATTCAGGTGCCCACCGCTTACTGTGCCCTGCTTACCGCTTACTGTTTACCATTCCCTAAATAATTCCCAGCTTCTTCCCCACCTTCTCGAAGGCCTCGAGGGCGAAGTCAAGTTGGGGGTCGGTGTGGGTGGCCATAAAGCTGGTCCGAATCAGGGTCTGATCGGGGGGGACGGCCGGGGGGACGACCGGGTTGACGAAGATCCCGGCGTCGAAGAGGAGTTTTCTCATCATAAAGGCTTTTTCCAGGTCACCGATGAAGAGGGGGATGATCGGGGTCTCGCTATCTCCGGTCTGAAACCCGAGTTCATTAAAGCCCTTAAACATCTTATGAGTAATCTCCCAGAGCCGCTCCCGCCGCTCCGGTTCATCCTCGATGATGTCGAGGCAGGCCATTACTGTCGCTACCGCCGAAGGCGGGGGACTGGCGGAGAAGATCAGCGGCCGGGCGAAATGCTTTAAATAGTGGATTACCGATTCGGAACCGGCCACGCAACCTCCGATTGAGGCCAGCGATTTGCTGAAAGTGATCATCGTCAGATCGGTCTCATCCTCGAGGCCGAAATGCTCGGCCGTGCCCCGTCCGGTCTTTCCCAGTACCCCGACCGAGTGGGCGTCGTCGACCAGGATCCGGGTTTCATATTCCCGGGCCAGTTCGACGATCCGGTCCAGGCGGGCGATATCACCTTCCATACTGAAGACGCCGTCAACGACAATCAGCTTTCCGTTCTCCCCGGAGTGGCTGAGGAGCCGCTCCAGATCGTCCATATCATTGTGAATGAACTTCTTGATCTTCCCGAAGGAGAGACGGGTGCCGTCAATAATGCTGGCGTGATTGAGGCGGTCGATAAAAACCGTGTCGTTCTTCCCGACCAGGGCGGAGATGGTTCCCAGGTTGGTCTGGAATCCGGTGGAGAAGACAAGTGCCGCTTCCTTGCGGAAGAAGGCGGCCAGGCGGTCCTCGAGTTGCCGGTGGAGGTCGAGAGTGCCGTTGAGAAAACGGGATCCGGCGCAGCCGGTCCCGTATTTTTCCACCGCGGCGATCGCCGCCGCCTTGACTTTCGGGTGGCAGGTCAGGCCGAGGTAGCTGTTGGAGCCGAGCATCAAAATCCGTCGGCCATCGATCGTGACCTCAGTCTCCTGGGCAGAGGAGATCTCGGTAAAATAGGGATATAAGCCCTGGGCTATAATTTCCCGGGCCTGGGTGAATTCCTCGCATTTGGTGAAAAGATCGGCCATAAAGTTGTTTACTCCGTGTAAGATTTTAGAACCTAAATTGAGCGATTCTATGCGGCGAACTGCACCAATCTTTTGAGTCCGAACGGATATTGAAAATCCTCGCCATATCTCCTGGATATGGCTGCGGTTTTCGCAACCCGTCGGCCGGCAAAATCTTAGCACATTTCATCCGCAATAATCGCTCAACTTAGGTAGAAATAAATAACCCGGTCTCTCCGGCGGGCTGAAATTACAACCAACCGGCGGTTCGATACCAAGCGATCGTTTCACGGAGGCCGGTCTTTAGATCGTGGCCGGGAGCAAATCTTAGCTCAGACTGGATCCGGCCTGTATCGCAGAGCCAATACTTATGGCTCATCTCTCTGACTTTGTCCAGATAAAATGCCGCCTCTGAGCGGGGAAAGACCTTTCCGGCCAGGCTGAGCCAGGTTTTTCCTACCGACCAGGGGATCTTCAAGGACGGGAATTTTTTCCTCAAAATATTTTTCAAAAGATCCAGGGTCTCTTCCCAACGGTAATAGTTGCCGTCAGAGAGGAAATAGACGGCCGGTTTCCCGGGTGATCTTTCAGCCGCCAGCCGGATCCCCTCGACCGCGTCGGCGACGTGCAGAGAGGAGAATTTGAACCCCGGCCCCCCGGGCTGGAATTTTAAGCCGCGGTTGACCAGCTTGATCACCTGGAGGGTTTCCCGGTCCCCCGGGCCGTAAACCGCCGCGGGACGGAGGATGGTGATGGTGAAGTCCCGGGCAAACTTCAGAGCCTCCATCTCCGCCGCTAATTTACTTTCTCCGTACAAACTGACCGGCCGGGGGGGCTCGTCTTCCCGCAGGGGATGGCCGTCCGGGCTGGGACCGGCCGCGGAGAGGCTGGAGACAAAGATGAACCGCTCCACGGTCCCGGCCCGGCGGGCTGCTTTTAGAAGGTTTTTTGTCCCCTCCCGGTTGGCCCGGAAGAATTCCTGACGGCTCCGGGCTCTTATCTGCCCGGCGAGGTGGAAGACCGTGGTCACGCCTTTTAATGACCGGTCCAGTGAACCCCGATCGCCCATATCCCCGACCAGGAGTTCTACCCCTTCCCGAGGGAGGCAGTCACGGGAACTTGACTCACGGATCAGGCACCGGATCGACCAGCCGTCTGACAAGAGCTTTGCGGTCAGATGACTGCCGATAAATCCGCTGGCCCCCGTAATCAGGGCCTGTCTGCGATTCCCCATATTGTTCAAACCTCCCTGCCCTTGTGGGCTTGCCCGTTGGTAGAGAAAGTAGTATAAAGGTAGATTCAAGGCAAGGCAAAATAGGACCGCCTTCAGCGGGTTTGGGCTTGCCGGGCGGGATGAGATGTAATAGATTGTCTTACTTGAAGGGGCCGCCGAAGCTGTAATCATCTGAGATATTCACCGGAGAAAATCTGCTGCCCGGCCACTGCGAGATTTGCTGATGAAGATAGTCTGGATAATGCTCCTGCTCGGTATGTTCGGCCAGATCGATTATATCGAGGTCCCGGCCGATCGATTGAGTCGGGAACCGGCCCAGTATATCGGGGTCCCGATCAAGCTCAAGTGCCGGTTTCTCAAAGAGGATCCGACCTGGCTCAATGACGCTGACGTTCCCCGTTCCTCGCGAGAGTACGCCGGGTTTTTCGTCGAAGCCGGGAACCGGATCTTCGCCCAGCTCTTCTTCCCCCGCGCGAGAGCGGAGGAGTTGAAGCGGTTCGAGCGGGGTGACCGATTGATCATTTACGGCCAGGTCTTCAGTTCCCAGTACAATTTTCCCTGGATCGATGTTGACAAGATCTCCGAGGGGTGGGTGATCGGCGAGGAACCGGAACCGGTTCGGGAGGGGCGGGTCAAGATGGCCCGGGAATATGAGGACTTTGTTTCCGCCCGCCGGCGGATCCTCGAGGAATTGGAACTGGACGATGTCCGGGATATTTATATCCGCCAGGATGTAATGATCGATCTTTTGATCGGGAAGGGGGTTATTACCCGCAATGAGTTGGAACAGGAACTGCTTTTGAGGAAAGTGCGCCCGACCCCGGTGCCGTATATTGATTTGATTCTGGAGCCGGAGAAGAGATAGATCAATGGCTGGAGATCTTTTCAGCTTCATCGCGGAGAAGCAGCAGGGAGGGGAGGGGGTAGTCCTGGCGACCGTGGTCAAAAGCCGGGGCTCGGCCCCGGCAGTCCCGGGGACCAGAATGGCGGTCACCGCCCGGGAACTCTCCGGAACCGTGGGCGGAGGCCCGCTTGAGGCGAAGGTGATTGAGTCCGCCCGGGAAGCGCTGGCCGACGGTAAGCCGCGGTTGCTCGAATTGTGTCTGCGGGGGGACGAGGCCGGCGAGTTGGGGATGCTCTGCGGCGGGGAGCAAGAGGTTTTTCTCGATGTGATCAATCCGGTCGCCGGGATATTGATCTTCGGCGGCGGCCACGTCGGCCAGGCTCTGGCCTGGGTGGCGGCGGCAGCCGGCTACCCTTCTGTGATCCTGGATGATCGGGAGGAATTCATTGAATCTTCCCGTTTTCCCCGGCTCTGCCGGACGGTTCTGATCAATTTTGACGATGCCTTGAGCGGGCTGAAAATATCCGCCGGTTCGGCTATTGTGATCGTCACCCGGGGTCATAGTTTCGACCAGATCTGCCTGAAGCAGGCGCTCGCTACTTCCGCCGGCTATATCGGGATGATCGGATCGCGAGAGAAGGTGGCCGCCACCCTGATCGGCGTTGGGTCCGCCGCTGGAGACGACAAGCGAGTTTACGCCCCGGTGGGGCTTGACCTGGGCGGGAAGACCCCGGGAGAGATCGCGGTCAGCATCTTGGCCGAGATCATCGCTGTCCACCAGGGGCGGTCCGGGGGGCATCTCCGGGGAAGGGGCAATTGAAAATACTTGATTTATTCCGACCTCGGGCGGTATGGTACTTTCGTTCCAACTAAAACTTTAGGCGCATTCATTAATGACTGAATATCGTTACATCGGCAAGCGCGTCCCTCGGGTTGACGTTCGGGATAAGGTGACCGGGAAGACAGTCTATTCTACCGATCTTTATCCGGAAGGGATGCTCCGGGCCCGAGTTCTGCGGGCTGCCATCCCTCACGGGAAGATTACCCGGCTCGATGTCTCCCGGGCCCGACAGTTACCCGGAGTGGAGGCGGTTCTGACTCATCACGACATCCCCGGCCATAACGGATTTGGGATTGTTACCCCCAACTGGCCCGTCCTCTGTGTTGACCGGGTTCGTTATCGGGGCGACGCTCTGGCCCTGGTGGCGGCGGTGGACGAGGAGACGGCCGCGGCGGCGCTGAAACTGATTGAGGTTGAGTATCAACCGCTGCCGATCATCGATACCCCGGAAGAGGCTCTGGCCGAGGGCGCGGTCCAGATCCACAAAGGGGGGAACATCCAGCATCGGATGGATATCCCGCCTAAGGGAGACGTGGAGAAAGCGTTGGCGGAATCGGAGATCGTTCTCTCCCAGACCTACCAGACCCAGTTTATGGAGCACGCCTATCTGGAGACGGAAGGCGGGGTGGGGATCTACGATGAAAAGACCGGGGTGATCACGGTCTGGTGCGGGGACCAGTACCCCTTCCGGGATCAACTCCAGGTCGCCCGTTCGCTCGATTGGGATCCTTTGAAGATCCGGATTATCGGCTCCCCGACCGGGGGAGCGTTCGGGGGAAAGGACGAGATCAGTGTTCAGATTCATCTCGCTCTGCTCGCCTATCGGACTCGGAAACCGGTCCGCCTTCATTGGTCTCGGAAGGAATCGATCGTGGCCGGGCCGAAACGTCACGCGATGGAGACTACCTTCCGGATCGGGGCCGGGCAGGACGGGATCCTGAAGGCTATCGACGTTACGGTAATCGCCAATACCGGGGCCTATGATACCATTGCCGGTCCCGTTCTCAATCTGGCCCTGGAGTCTTCTCCCGGTCCCTATCGCTATCCTCATTCCCGGTTCCGGGGGCGCAGCATCTATACCAATAACGCGATGGGCGGGGAATGCCGAGGTTTTGGCGCTGCCCAGGTGGTCTTCGGAGTGGAACAGGAACTGGACAAATTGGCCGAGATGTTAAAGATGGACCCGATCGAGTTGAGACTTCTCAACGCGGTCGAGTTGGGCGATATCTCCGCTATCGGTCACCGCCTTCAGACCAGCGTCGGGATCCGGGATACCCTGTTAGCGGCCCAGAAGACCGACCTCTGGATCAGACGGGAAGAGATCAAGCGGGAACTGGCCGCCGCTCAACCCCATCTCCGGTTTGGTGTCGGGGTCGCTTCCGAATGGCACGCGGTCGGCCTGGGGGTGGGATTGCCCGACTTCGCCAACGTGACGATCGCGATCGGGGAGGAGGGGGAGGTCACTCTCCGGACCGGGGCGATCGAGATCGGTCAGGGGAATCTGACTGCCTATTCCCAGATCCTGGCGGAAAGTCTGGAGTGTGATATTGAGAGGATCTCGGTCATCCACGGCGATACCTTTGCCTGTCCCGATTCCGGTTCGGTGACCGCTTCTCGCTCAGTTCTGATCAACGGCAATGCCATCATCGATGGGGTGAAGAAGCTGAAGAAGATTCTGCTTCAGGTCGCCGGACGGGTCTTCGATCTCCCCGAGGATCAACTGGACTATGGGCAGGAGAGGGTCTTTGTTCGCGCTGACAACAGCCGCTGTCTGACCCTGGACGAACTGGCTGCCCGGGCGGGAGAGTTCTTTATTCCTCTTCAGGTCACCGGAGCGGCGGCTTTCGCCACCTCGGACAAGGATTTTGGCGATGGCCTGCCGCATAATTATTACACCTATATTACCCAGCTGGCCCTGGTCGGTGTCGATCCGGAGACCGGGGAGGCAGTGGTTAAGAAAGTGATCTCAGTACCCGAGATGGGCCGAGCGATCAACCTGGCCGGAGTTGAGGGCCAGTGCGAGGGTGGGGCGGTGATGGGGGTCGGGTACACTCTTTACGAGAAAGTGATGGTGGAGCGAGGCGAGTTCAAGACCACCGGCTTTTCCACCTATATCCTCCCGACCACGCTTGACTCTCCCGATCACGAGACGGTGCTGGTGGAGAATCCGGAGAAGAGCGGGCCTTACGGAGGGAAGGGGGTGGGCGAGGCTCCGACGGTGCCGGTGACCCCGGCCATCGCTAACGCTATTTATGATGCCGTGGGCTTGCGATCCACCCGCCTCCCGATCACCCCGGAAGATATCGCGGCTGGATTGGAGGGGGGCAGACGATGAAAGAGATCGAGATCCGTTTTGTTCTTAACGAAAAAGAGGTCAGCGTCAAATCACCGCCGACCTTTACCCTGCTCCGTCTGCTCCGGGAGCGGTTGGGGCTGACCGGGGCCAAGCCCGGCTGCGAGCGCGGCGAGTGCGGAGCCTGCACCGTTCTTCTTGATGGGCAACCGGTGACGGCCTGCCTGATCCTTGCCCCTCAAGTTGAGGGGCGGCGAGTGGAGACGATCGAGGGGATCTCCCGGGGAGAAGAGCTTCATCCTCTCCAGCAGGCGTTTATCGATGAGTCGGCCGTCCAGTGCGGTTACTGCATCCCGGGGATGATAATGTCCGCCAAGGCCCTTCTCGATAGTGACCCGGCCCCTTCTCGGGAGGAGATCAAGTTGGCCCTCTCCGGCAACCTCTGCCGCTGCACCGGCTATACCAAGATCATCAGGGCGGTGGAAGTGGCCGCCGAAAAGATCCGGGAACGGAGTAAAAGCTGATAATGAAATTTGAATACCATCGACCGGCAAACCTCGAAGCAGCGCTGAAATTTCTCGGCGGCGGCGTGGCGGACTGCGCACCCCTGGCCGGCGGGACCGACCTGTTGGTGATGATCCAGGAGGAACTGATCTCGCCCCGGGTGCTTCTCGATATCAGCGGCTTAAAGGAACTGAATTATATCCGGGAGGCGGATGACCGGATAGAGATCGGGGCCCTGGTGACTCACGGCCAGGCGGCCTCGTCAGAATTGCTGCGGGCAAAAGCCTCTCTTCTGGCCCAGAGTTGCCTCCAGGTGGGCTCGCCCCAGATCCGGGCCCTGGGTACGATTGGAGGAAACCTGGTGATGGGTTCTCCTTGCGGCGATACTATCCCCGCCCTCTACGCCCTGGAAGCTTCTCTGGTCCTGAAAAGCGCCGACGGGACGAGGACTGTCGCCATCGGGGATTTCTTTACCGGTGTGAAGAAGAATGTCCGCCGGACTGAGGAACTATTAACGGCGATCAATTTCCCGATCCCCGAACCGTCCGCCCGAGGGTTTTTCAACAAGCTCGGTCAGCGCAAGGCTCTGGCTATCGCCAAGGTCTCGGTCGCCGGTCTGGTCTTTCGGCGGCGGGGGGAGGTAGAGAAGATCCGGGTTGCCCTGGGGGCGGTCGGCCCGACCGCGATCCGGGCCCTCCAGACCGAAGAATATTTAACCGGTCGGAGTCTGGACCCGGAGACGATCGCCGCCGCCCGGACCATCTGCTCCGGGGAGTCGCGGGCGATCACCGATCTGCGTTCCAACGCCGGCTATCGGGATCGGATGGCCGGGGTCCTCCTTGCCCGAGGACTGAACTCCATCCTCTAAAACTCTGACCGGACAAGACAGGTGAAGTCACCGCCCAGGCCGGTTTTTGCGCTTGTCCTGGCAGCGGGAGAATCCCGTCGCTGCGCCCCTCGCAACAAACTCTTTCTTCCCTGGGGAAAATCCGTCATTCTGGATACGGTGCTCTCCCGGGTCCTGGCTTCCCGGGTGACGGCGACGGCGGTGGTGACCGGCCACCAGGCCGATCGTGTCACCGCCCTTCTGGAAAAATTCCACTGTCAGCCGGTCTTCAACGCCGATTACCACTCGGGGATGGGTTCCTCCCTGATTGTCGGGATTGACCACTGGTTGGCGCAACCCGGCCTCCCCTATGAGACCGGGTTTCTGGTTGTCCTCGGCGACCAACCCTTTATCTCCACCGAGATCATCGACCGGGTAATCGAAGCCTATCAGGGTTCTCAAGCGGAGATTGTCGTCCCGGTCACCCGGGGCCGACGGGGCCACCCCCCGATCTTTCACCGTTGCCTATCCGAAGAGATCCGAAAAGTCGCCGGCCGCTGGGGCGCCCGGGAAGTCCTGCGCCGCTACCCGGAAAAAATCCTCTCCGTGGAAGTGAAATCCGAAGAGATCCTGAATGATATTGACACCCTGGAGGATTGGAGGCGGACTCACACAGGCCATTGAAGGCGGGACAATAACAGCCAAGCAGATTGAGTTACAGCCCCGATCGGCTGTCGGAAGCAGAACCCAAGGCCAGATCGACATCGTGAGTATGGGAAGAACCTGGCCGAGGGGCGGGAAGGAATAAAGTGCCTATATCCGGATCTCTCAAAAACGATTTGCTGCCGCAATCAATACTGCAGGACTGTTGAACCTAAATTGAGCGATTCTATGCGGCGAACTGCACCAATCTTTTGCGTCCG
>CAYXKT010000103.1:0-9997 GCA_964465735.1 uncultured bacterium
AGGTGCAACAGGGTTACTCGGGTTTACCCAGGCACGATTCGATCTCTCCCAACCGATCCTTGATCTTTACGGTTTCCTCGAGTAGACCTCGGAGCAGAATCCCCCGGATCGGATGGATATGAATTAAACTTGCCCGGCCGGGATAATCGCTTATACTTGAGGTGATCGCTGATTAAAACCATTCACCCGAAGGAGAAGACTCTAAACCGATGCTCTCCAAGCTACATTCGGCGGGACTGTTGGGGATTGAGGCCTACCCGATCGAGATCGAGGTCGATGTCAGCGGGGGACTGCCGGCCGAGGTGGTGGTGGGGCTGCCCGACGCGGCGGTCCGGGAGTCTCGAGATCGGGTGCGAACCGCGATCAACAACTCCGCTTACGCCTACCCCGACGACCGGATCACTATCAATCTGGCCCCGGCCGATGTCAAGAAGGAGGGGCCCAGTTTCGATCTCCCGATCGCCCTGGGGGTGCTGGCCGCTGCCGACCAGCTCTCCCCCGAATGTTTCTCCGAGCAGGTGATTGTCGGCGAACTCGCTCTGGACGGGACGGTCCGTCCGGTAAACGGGGCGCTCTCAATTGCCCTGGCGGCAAAGAAATGGGGGAAGCGTTCGCTCCTGCTTCCAGTAGGTAATGTGAGGGAGGCGGCGGTGGTCGAGGGGTTGGAGGTCCGAGGGCTGAGGAACCTGACCGAGGCAGTGAAGTTTCTCTCCAAGGAGATTGAGATTCCTCCGGTCAAGGTAGGGACGGAGGAGATCTTCCGGACCGCCGGCCGCTACCCGATTGATTTTTCCGAGGTTCGGGGTCAAGAGGACGTGAAACGGGCGTTGGAGGTAGCGGTAGCCGGTGGGCATAACTTGATAATGATCGGGCCGCCAGGGACGGGGAAGTCAATGCTGGCCAAAAGGATTCCCACCATCCTCCCCCCACTGACACTGGCCGAAGCTTTGGAGACGACCCAGATTCACTCCAGTGTCGGACTCCTGCAACGGGGCGAGGGGTTGTTGGCGCAGCGCCCGGTCCGCTCCCCGCACCACACTATTTCAAATATCGGCCTGATCGGCGGGGGTTCGAAGATCCGGCCGGGGGAGGTCAGCCTGGCCCATAACGGAGTTCTCTTTCTCGACGAACTGCCGGAGTTCAGCCGCGCGGCGCTCGAGGTCCTCCGACAGCCCTTGGAGGATGGGAAAGTGACCATTTCCCGGGCGACCGGGACACTTACCTTCCCCGCCCGGTTTATGCTGGTGGCGGCGATGAATCCCTGCCCCTGCGGCTATTATACCGACCCCCGTCGGGAGTGCCGCTGCCTCTCCGGGCAGATCCGGAATTATATGTCCCGGATCTCGGGGCCACTCCTCGATCGGATCGATATCCACCTCGAGGTCGCCCCGGTTGATTATCGCCACCTCTCCGCGGGTAGAGAGGGGGAGTCGTCCGAAGTGATCCGGAGTCGGGTAACCGCCGCCCGGGCGATTCAGGAGAAGAGGTTCGGATCTTCCGGGGTCAACTGCAACTCCGCGATGACCGCGGCCCAGTTGAAGAAATTCTGTCCGCTCTCCCGAGCGGTCAAGGTGACGCTGGAGCGGGCGATGGAGGAACTGGGGCTCTCCGCCCGGGCCTGGGACCGGATTCTCAAGGTCTCCCGGACCATCGCCGACCTGGCCGGAGAGGAGGAACTGACCCCGGCGCAGGTCTCGGAGGCGATCAATTATCGGGTCCTCGATCGGAAACTATGGTTGTAGTCAGCAGGTCGGGTCAGAAGTTTAGGGAGAGATTACAATCCGGGCCAGCAAGCTGAATAGCCAATATTCAATCAGGAATAGCTGATGAAGAAGAAAAGCACTTGGATATTCCTTGTTGGTTGTTGGATATTGTGAGCCGGCAAAGAAGCCGGCAAGGGCTCTCATCAGCGGCAAAGAATATAGGTACTGTCAAAAATTTATGAAAAAGAATGAAACCACCAAGACCACTGAGAAAATTCAGGATCAGGTTTTTCAGCTTTCTCGGTAAACTCTAAAAACTAAAGTTCTGATGAGAAATGAGCGGATTATCTATCCTCATTGAGAAATAACTAATAAACCATATCTCGCGCCTGTAAGGGGAAAGAAGTCGGGCCTCACCGCTTTGGGACGCCAGTCTCATCTACGATGAGACGCGCCTCTCTGTGTTCTCGGTGGTTACTATTTTCGGTAGAACTAAAATATATTCAGGGAGAAAACCAACGGAAAAAATTGCCGGAACGACGCGCAACAGGGGAGGTTGGAGATGAAAAAGTTAGGTTTTTTCTTGGCCGCGATGGGTCTGCTGATTATTCTCATCCCGGCTCTCGTCCGGGGGGGAGGGGAGGATGCCACCGCTCAGGAGCTTAGCCGAGAGGCCTATCGGCTCGACCGGGAGGGGCGAAAGGCCATCTACGAAGAAGATCTGACGGGGGCCTATCAGGCCTTTACCGCCGCGGTGGAGGTTTATGCAGAGATCTCCCGGCTCCATCCGGAGTGGCGGACGGATTCGATCCAAGCCCGGATGGCGGCCTTGAAAGCGGAGGCGGAGACGATTGGACGGCAGATCTTCAGTCTCCCCGAGGGGTTGGTGGAGATCAGACCGGGGATGACTCGGGAAGGGAAGCGTTACGACGACGGCCGCTCGCTGGCCGGGAAAGTGAAGGCGGCCGGGGATGAAGAGTACGAAGTTGAGGTTTTTACGGTAAGTTTGGTCCGGCAAGGCCCCCTGCTGGGGGCATCCTGTACCTGCCCCGACTTCAATTACCGGGGGAAAAAGCACGGTTTTGCCTGCAAGCACATCTGGGCGGTGATTGCCCGGGAGAACCTGCTCCGCTGATTTCGCTAATCTCGATACCGATTCCGACGTCGGACTATTTTCCCCAGCCCGGGATATCCCCGGGTTCGGGATCAAAGAAAGCTTATTTCACAATTCAAGTCATACATTATTTGTAAGATTAAGGAGAGAAAGAGGAAGATATGGCCAGGATCAGATTGTTGGATGAGGAGGTGATCAACAAGATCGCGGCCGGGGAGGTGGTGGACCGGCCGGCGGCCGTGGTCCGGGAGCTGATTGAGAATTCGCTTGATTCCGGGGCGAAACGGATCGAAGTCTCGGTCCGGGGCGGGGGCACCCGGGAGATCCGGGTGACCGACGACGGCGGTGGGATGGAACGTGATGATTTGATCCTGGCCTTTGACCGCCATTCGACCAGCAAGCTGGAAAAATTCTCAGACCTGGAGCGGATCTCCTCGATGGGTTTCCGGGGGGAGGCTCTGCCCAGTATCGCCGGCGTCTCCCTGGTCCGGGTGACCACTCGGCCGGAGGGTGCGCTGGCGGCTTCCCGGATTGAGATCCGGGGCGGAGCGATCCGCCAGGTGACCGAAGCCGGGGCCCCGCCGGGGACGGAGGTTGAGGTCAGAAGACTTTTCTTCAATACTCCAGCTCGGCGTAAGTTCTTGAAGAGCTCCCGGACCGAACTGGCTCGGATCAGCGAAGAAGTGGTCTCTTATGCCTTGGCCAACCCCGCGGTTGCCTTTACTTTCGAACGGGAAGGGGAGAGGGTCTATACCCTGCCCGCCGCGGCCGGTCTCAAGGAACGGATCGAGGATCTCTGGGGGGAGGAGGCTGCCGGCCAGTTTCGGTTGATCCGGGCGGCCACCGAGGGGGTCGCGGTTGAGGGCTGGATTGTTGAACCGGGCTCCGCCGGCCGGTTGCGCAAAGGTTTGACCCTGGTCGTCAACCGCCGTCCGATCCGGGACCGGCTGCTGACCTCGGCGGTGGTTGAGGGTTACGGAGACCGGCTGGCCAGAGGTGATGTCCTCAGCGGGGTGATCGCGGTCGAACTGGAAGGAAAATCTGTCGATGTCAATATCCACCCGGCCAAGCGGGAGGTGAAATTCTCCCGGCCTGATTTGATCCGGAAGCTGGTTGTCCGCGCGGTCTCGAAAGGGCTTTCGCCGGACGATCTGAAAAAGACTTTTTACCGGCCGCCGCCGGGGTCAACTTTGTCCGCGGTGGCCGAGACGGCCGGGTCATCGCCTGCCGCCGGGGAAGAGGAGGGGCTCGAGCTTTTTGCCCACGTTCCGGGGACGGAACCGGGAGCGGATCAACCGAGGCCGGCCGGTCCTACGCTTTATGCCCTGATTGGTCAGACCGGTAACCGTTACCTGGTGGTCGAATCGCCCCGGGGGGTTTCGCTGATCGATCAGCACGCCGCCCACGAGCGGGTGCTTTACGAGCGGTTCCGGGAGGCGTTCACCGCCGCTCGGATCGAGATTCAGCCTCTACTGACCCCGGTGAATATCGACCTCAGCCCGGCTCGGGCAGTCCGGTTAGCTGAGAAGATCGAACTTCTGGCCGGGCTGGGGATTGAGATCGAAGCTTTCGGCAATGATTCCTTTATCATCCGCGCTCTGCCCTCGATTCTCTTTGACTGGAATCGGGAGGAACTGGTCCTGGAGCTGATCTCCCGGCTGGAGGAGGGCCGGAAGGGAGCCGATCCCCGGGAAGAGGTCATCATCCGGCTCTCCTGCTTGGCGGCGGTCAAGGCCCGGCAGCGGTTGGGGACGGTGGAATTGGGGAGACTGGTTGAGGAGCTGTTGGCTTGCCGGGAACCGGACCGATGTCCGCACGGCCGGCCGACGATGATCACCCTGGGCTGGGAAGAGTTGGAGAAGAGGTTCGGGAGAAGGTGAGTCCGGCCGGGCAGGCGGAATTCTTGGCCAAGACGCCGATTATTCTTGGTCCGACCGCGGTCGGCAAGACCGCGGCCTCGATCCTGGTGGCGGAGCGGCTGGGCGGTGAGATCATCTCCGCCGACGCCTTCCAGGTTTACCGGGGGATGGATATCGCCACCGCCAAGCCCTCGTCTTCTGAACTGGCCCGGGTTCCTCACCACCTGATCGATATCCTCGATCCCGGTGAGGTATATAGCGCGGCCCGCTTCCGCCGGCTGGCCCGTCCGTTGATCGAGACGATTAAAAGCCGGGGCGCGATCCCGATGGTGGTCGGGGGTTCCGGGATGTATATCCGGGTTCTGGTCGATGGGATCTTCGCCTCTCCGCCAGCTGACCGGGAGTTGCGGGAGCGGCTGGAAAAAGAGGAGGCGGCTAACGGTCCGGGCTATCTTCACAGGCGGTTGCTCCGGCTGGACCCGGTCTCGGCGGAGCGGATCCATCCCCATAACCGGCAAAGGATTATCCGGGCCCTCGAAGTCCTGGAATTGACCGGGACGGCGATCTCTGTCCTCCAAAGAGAGTGGGGCGGCCCCGCGGAAGGAAAATCGTCTTTCCGGATGATCGGGTTGTATCGGGAACGGGGTAATCTCTACTCGCGGATCGACCACCGGGCCCAACAGATCTTTGCCCGGGGGCTGATCGAAGAGACCCGAGGTTTGATCGCGGCCGGCCGACTGGATGCCGGTCCGGCCCGCCTGGCCCTTGGTTATCGGGAAGCGGCCGGCTGTCTGCGCGGAGAGTATGGGGAAGAAGAAGCCGTCCGGCGTTTAGCCGCCGCCACCCGCCGGTTCGCCCGCCGCCAGCTGACCTGGTGGAGAAAGGATGACCGGATTGAGTGGATCGATCTCGCCCCGCAGACCTCTCCGGAAAAGACCGCGGAGGAGATAATCAATCGGCTCTCCCGGCCCGGAACTGAAGACTGAATTACTGCCTGAACGAAGACCTCAAATTATATAGAACTTGCCGGTGTCAGGAATGAAGTGACGAAGCAATCTCATCACAAAAAAAACCGGTTGCTTCGTCGTCCCTTCTCGCAGTGACCTGTTTCCCGGGGGTTTTGTTCAGAGACTGAACTAATTTTCGTGTTATTTGAGCTAACCCAAAAAATTTCGGAGAAATATTTTGATTGAGATTGAAAAAGAAGCTTTTCCGCCTCGCCGAGCGTTTCTGATTGGAGTGGAGACCGGGCGGGAAGGGAGATGGGAGATCGAAGATTCCTTAAGCGAGCTGGCCCAGCTGGCCCGGACCGCCGGGTTAAAGACAGTCGGGCAGAAGATCTATAAGCGGCTCAAGCCCCACCCGGCCACCTATATCGGGACCGGGTCGGCTCAGGAGCTGGCCGCTCTCTGCCGGGAAAAAGAAGTTACCGAACTGATCTTCAACGAGGATCTCTCCCCGGCCCAGCTGCGCAATATCGAGGACGCGGCCAAAACCGAGGTTCGGGACCGGACCGAGCTGATCCTGATCATCTTTGCCCAAAGAGCGCGGACCCGGGAGGCCCGGCTCCAGGTGGAACTGGCCCAGCTCGAGTACCTGCTTCCCCGGCTGGGCGGTGCCTGGCGGCATCTCTCCCGCCAGAAAGGGGGGATGATGGGGACCCGGGACAGTGGCGAGCAGCAGATTGAACTCGATCGTCGGCTGGCCCGGGAGCGGATCCATTCTCTGAAAAAGGAGATGGAGGCGGTCCGGCAGCAGCGGTCGTCCCAGAGGAAACTCCGTCGCCAGACCAGCATCCCGCTGGTCTCGATCATCGGTTACACCAACTCGGGGAAATCCACCCTTCTCAATGCCCTGACCGCTTCCGAGGTCCCGGTTGAGAATAAACTTTTCGCCACTCTTGACCCGGTTACCCGCCAGACCGAGCTTCCCTCCGGCCGGAAAGTCCTCTTGAGCGATACAGTCGGTTTTATCCGTCAGCTCCCCCATCATCTGGTTGACGCTTTCCGTTCCACGTTGGAAGAAGTATCCGAGACTGATCTCCTGCTGGAAGTTCTGGATATCGCCCATCCCCGGGTCTGGGAAAGAAAAAGAGTAGTGGAAGAAGTCTTAAAAGATCTGGATGCGGAAAATAAGCCGATGATCACCGTTTTAAACAAGATCGATCTGGTCGAAGATCCGTTTCTGATCAGTCACGCCACCAGTCAGCTGGAGGGGGCGGTCCCGATCTCGGCCGTCAGCGGGGAGGGGTTGGAGTCACTTTTAGAGGAGATCGACCGGAGACTCTCTTCCCGGAGTCGCCTCTACCGTCTTCTGATCCCTCAGTCCCGTCCGGATCTGGTGGCCGCGCTTCACCGGGAAGGTAAGGTCACCCGGATTGATTACCATTTAAAAGAGGTTTATCTGGAAGTTTTGATCCCTCCGGAGGCCCTGGGCGATTCGCGAAACTACATCCTGAAGAAGTAGATCCGCGGTTTTTTCTCCTTGCCATTAACCGGAGAAAGTCTATGATAATAAATTCCAAATAAAAATATTAGGAGGAACTTATGATCTTTGATCGCCTGCTGGGGATGTTCTCCGCCGATATGGGGATCGATCTGGGGACCGCCTCGACCCTGGTCTTCGTCAAGGGCCGGGGAATTGTCCTGAATGAACCGTCTGTGGTCGCCATCCAGAAAGGAACCTCTCACGTGATGGCGGTGGGGGAGGAAGCCAAGGATATGCTGGGACGGACCCCGGGGAGTATTGTCGCTATCCGTCCACTCAAAGACGGGGTGATCGCCGATTTCGAGATTACCGAGGCGATGCTCCGTTATTTCATCCGTAAGGTTCACAACCGCAAGGCTTTGGTTCGTCCCCGGATCGTGATCGCCATCCCTTCGGGGATTACCGAGGTGGAGAAGCGGGCGGTCAAGGATTCCGCCGAACACGCCGGGGCGAGGGAAGTATATCTGATCGAGGAGCCGATGGCCGCCGCGATCGGTGTTGGTCTTCCGGTTACGGAAGCGGCCGGGAATATGGTGGTCGATATCGGGGGGGGGACCTCGGAAGTGGCGATTATCTCCTTGGCCGGGATTGTTTTCAGCCGTTCGGTCCGGGTGGGCGGCGATGAACTGGACGAGTCGATTATCCAGTACCTGAAGCGGACCTACAATCTTCTGATCGGACCGAGGATGTCGGAGATGATCAAGATCACTATCGGTTCCACCTACCCGTTGGAAGAGGAGTTGACGATGGAGGTCAAGGGTCGGGACCTGGTGGCCGGGCTGCCGAAGACGATGACCATTAACTCCGAGGAGATCCGGGAAGCGCTGGCGGAGCCGATCTCGACCATTATCGAGGCGGTCCGGATCAGCCTCGAGCGCTGCCCACCCGAGCTCTCCGCCGACCTGGTTGACCGGGGGATGATTCTGGCCGGCGGCGGGGCGATGATCCGGGGCCTGGACAAGCTCTTGGCCGAGGAGACCGGACTTCCGGTCAACATCGCCGATGAGCCGATCGAGGCGGTGGTTATCGGTACCGGCAAGGTCCTTCAGGAACTCCGTTTCCTGAGGAGAATCGTGGTTGCCGAAAAAGCGTCGTTGTAGTAGTCGGGGGATCGATGTTATGAGGAGGATTGTCATCGCGGTGGCGGTGGTCCTCTTTTTCGCCGTTCTCTTCAGTCTCTCCCCCGCGCTCTCCCCTTTAATCAAGATCAATCTCCTCCAGTTTCTCGGGCCGGCCCAGGAACTGGAAAATCTCCTTTTTGCCCCGATCGGGTTCGTGGTCCGGGCGGTCGGCCGGACGGTTGAGGCCGTCCGGGTCAACCCGATCCTGGAAGAGAGGGCTGGATTTCTCACCGCGGAGGTTGCCCGTCTCCGGGAAGTCGAGGAGGAAAACCGGCAACTGCGGGCATTACTTGATCTTCCGGCTTTTCCCCGTTACCGCGGAGTGGTGGCCCGAGTGATCGGTCGGGATATCCGGCATTGGAATCAAAGCATCCTGATCAATCGCGGGGGGGCCGATGGGGTGAAGCGGGAAGCGGCGGTGGTATCCGCCCGGGGTCTGGTCGGGAAAGTGATCGAGGTCGCCCCTCGGTTGAGCCGGGTCTTGTTGATCATCGACTCCGCCAGTGGGGTAGGGGGGGCGATCCAGAGTTCCCGGCAGACCGGGATTGTCGAGGGGACCGCTGCCGGCGGCTGTCTGATGAAGTACCTGCCCCGTCGGATCGAGATATCCGCCGGCGAGAACGTGGTTACCTCCGGCCTGGGCGGGGTCTATCCCCCGGGTCTTCTGGTTGGGACGATCACCGCGGTCCGGCCGGAGAAGGAGGGAATTTATCAGAATGCCGACCTCCAGCCGGCCGTCCGGTTTGATCGACTGGAGTGGGTGATGGTCCTGCGCTGAAGTTTCATATCCGACGCTGGAATTCTGATTTGCTTCAGTTTGGTGAGAATCGATGTCAGTTTATCCAATCGGAGTAATAGAGTGATGGAGTGAAGGAGTGATGAGGCCAAGCCCAGCCGCCCAATACTCCATCACTCCAATACTCCATCCCGTCTTCACACCTGATCCGCCGGGATCTTTTGCCCGGACGAATTAGAATAGAGCAGCAATTATTATGAGCTTCACCGTCCGCCGTCCGATCCATCACTACAGCCCCACCCGGGAAAAGCGGTGGCACCGTCGGGCGATCCTCTCTCTGCTGATTTTGATCTCGGCGGTGCTCCAGAGCGCCGGTGGGGGGGCGGGTATTTTATTTCATTTTCGACCCGACCTGGTTTTAATCATAGTGATCTGCTGGACTCTCCAGCAGGGACCGATCGGAGGTTGGTGGGCCGGGTTGGGGGGAGGCCTGCTGAGTGATGTCTTCACCGGGGGGCGGCTGGGCTTGCGCGCTCTCTCCCTGGGGATCTCTTGTTGGCTGGTCTCGGTCTTCAGTCGGTTTCTCTACCGAAAGCACCTGACTACCCAGGTCTTGATGGTCCTGTTCGCGGTTCTGATCGATGGCTTCATCTACTATCTGCTGCTGCTGATCTTTCAGGATCCTCCAGGGTGGACCGCCGCCTGGCGGGATATTATCTGGCCTCGGCTTTGGCAGACTGTCCTGATCTCTCCGCTCTGGCTGCTCCCGGCCGACCGTCTGCTGGGCGCGGAGAGATAGCGCCTTATCTCCCCCGAGACAAGCGGCCGGTTGGGAATCGAACAATAAGATAACCGGGCAGATGATCAGGTCGAAGGTTAAAGGTTAGAATACCTGCCTGCCTGCTCAGGTAATCAGTCTCTGAACACCTAAATTGAGCGATTCTATGCGGCGAACTGCACCAATCTTTTGCGTCCGA
>CAYXKT010000104.1:0-9936 GCA_964465735.1 uncultured bacterium
AGAAAAAAATTGACGGACAGAGAACCCTGCCGGTTCGCCCGGCAGACAAATCAGTACACCGGTAGCCTCCCTCTATCCCCACCAAGGCCCCCTGCCGATTTATCCGGCCGATGAATCAGTCTTCCCGCTAACCCTGTTTGCTCCCGCCACCGACCACTTCCGGGTTGGAGTGCAGCTATTGTCCCGGGGCAAAGAAGTGGGCATCCATAATGAAACTCAACACGGCAACTCATAAAATTTATTCCTTATCTTACCAAAGCGGTATGGTCTGATTTGGAAAATAAGGGGTTATCTGGGGTAGGGGCGGTTGGTTTTGGCGATTGATTAGCCGGAACTTCTGCTCCGGTGGGGAGCTGCCTGGTGGCCGGGAGGTCGGAGGCGGCAGCGCAGTAGGTCCGGGTCAGCCCCGGGACAGCCCAGAGGCCGGTGGCGGGGTCGGGGGTGAGCTGACCCCCTCTGCCCGGATCGCGGGCAGGAGATGCGGATTGCCAACAAGGGTACTCTCTTATATCATCTGGATGAGAACAGGCTATTTAGTGCCTGAACGAAAACCCCGGAACCCAGGTCATCGCGAGGAGGGACAACGACGAAATCTGTTGATTTTGTGATGAGCCGGCTTTGTCACTTCGTTTCCGGCAAGGACGAATTCTATCTGATTTGAGGTTTGCGTTCAGACACTATTTAGCTTTGTATCGATAGCGGAAGAGCCAATGATCTGAGATGGTTGTTTTTTGAATTTTCCCGGATTATTCGTTTCTTGGGCATAAAATATTTTCCTGGTTTGCGGATAGTATCGAGTTAGTCAGAGATGACGCCAATATCCACATTACTCGCACAGATCCTGCTCGCGGTCGGCTTGCTGTTCTTCTTGAGCGTTTTCGCCAATAGACTCTCCGATCGTTTAGGTGTGCCGACTCTGCTCGCCTTTCTCTTTATCGGTATGCTGGCCGGTTCCGATGGCCTGGGGATTATTTACTTCGATAATCCCCGGATAGCTAACTTCATCGGCGTATTCGCGATGGCCTACATTCTCTTCTCCGGCGGTTTGGATACGGATTGGCGGGCCGTGCGTCCGGTACTCTGGCGGGCCTTAACGCTCTCCACGTTAGGTGTCATTATTACGGCGTCGCTCGTGGGGCTATTTGTCTGGGGCGTGCTGGGTTTTCCGGCCAAGCAGGCACTGCTGCTGGGTGCCATCGTTTCTTCGACGGATGCCGCCGCCGTCTTCGCGATTATGCGCTCTCGCGGTGTGGGACTGAAAGGGTATCTCAAGCCACTGCTGGAGTTGGAGTCGGGCAGTAACGACCCGATGGCGTTATTCCTCACAATCGCGGTCATCGACCTGATTATGAGTTCATCTCATTCGTGGGTGGCATTTCTTCCCTCCCTCGTGCTTCGTATGTTCTGCGGTATTGTGGTCGGCGGCACCATTGGACTTCTGGCGGCAGCCATTTTCAACCGGCTGCGTTTAGAGTATGAGGGTCTGTATCCCGTTTTGAGTATGAGCTTTGTCCTGCTGACTTACGGTCTCAGTGAGTCCTTATACGGCAATGGATTCCTGGCCGTCTATACTTGTGGAATTGTCCTGGGGAGTAAGGACTTTATCCGCAAGCATTATCTGACGAAATTCCACGATGGCCTCGGATGGTTGATGCAGATCATCCTTTTTCTGGCGCTCGGCTTGTTGGTTTTTCCATCTCAATTACCGAAAATCGCGGGACCGGCTCTGCTCTTGTCGGCTTTTCTGATGTTCGGAGCCCGCCCGATCGCTGTCTATCTCGGGTTGTGGCGGAGCAGATTCACGATGCCGGAGAGAACATTGATTGCCTGGACAGGACTGAGGGGTGCCGTGCCGATTGTCCTGGCCACCTTCCCTTTTCTGGTTGGCTACGAACACTCCTACATTATATTCAATATCGTTTTCTTCGTGGTGTTGACTTCCGCGCTATTGCAGGGGAAGACCTTGATGCTGGTAGCTCGCTGGCTTGGAGTGGACGAGCCACTGGTGGCCCGTCCTCAATACCCGATTGAATTCGAGAAACGCTCCGGGATGCAGAGTGAAACGCGGGAGGTCGATATCCCTCCCGATTCGGTGGCTGTTGGCCGCCAGGTATTTGAACTCGGACTCCCTTCCGGCGTACTGATTCTACTCATCAGGCGGGGCGAAAAATTTGTCGTGCCTAAAGGCAAGACCACAATCGAGGCTTTTGACTCGCTTATGCTCCTTGCCGACCGGGAATCTCTGCATAAGGCCCAGGCCATTCTCCGCTCTTCCAGACAGTTAGACGGATGAGAAGAAGCCGCTTCTCCGGATTTTTCCCGCCCTCTTTTTCCGGGGGTCCGGTCAGAGTATGAGCCGAGCCGGAAAGGCCGCGATCTGCTGGTCAGAGATTATCGCTGACCGGTGTTTAAAATTCGATAAACAGCGGGCGGTCGCGGTTGTAAGCGGGGATCTTCAGGGCGACGGTTGAATCATCTTTGGTGACGAAGCTGCCGGCTATCTCCACTGGATTGCTGTCGATCTCCTGGTAGATCCGGGGGGCGGGGGTGAGGAAACCGCCGAAGGGGGTGAGGACGATCAGGTCGCCGGAGGGGTTGATCTCCAGCCCTTGAATGCCGGAGTAGGAGAAGATGATCCGGCCGGGATCGGCGCCGGGGGCGATAATATACCGGTAACGGATATTCGCCTTTTGCAGGTAGCAGATGAGATCGATCCCCGGATAGAGACCACGATAGGCCACTTGCTCATAGGTCGGGATCGAGGTCCGCCAGTCTTCGCGGTCGCCGATGAAGTAGTTGATCTTCCCCGGTAATTCTCTTTCTCCCTCGAGGACGGTCTCGGGGTTGGGCCGGGTAAAACGCAGCCGGAAGACCAGCCGGGAGACCTCCGGTTCCTCCCCGGCCTCCTTTTGAAATTGTTCCTCGGGGGAAGCGATCCCTTCCGCGGGTTCCGCCCGGCTCGAAATAAAATCAAAGACCACCTCAGCCCTGGTTAGATAGACTGTTCCCCGGGGGCCCTTGAGATAATAACCGACCTCGCCGTCGAGCTGGCCGTCGTTGCGGATGAAGTGGGGCGGGACCCGGCCGTATTGCGCGGTCGGCAGTTTGGATTCACCGGCGGGATCAGTCCCGGGTTCGGCGGAAGGGGCGAGAACTATCGCCGCTGCGGTCAGCAAGGGTAACAGGATATTTCTCCCGGACATAATATCTCCTTTTAGAGATTTTTGCAGTTGTATTCTCGGTAGCTCAAGGCTACCATTAAGGATCAGTTTATGTCTTGAAAAATTGGGGGTTCGACAGTCACTTGCTCCCTTCCCGGTACCGACCAGGAGATTGTAAATAATGCGTATCTTTCGCGGAATTATCCCGGCATTGCTGGTTTTTTCCCTCATCGCGGCCAATGGTCACGCCCAGTACGGCTTTGAGATTCACGGCCTGTCCGCCTTCGGCTTTGACGGGGAGGCTTCCGCCTTCGGGGAGCACCGGGTCCGGGATGACTGGGGAGGGGGAGCCCTGTTCTTCTTCTCCTTCATCCCCGCTGTTCGGGTGGAGGTGGGCTGCGACTGGATCGAGACCAAGGATCGGGATCTCAATGACTCCAGTATCCGGATTGCCCCGTTGACGGCGGCGATCCGGGCCGGTTGCAACCTGGGTGACCTCTATCTCTATCTCGGTGGTGGGGTCGGTTACGCGCTGAATGAACTTTCTCCCAGTGAGGAAGCGGAGCGGGAGTATGCCCGGTTCGGGATCTACGACCTCGGTTTCTCCAATGCCCCGATCTACTTCGCCCTGATCGGGGCGGAGTTCGCCTTCTCCGAGCGGTTGGGGGTCCGCTGCGAGTACCGATACAACCGGCTGCGGACCAATCTCACCTACCAGGACTGGGCGGGGTTCGAGGAGCAAGAGAAGTTCAACCTCGACCATCAGCAGGTTCGGGCCGGGTTAGCGGTATATTTTTAGGCAGTGGGCGGTAGAGTCAAGTTTCACTCCCCACACCCGACCGCCCAGAGCCAGCAGGCGATGTCGATCTCCCGGCCTTGTCTCTTCTCTTCGATCAGAAAGCTCCGGATCTCTCCTTGCCGGACCGGGACTACCTCGATCTCCTCTTCCGGCTCCAGGCGTTGACAGGGAGAGATATTATTCTCAGCGGTCTCGTCGATTTCCATCCGGTAAACAATCACGTCACAGTCCAGGATGGCCGGATTTATCTTCATACTGGGGCTTTCCTCGATAATGATCCCGGTGTAACCGGTCTCTTCCCTCAGTTCGGCGGCGGCCTGGCGGCTGGGGTCCACCCCGGGCGGGACCACCCCAGCCGGCAGGGCGATTACCGTCCGGTTGATCCCGGCCCGGAACTGGCGGAGGAGGAGAAAGTGTCCGGAAGGTTTGAGTTGGGCGAGGATGATGACTACTGTATCCGCCCGGGAACGTTCCACCATCTCCCAGTTGACCTCGGCGCCGGTCCGGGAACGGTAGGAGGCCTGCTTGATCGAGAGCCACTCCCCGCGGAATAGTATTTTTTCTTCGCGTTGTCTCATAACCAAGTATCCTATCATATTTTCCCGTTTTGACCAAAAATTAACCCCCCGGGAGACCGAGCGGATTATCATAGGAGCAATTGACCTGATGGATTCGGCCCTTCAGGTTCGGGGTGGCGCGACGTTTGCTATCCGGGGGTCCGGCCGCTTGATTTTCCGGAAGTATTGAGATAATATTGTCTCTGAACTAAAATCTTGGAAACCAGGTCGTCGCTAGGAGGGACGACGAAGCAGTTTGATTATTCGGTGATGAGATTGCGCCGTCACTGTGTTCCTCTCAATGACACCTAAATTGAGCGATTCTATGCGGCGAACTGCACCAATCTTTTGCGTCCGAACGGATATTGAAAATCCTCGCCATATCTCCTGGATATGGCTGCGGTTTTCGCAACCCGTCGGCCGGCAAAATCTTAGCACATTTCATCCGCAATAATCGCTCAACTTAGGTGACAGGTTCTATGTGATAACAGGTTTTTTCAGACACTAATTACCTGAGCCGTTACTAACATATCAATTATGAAAGTATCCCTGTTCTTCCTGGGAGCGGTCCTTCTGGCTGGCTGCGCTGGGACTGGCCCGATGGGGCGGGAGAGTCTGGACGCTCTGCGGGGTGGGATGACGATGGACGAGGTGGTCGGCAAATTGGGAGAACCCTCCGCCCTGGTCGAGATCCGGGTCCCCGGTTGGGTTTATTACGATCTGTCTTACATCGATACTGTGATCGATCCCGGGGTGGTGGAATTATACTTTCGGCCTACCCTCACGGAGATTGTTATCGACACTGAACTTTACCGGGGGTTTTAGCCGGTTTTCACGTCCGGTGTGCGGATGAATTAATAGCTGTATTCTTCCGTAGCTGCTCTGGGAGATAGACTGATGGCGGAAGACTTTCAGGGATAAAATATCCGCGATCATCTGAAACTTAGAGAATTTCAGTTGGTTGACGAAGCCATCTGTTGGGTTGACAAATCCTATGTGACCCCAGGTTTTTGTTCCGACACTAACTGCCTGAATAAACACAATTTCCCACTTTTAGGAGGCAAAGTTGATCAAGCAGGTGGCGGAGGCAATTCGAAAATCCCGGTCGGTGGTGGTGACTTCCCACATCCAGCCCGACGGCGATGCCCTGGGGTCAACCCTGGGTATGCTCCGGGCGCTCCGGACGCTGGGCAAGGAAGTTTGGGCCATCAGCCCCTCCCACGTTCCTTCCGGTTTCACCTTTATGCTTCAGAGTGAGGATGAGGTGGTCCGTTATGATCCGGCGCGTGATGACCCGGTCCTGGCAGCGGCCGATCTCTTTCTGGTTCTGGACTGCGCCAATCTTGACCGGGCGGGGGAGGTGGGGGAGAAGATGGTTGAGCTGGGCCATCCGATCCTGATGATCGATCATCATTCGACCAATCAGAGTCCGGGGACCTGGAATTATATCATCCACGACGCCTCTTCCACCGCTGCCCTCTGTCTGAATGTCCTCGATCAGCTGGGGGTCGCCCTGACTCTGCCGATCGCCATTCCTCTCTATATCGGGATCGTTACCGATACCGGAAACTTCAGCTACCCCGCCACTACCCCGGTCACTCACGAAAAAGCCGCCCGGTTGCTGACCGCCGGGGTCAATCCCTACGAGATTCACCGCCAGCTCGCTCTCGACCGGTCAATCGACTTTATCCGTTTGGCCGGACTGGCGATATTCAATGTCCAGTTCGCCCACGGCGGAGAGATCGCCTACTCGGTGATCGGTCACGAACTTTTCCGGAGATTTAAGCCCCGGGTCGATGAACTGGTGATGCTCCCGCCCTATTTTATCTCGATCCGGGACGTTGAGGTGGGGATGCTCTTTCTGGAACACCAGCCGGGCCAGGTTGTGGTCGAGATCCGGTCCCAGGGGTTGATCAACGTGGGTAGTCTGGCCCAGAGCCTGGGGGGCGGCGGCCATTCCGGGGCGGCCGGAGTCCGTCTGCCGGGGGAGATGTCGAATATCGTCTCCCAGATTATCCAGAATGCTTCCGTCCGCCTGGAGTTGGCCCATTCCAAGGGGGATGTTGAAGAGCGTCGGGCCCGGATCTGGCGGCGGCTTTAGATCGTCCGGGTTCTGGGGTGCTCCGCCGCTATTTTAGGGGAAAGATAATACTGAAGTGATCGGGGAGGGGCACCTTCTTCATCGGTCCCGCTCAGTAGGTCAGCAGCGAAAGCCAATTTCTGCCATTGCTGCCCAGGGTCCAGCGCTGGTTTCGAAGCAAGATCACCCGCCGCCCGTTGCGGCCCAGAACTTCACGGTCCACGGAGGTGACCCGGATCGGGTTCTTCCCCAAGTTTTCGCTCTCTTCGTCATCGGCTGCCCGGCCCCGGATCGGGATACCGTACTGACAGCAGGCGATCGCGATCGCTCCCCCGTTTACCGGATCCCCCTCCCAGAGCGCGGGATAGCGGCGGAAGAAATCCGGGAATTTCTCTACCCGGACAATCGCTTCGAAGGCAATGGGGATTGATTGCAGGTAAGTGAGGAGATCCTGCCCGGGGTTTTCCGCCTGAAATCGGAAAAACTCCAGCGGATCGACCGGCATCAGGTTCCAGCCGTTATAATTTCCGTGAGCGTTCTTGATCTTCCGGGAGCGGGCCCAGCGCCCAAAACAGCTGTTGCAGACCAGACCGATCTCGAAGTGGAGATGGGCCCGGGAGAATGGGATGCGGTAGGTGGCGGTGTTCCCCATCACCCCGATGATCTCTCCGGCGGCAACCTTATGGTCCTTCTTTAGACCTTCGGCGAAAGAGGCCAGATGGGCGTAAAGAGTATAGACTTCTCCCAGCGGATCGTCGTGGAGCAGGACCAGGTAAAGACCGTAGGAGGAGTTGCCCGCCACCCGGTTGAGATAGGCGACGGTGCCGTCGGCAACCGCGCGGATGGAATCTAAGGGGCGGTTTCTCCGGTCCCGGCTTACAGCGGCGATGTCGAGCCCCTTGTGGAAGGAGGGGAGCAGATGTCGTCCCTGCCGGGTGGTTCGGACCGATCCGTAGAGCGCCGACACGATCGTCCCGGCGGCAGTCGGCTGATAGACGCCAGGCAGATCGGGATTGAGGAGATTATCCTGGTCGGTGGGATAGACCAATCGATCCCAGATCGACGGGGCCGGGGTGGGAGCGGGCGGGGGCATTGAGGTTGCTGACAGCGCGGGATCGGCGGGATTTTGATCCGCGGTGGAATCGGCCCCCGGGTTCCAGGCGATAATCGCCGCGGCCGCCAGCAAAAAGAGAGCCCAGCCGAATTTTCGGCTTCGAAATATTTTCTTTGCCATCATTGTCTGTTGGTCTATAATGAATACCAGTCGGTGTCAAGGATATAAGCTTTGGCTCTGCAGCAGGACATTCTCTGGCAAGGGTTAGCCAGTTAGATCAGGTAAAACGTCTATCGAGGAGATTGCTATGACCGTTCACCCCGGGGCGGGAAAGCTCGCCCCACCGGAAATGTTGATCGATATTTCCCGGCTGATCGCCGACTATTACGACCTCCATCCCGATCCCGCCGACTCGGCCCAGCAGGTCAGTTTCGGCACTTCCGGGCACCGGGGTTCTTCCTCCCGAAAAAGCTTTAACGAGGATCATATCCTGGCGGTCTGCCAGGCCATCGCTGAATTCAGACAATCTCAAAAGACTACCGGGCCCCTCTTTCTGGGGATGGATACCCACGCCCTCTCCCGGCCGGCCCAGATCACCGCGCTGGAGGTCCTGGCCGCCAACGGGGTCGAACTTCGGATCGCCGCCGGGGACGGCTATACACCGACCCCGGTCATCTCTCATTCTATCCTGACCTACAACCTTGGCCGGAGAGAGGGCCTGGCCGATGGAGTGGTTATTACCCCTTCCCACAACCCGCCCGACGATGGGGGGATCAAGTATAACCCGCCCTCCGGGGGTCCGGCCGATTCCGAAGTGACCGCGATCATTGAGAAGCGGGCTAACCGGATCCTGGCCGGAGGGTTAAAAGAAGTGAAGCGGGTCGGGGAAGCCGCTGCCCGGACGGCCTCATCCACCCGGGAGCACGACTATATCACTCCCTATGTCGCTGATTTGGGTCAGATCCTTGAGATGGAGGAGATCGCCGCTTCCGGACTCTCCATCGGGGTTGACCCGATGGGGGGGGCGGGGATCGATTTTTGGGACCCGATCGCCGATCGCTACCGACTGAACCTGACTGTGGTCAACCGGAAGATCGATCCTACTTTCGCCTTTATGACCCTGGATCACGACGGGAAGATCCGGATGGACTGCTCCTCTCCCTATGCGATGGCTTCACTGATCCGGCTCAAGGACGATTTCGATATTGCCTTCGGCAACGATACCGACTTTGACCGTCACGGCATTGTCACCGGTTCCGGGGGTTTGATGAACCCCAACCACTATCTCTCCGTTGTCATCGATTATCTCTTCCAGAACCGGCCGCGTTGGGATCCGGAGGTCCGGGTGGGCAAGACCCTGGTTTCCAGCTCGATGATTGATCGGGTGGCCGCCCGGCTGGGGCGGGGATTGTGCGAAGTCCCGGTCGGATTCAAGTGGTTTGTGGACGGGTTGCTGGATGGTTCGCTCGGTTTGGGCGGCGAGGAATCGGCCGGGGCCTCCTTTCTCCGCCGGGACGGGACTGTCTGGACTACCGACAAAGATGGGTTTATCCTCGATCTGCTGGCGGCCGAGATTACCGCCCGGACCGGGAAGGATCCCTCCCTCCATTACCGGGAGCTGGAGGAAGAGTTTGGCCATCCGGTTTATCAGCGGGTGGACGCACCGGCTACCCCGGCCCGGAAGGAGGCTTTAAAGAAGCTCTCCCCCGAGATGGTGACTGCTTCCGAATTGGCTGGAGAGAAGATTATCGCCCGGTTGACTCACGCGCCCGGCAATCAGGCGTCGATTGGGGGCTTGAAGGTGGTGAGTACAGATGGCTGGTTTGCGGCCCGGCCTTCCGGAACCGAGAATATCTACAAAATCTACGCCGAAAGTTTCCGGGGGCAGAATCACCTGGATGCGATCCTGGCCCAGGCGAGAGAGATTGTCGATGGGGTCTTTACTCGGGCTGGGATCGAGTAGGCAGGAGAGGTTGCCGGGTTTGGATTAAACCAGTAATTATCTTGCCGAAGAAATATCCGCCTTCGGAGAAGGAGCCCGACCTGAAGAATAAACAGGGCCTGGTGTAGCGCAACAGAAACAATTGGCAGTAATCCGTCATTGCGAGAAACAAAGTGACGGGGCAATCTCATCACAAAATCAACAGATTGCTTCCTCGTTCCTCCTCGCAATGATCTGGTTTCTGGGGTTTTTGTTCAGGGCCTAATTATCTGAGTAGTCACCGGTTATCTTTAACCTAAGTTGAGCGATTATTGCGGATGAAATGTGCTAAGATTTTGCCGGC
>CAYXKT010000105.1:0-9819 GCA_964465735.1 uncultured bacterium
CGCAACCCGTCGGCCAGCAAAATCTTAGCACATCTCATCCGCAATAATCGCTCAATTTAGGTTTAATCTTCATTTGCTTAAAGACGGGATTAAAAGGCTGGTATTTTAAGAGAACATTAAAGGGGAGAGAGCGTGATTGTATTTAATCCCTTCTATTTCAATACTCTCTGTGTTCTCTGCGGTTATTTTATTTTGACAGAACGTCAACGTTCACCAGGAGAGCTACTATGAATAAAATCGTTACCGTCAATTTTGCCGACGGGAAAAAAGTAAACGTGGAAATCGACGGTACGGTGGTCAGGACCGACCAGTCGCGAAAAAACCGGGGAGAGGGTACCGCCCCCGAGCCTTTTGAACTATTTCTGGCCTCGATCGCTTCCTGTACCGGTGTCTATGGACGGGAGTTCTGTGCCGCCCGAGGTATCTCGACCGAGGGGATGGGGTTACGGATGATCTGCGAGGGTGACCGGAAATTGCAGCGCTACACCAAGATGACCCTGGAACTTACCTTGCCCCGCGACTTCCCGGACAAATTCCGCGGAGCAATCATCCGGGCGATGGACCTCTGCGCGGTCAAGCGGCACATTGTCACCCCCCCGGAGTTCGAGATCCGGACTGTTACCGGCGCCCCGACCGGGGAATCTGCCGGGGGGTGATTTTGATGGATATCAGATAATCGATTTAAAAAAATCGCGGAGCCAGGTCCGAAGGCCCGACTCCGCGATTCATTTTCCCGCTATCGGGAACCGACGCTTACCAGCCGTAAGGCGGGTAAGCACCCGGGTAGCCATAGGCTCCGGCCCCGGGGTACTGATTGGGCCGGGCGAAGCCGAAACCCCGGCCCCAGCCAAATCCCCTTCCCCGACCGCGGCCGAAACCGCCGCCGTATCCCCGGCCGCGACCGTAACCGCCATAGGAGTAACCTCCTCCATAGGGGCTGGCAAAACCTGGAGCGGGGTAACCGGCACAGAAGCCGGCTGCCCGGCCCGTCATCGGTCCCATTCCGCCAGGACCTGTTCCATCTCCTCTAGGCATCTCTCTCACCTCCTTCTTTATTGTTGTCAGATGACTGTTCTGCTGTTTCCAACTCAGCAAGCGAACGGTCAATTCTGGTTAATTCTTTCTCCATTAACCTCTTCTGGTCTTCCAACCATCTCTTCCGGTTCTCCAGCATCAACTTCTCTTCTTCCCGCGTGGGGCCATATCCCCAATACCCGCCGTAGCCGACCCCGGAGGGCGCGTTAGGCGGGGGATAACCACACCACCAGGGTCCTCTTCCCCAGTTCATAACTCAGCTCCTTTCCCGATTCGGGTTTCACTGTCTTAAACCGGATCAGCTCGCGATTGTTTACCGGAGACTGTCTTCCGGCTTCTGAATTAACCTGGCAACTACCTTATAATGCAAGAACCGTGCCAATCAGGGTCAGGAATGATTAATATGTTATTAATGCCTATACAGTAAGGGATTGTAAGTATATCTGTCGGGCGACCGATCTTTCCGGAAAGGATAATCTGTTGCAATTATGATGCTTAAGAAGAGTTATGCGTTGCGCATATGCTACGGTATTGCGGCCGTAAGGGAGGGGTGCCGAGCAGAGAACTGCTGAGAAGCAAAAAGATTCTGGCGATCTTGGCCGCTGGGCTTCGGAATCCGGAAAGTACCGGGCTCAAAGAGCGGAATAAAAAATACCGGACTTCACCGCCACCACGAAGGTCTATTCCCAACGCGAGACTGTCCGGTCCGATCCATCCTCATTTAACTGTCGGGGGTATAGATGGTCCAGATCCGGGAGAGTTCGTCATCTTCGCTGCGGACTTCCCGATATTGGCTGATCTGGTCTCCCCGGCGGATATTCACACCCTTGCCGGCGATTACCTTCCCCACATCGGCAAAGGGGATACCCTTTGCCTGCAGTATTTGGGAAGCGTCTTCGAGCTTGTCCGGGGGTATGGTAGCCGCCAGAGTACCGGAAGAGATCATTTTCAGGGGGTCAAAGTCAAAGGCCCGGGCAAAGCGGCTGACTACCGGCGGGATCGGGATCAGGGAAAAATCAATTTCCATACCAACCCCGGAGAGATGAGCGATCTCCAGCAAAGTCTCCAGTGCCCCGCCCCGGGTGACGTCGTGGATAGCGGTCGCCCCGGAATGGGCCAGGGCGAGAGCTTCCGGGAGGACGCTGACCTGTTTCAACAGTTGGCGGCCTTCGGCCAGGTCACGATCGGACAACCCCAGTTTCTTCGCGGTCGAGGCAAAGTCCCCGGCCAGGATGGCCGTTCCCTCAAGGGCAAGGCCCTTGGTGATCAAAACCCGGTCGCCTAATTTCGCCCCTCCGGTTAGAACCGGCTTGCGCCCCTTTAGGGTCCCCAGCGCGGTGACCGCGACCAGCGGCCGGTTAATACCGGAAGAATAGCCGGTATGCCCTCCGATGATCGTGACCCCGATCTCTTTCGCCGCCCGGTTGGCCGACCGCATTATCTCCTCCAGCAGTTCCTCATCTTCCCGGCGGGGAACCAGGACCAGCAGGAGGATCCAGCGAGCCGGGGCGCCGCTGGTGGCGATATCGTTGCAGGCCACGTGGACGGCCAGCCAGCCGATATCTTCCATCGCGCCTACGATCGGATCGATATGGGAGATTAAAACATCGCCACCGATCCGGGTCAGGGCAATATCCTCCCCAAAAGACGCCCCGAGGATAACATCCTTGTCTCGGACGGCGGCAAAGGGATAAACCCTCTTTTCCAGAACATCAAGCGAGAATTTCGACATAATCAGATCTCTCCTCGTCCAAAGCGGCAAATTCAGCCGCGCCCGACCGGGCGGAGAACCGCCTCTCAGACTCCTGGCGGAGATAGGCCTCGGCCATATCCAGAACCCGACCAATCTCCTTGGTCCGAGGCAGGTACTGCCGGAGGATACCGAGGTATCCCCGCCGGTGGACAACTTTGAAGGTGGGAGCAAAGTTCAGACCGTAAACCCATCCCACCTGAAGCAGTTTAAAGTCATTGAAGTTGCGCAACCGGTCGGCCCGAACGATCTCCCGGCGGAGCAGGGCCCCGTAAACTTCCGGCGAGACCCCCGGAGTATCGGGAAGGCCGAGTTCAATTGCCCGATCCCGACCGGATGATCGTCTCTGGTAGTAATCGATGACCACCCTCCAGATATCAATCTTGTCGGCGTCACGCAGTAACCGGGTAAAGAAGAGACACTCCGGGTTTTCCTCCTCCGGCAGCCCGGCCCGGTTGTGGTAGGAGACAGCTTTCAAAATCAATCCCTGTTCCGCCGGGTCGAGTCGGTCGAGCACTCGGTGTTCCTTGAGGATCTTCACCCCCAAAGCGGCGTGATCTTCCGAATCGCGATCGACAAAGGTCCGATAACGTCCATATTGCTCAAAGCGGCCGAGATCGTGAAAAAGAGCCAGCGTCTCGGCCAGCAGCAAGGCCCTTGGCGAAAGTTTCAGCTTTCTTCCCAGGTAGAGGATCTCGGTCCGGACCCGTGACGTATGCTCCTTTTTCAAGAGTGTATTCCGACGAATCTCCTCGTCACCTGCTTCAAAAGGACGGAGATATTCCGCGAACCATTCCTCAAATTCTCTCATCTGCTCTCTTGTCACCGGTCAAAACTCCTGCTGTATGGATTATCCGGTCATCTCTGAAAAAATCAAGGTCAACCCTCCGCTTACTCAACAAAATCAGCATCGGGTACCATCAGGAGAGTTTCTTCTCCATAGCTGACCAGATGTTTCTCATTGCCGTGGTGACCGGCCCTTCCTCAAACTCCACCGTCGAGAGCCCGACCATCTGAGCTTGGGTAACCACGGTATCGTAGGGGATCTCGCCGACAAACTCCGAGCTGTATTTTCCGGCCATATCCTTGATAGCCTGCGCCATCTCCAGGTTGAGATCAGCCTTGTTAATCACCACCCCGGAAGGAATTGAGAAGTGACGGGTCAGATCGAGAATCCGCTCCAGGTCGTGGACTCCGGAGACTGTCGGCTCGGTCACGATCAGAGCATAGAAGGCTCCGGTCAGGCTGGCGATCACCGGACAGCCGGTCCCCGGGGAGCCATCGATGATTACTTCTTTTGCCGATTCCTGCGCCGCTCGATCAGCGGCTTTCTCCCGGATCAAGGTGACCAGACGGCCGGAATTCTCCTCGGCAATCCCCAGTTTGGCGTGGGTCATCGTCTGCCCGAAGCGGGTTCGGGAGATAAACCACTCTCCGTTAATCGCCGGCTCAGTTTTTACCGCGGAAACCGGGCAGACCAGGGCGCAGACCCCGCAGCCTTCGCAGACCAAGGGGTCGATGGTATAGGTCACCTTGCCTTCTTTCCCGTCGCTGAAGACAATGGCATTAAAGCGGCATTCCCGGTAACAGCGCCCACAACTGTTACACTGAGCCGGATCGATCTCGGCCACCACGCCTCCGCTGAAGAGACCGGACTCCTCAATTTCCGGTTTCAGGAGGAGATGGAGATCGGCGGCGTCAACATCGCAATCCGAGATCGCCACCTCCCGGCCAGCCAGGTAGGCCAAGGAAGCGGTCAGTGAGGTCTTTCCGGTCCCGCCCTTGCCGCTGATGACCACCAGTTCCTGGGGCCGGGGGCCTCCCGGCAACGTCACTCCCAATTTTTCCGGAACGACTTGGCTCCGCTCGGCTTCCGGCGGCAGAGGGCCGACCTTTCTCTCCCGCCCGGCTTCCGCCACGATATCCCGAGCGATTTTCTCAAAGAGTTCTCGATAGGCCGGCAGTTTCTCCACCACCAGCTCTCCCCGAGAATAAACCTCGGCGATCTTTCGATCATCGGGGATCTCGCCGATGATTTGAAGTTCTTCTGCCCGGCAGTATTCCTTCAGGGCATCGTCGAGGTAATCGGCCCGGTTGACCAGGACCACCGGTTCCCGTTCCATCTGGCGGGTCATCAGCACCGCCAGCTTGAGGTCGTTAAGGCCGAAAGGGGTGGGGTCCGTAACCAGGACTACCAGGTCGGCATCCCGAACCGTCTCCACCGCGGGGCAGGCCGTCCCCGGAGGGGCGTCATAGATGCTGATATCTTCCCCGGTGTGCATTTTGACCCGCTGGATCAAACGGGGAGACATCCCTCCCTCTCCGGTCTTCAGCAGAGCGTAGTGAAACTCGATCGGCTTGGTATCGGCAGAATCGAGGCGGCTGGTCCCGTGGCGCAACAGCCCGATCTTCTTGTTTTCCTCCACGATCGCTCCCTCGGGACAGACAATCAGGCAGGCCCCGCAGACGTGGCAGAGTTCGGGGAAGAAGATCACTTCTTCCCCGGCGACAGCAATCGCGTTGTAAAGACAGGCTTCGGCGCACTTCCCGCAGAGAGTACATTTCTTCGCGTCCACCCCGACCGGGGAATAAATGGTGATATCTTCTTCGCTTTCGATCTCCGGCTTTAAAAAGAGGTGCCCGTTGGGCGCCTCAACGTCACAGTCAAGATAGGTTATTTCCCGTCCGGATCCGGCCAGAACGGCGGCGAGGTTAGTGGCGGCCAGGGTCTTCCCGGTTCCGCCTTTTCCACTGGCAATGGCAATTTTCATCGGTACCTTACTCCTTTATCTTTTCAATGTTATCGACAACACTTTCGCTCTGCATAAATCTGACTTTCCCACCGCCCGTCTCCCCTTTCTCCAGCTAACCGTAACTCTGCCGGCAGTAATTATCATCGGAGTTTCCGAGTTCCGCCTCGCCCTCTTCTTCGCCCGGTCCGCCAGCCGGGGAGAGTATAAGCGGGTGAAGGGATCTGATTTCGGCAAAAGGCCTGCAGTACCTCTTCGGCCTCTCCCCGGACTCCGGGCAACACCCGGATCCCGTAGATGGAGATCAGCCGGGCCAGGTTGGGCGAGATCCCTCCGCAGATCAGAACTTCCACCCCCCAGTTCTTCAACAGCTGAGCCCGCCGCGGGGCAAAGGTCGCCGAGAGGGCCAGGGTGAGCCGGCTAGATAAGCCACCTCTGTCGATATCCGTGACCACGAGTTGTCGGGCGGTATCGAAGACCGGGGAAACTCTCTTCTCCCAGACGGGCACGGCCACTCTCATAACTTTGTTCTCCTCACAGGTTAAGCTCCAGACCGGACCGCAGACTCTGAAACCTGGGGCCGAATTTTTCCGCCAGAACCTTTTCCGCCCCCTTCCCGGTACAGTGGCCGGCGGCCACCAATTCCGGATTGATCTCCTCCAGGGCAGCCGCGATTATCTCCAGTCCCGAAGTGTCAGCCGAACGGAGGTGGAGCCCCCCGATAATTGCCCGGATCTTCTCGCCCGGGCGACAGAAGCGGATCTGCCGGATCGAATCGATCAGCCCGGTATGGCAGCAGCCGTTGAGCATTACCAGCCCGCCGGCGGACTCGAGCAGGACGAATTGCTCGTCAACAAAGAGGTCGGGTAGGTATTTCAGCTTTTCCCGAACAGTTAAAGCTGGTTCGGCGGGGACGGCCTCGGGGGAGAGCGGGATCTCGCCGCTGAGAAGAATCCCGGGAGCAATCTCCCGCCACTCCCGGCTCAGGCTGAAATCAGCCCCGATCCTCTCCAGGTCGGACCGGCTCCAGGGGTTGCCGATCGAACGGGGTTTGCCGCTCTCGTCCAGGCTGTACCGCGGCCGGAAAATATCGGGATGCCCGTAAACCTTCTTTGGTCCGGCCGCTTCCAGCACCGCGTAGAGCCCTCCGGTATGATCGTAGTGACCGTGGCTGAGAATGATTCCCCGCAGGTCGCCCAGATCGATCCCCAGGTTTCGGGCGTTCTCCACCACCGTCCCGGATTGTCCGGTATCGAAAAGCCAGCTGTCACCGTCCTTCTGTAACAGGAGGCTGAGACCGTGTTCAGTCTTCAGGCCCGCGATCTTGGTCCGTTCTTCCACCAGAGTAGTTATCTTCATTGCCGTTTCCTCCTGACTGTAGGCGGTTTCAAGCCCAGAGACTTGATCTTACGGTAAAGGGTGGTCCGGTGAATCCCCAGCTCCCGGGCGGCAGCCGCCCGGTTCCATTCATTCTTCTCCAATACGGATAGAAGATAGCCCGCTTCCAGTTCCTTCAACGCGCCCTGGGGCGGTGAAACATCTTTGCGGCCGCGGGCCAGAAGCTCGTCCGGGAAGTGTTCCGGTTCAATGGTCCCCCGGGGGCAGAGAATAAACGCGTGTTCGATAATATTTTCCAATTCCCGAACGTTGCCGGGAAAATTATGCCGCATCAGGATGGACAGAGCGGACGGGGAGATATCGAGGATTATCTTCTTCTCCTGACGCCGGTTGAACCGATCGATAAAATGTTCGACCAGGAGGGGGATATCCTCGGGCCGCTCTCTTAAAGGGGGAATGATGATCTTCATTACGTTGATTCGGTAGTAAAGGTCTTCTCGGAACCTCCCCTCACCGACCAGCTCGAAGAGATTCTGGTTGCTGGCCGCGACAATTCGGACATCAGCCTTGATCGATCCGGTAGCACCGAGAGGATCGTAAACCTTCTCCTCCAGAACCCGAAGAAGCCGGATCTGGAGAGCCGGAGAGATATCCCCGATCTCATCGAGAAATATAGTTCCTCCCTCGGCCAGGGCGAAACGACCGAGCTTATCCTGACCGGCCCCGGTAAACGCCCCGGCTCGATAACCAAAGAGTTCGGATTCGAGCAGGGTATCGGGGAGAGCCCCGCAATTGACCGTGATCAGGGGCCCGTCCTTTCTCCGGCTCAGATCGTGGATGGCCCGGGCAAAGAGTTCCTTGCCGGTTCCGCTTTCACCCTGCAGAAGTACCGTAGCCTCGCTCTCCGCCACCTCCGGCAGAATGTCGAAGAGGCGCAGTATGCTGTGGTGTCGGCTGATAATCTCGAGCAAGGCCGGATGCTCATCGGATACTGTCCGGCTTTCGCCAATCCGACCCGGTTTTCGGAATGTCTCCACCCCACCGATGACCTGGCCGTTCTTATCCTTTAAAAGTGCGGTAGAGATACTGAGCCCGACCCGTTCGCCTTCGGCATTGATGATATAGATCGGCCGGCAGACTATCTCCCGGCCGGTCTCCATCGTCTCCCTCAAAGCGCATTCACCCTCACAGATCTCGGCTCGGAGGACTTCGCAGCACCGGCGGCCCAGCGCCTCCGCCCGGGGAACCCCGGTAATTCTTTCCGCAGATCGGTTGAAGGAAGTAATCTTCCATTCCCGGTCCACAGTGAAGACGCCATCCATTATGCTGTCGAGGATAACGCTGTAGTAGTTGTTCTGATCACAGTTCATCGGTTCGGCGGGAAAAAGACGAGAGGGAGACTGCAGCGGGGGAAACCCCCCGGGTAAGAGGATACGCTACCTCGGCAATCGAGGCGGAAAGAGCCGAGTTATCCGGAAAAACGTTGTCTAACCCTGAGGCGAGTCAGGCTCGGGCCATCGGCACCCCGCACTTGGGGCATTTCATCTTGTAACAGGGAACCCCCACTTGGTGAGCGGCGGTGGCACCACAGCTGGGGCAGACACATCCTCCGCCCGGCCCGGCTCCCGGCTGAGATCCCCCCATCCGTCCCCGGCCGCCTCCGCGGCCTGCTCCTGCGCCCATCCGGCCGGTTCCCGGTCCTCCTCCTCTCGGTCCTGTTCCATCTCCTAAAGGCATTTCATACCTCCTTTGTTTTTACTCGTGTTCTGTCAATTTCTTGTCGTTGACTCTATTCCGGAAAATATTCTTTCCGACCGGTGAAAACTGATGTTTATGTTTACATCCCGATTATTTCCCGACATCCCGAACTTGTGCCGAGGCAACAGTTACTATCGCTTCTAATTGCCTAAGCGGTGGCAACAATCGCCAGCAAGATGGCGGATAATTCAGTTCCAAAATAACTGTGAAAATTTATTAGCCGTCTAAAATAGTTGCTATCAGCACCACCATTGATTGGCATTACGATTTGGATATTTATCCGGCTTCTCGAAGATCCGGCTTCGGGTAAAAGACGGAGGAGCTAATCTCAATCTGGAGATTGCGGGCTGATAAAACAGCAGAGATTTTTATCGAGCTAAAGTGTTACGACTATCTTAATTTCCGGCCCAAACGCCTCAAAGCTTGATGATCCGGGCGGCATAGTCAGACAGACGATCCGGCAGATCGTACCGTCTTTCCTTAGTCATTGGATATCCCCTGTCGGATATTGGTATTCAGTGTCTCTCCGCCTGATTCTTTCTTTGATAAAACTTTTGCCAGTCCCTCTGCCTATAATTGGCAATCAGTTGGCTTCACCCTCTCCCTCGGGATGCTCGCACTCGGTTTTATCCAGGCCATAGCCCTTTCCCGCCCCCGGCTGGCAGAGTGACTCCCCACCCTTCAGGGTCCCGGAGATCAGGGAGCGGACAACTTCCTCTACTGAACCAGTAACCCCCATCACCGGCTTGATCCCGAGTTCGTCGAATAACTGTTGAGCGCGCAAACCCATCCCCCCGGCGATGATCGCTTCCACCCCCATTTCGTGGAAATATTTAGGGAGATATCCCGGGTGATGGCCCGGGTTGGAGATCACTTCTCTGCCCACCACCTTACCGTCGGCAATATTCAGTATCGTAAATTCGGGGCAGCGCCCGAAGTGAGCGGAGACCTGTCCGCTATCAGTAGAAATCGTTATCTTCATCATCTTCCTCCTCGCGGTTTGCGAAGTTCTGTCAAAATAATAACCACAGAGAACACAGAGAGTATTGAAATAGAAGGGATTAAATAAAATGACTCTTTCTCCCCCTCAATGTTCTCTTAAAATACCATCCTTTTAAGCCCGTACTTAAGCCAATGAAGATTAAACCTAAGTTGAGCGATTATTGCGGATGAAATGTGCTAAGATTT
>CAYXKT010000106.1:0-9810 GCA_964465735.1 uncultured bacterium
GCCGGCAAAATCTTAGCACGTTTCATCCGCAATAATCGCTCAACTTAGGTTTAAGGTTCATTTGCTTAAGGATGGGATTAAAAGGATGGTATTTTAAGAGAACATTGAGAGGAAGAAAGAGTCATTTATTTAATCCCTTCTATTTCAATACTCTCTGCGTTCTCCGCGATTATTATTTGTGACAGAACTGGCTGAATATCAAAGAGAATTGGATATGGTTATTGGGGCACTTAAAGCAAAGGCCGGTTTCGGCGGGGCAAAACTTAAAATCAATCTCCAAAAATATCCATACTCAAATGATGAAACTATTTCGGGGGAGCTTGTACTCTCGGGAGGCAAAGTCTGCCAAGAGATTCAAGCGCTCAGCGTTAGACTTATCCGCGAATGGAGCAGGGAGTATTACACCACGGAGATGAATATCGCCCAGACTCCGACGTCCGGAATTATACGTCCCGTTGTTACCAGGATTCAATCTCAGTACGAACTGGAAGAAGATCGAGGCAAAGAAGTGGTCTCGGATCTTGAGCTGGCCAGAGATATTGAAATTGATTCCGATGAAAAGAAAAACTTTATATTTGAAATAGATATTTCGAAAATTCAGAGCAGACTAGGAAACAACGATAAATGGAAACTCCAGGCTCGAGCTGCTATTCCTTACGCTAAAGATGCTGTTGCCTGTCGAGAAATAAAAATCGGAAAACAGAAGAAACCCTAACCAGCCCTAAAACAGGTCCCGGAAGCTTTTGGGGCCATTTAGTCTGGCGGTTAGAATGGGCGGCGATAATTTAGTGTAGTGTAGCAGAAATAGTGGGCAGCAATCTGTCTGTCATTGCGAGCGGGGCGCGGCAGGAAACAACCTGCTTGGCTTGTGAGAAGATTGCTTCGTTCCTTTGTTTCTCACAATGACAAATTCTATGTAATGGGAGGTTTCCGCTCAGGCACTAACTATCAAGTGCTCAAGCAGACCACAAAAGCTTCAGGGGCCGCAGAACTTGTGGTTGCTTGGTCCTGGGCGGTGGCAGCAAAGTTCTCTGGTGGCGGATCGGGCGGGGACGGTTCAGCCGGCGTCCGGCGGTGATTTTTTGGCGGCGGGTTTGGTTGCTTTCTTTTTCGCCGCCGGCTTTTTCTTTTTCCGGGCGGCTGCTGGTTTTTTCTTTTTCGCGGCTTTCGCTGTCAGGCGGGCGACGGCGTCTTCCAGGGTGATGCTCTCCAGGTCGGTTTCCCGATTCAAGGAGACGTTGATCCGGCCGTGGTTGAGGTAGGGTCCGTAGCGACCGTCCAGGATCCGAACCGGTTGGTCGTCGCCGGGATGTTTCCCCAGTTCCTTGAGGGCCTTCTTGGCTCTCTTCCCTCCCCGGGCCGGAGCCTGGGCGATGATCTTGACGGCATCTTTCAGGTTGATCTCGAGAACATCATAAGGCTTTTTCAGGGAAGTGAACTTGCCATCGTGGAGGAGATAGGGACCAAAACGGCCCAGGCCGGCCTTGATCGGTTTCCCGGTTTCGGGGTGGTCGCCGAGAGTCCGGGGGAGTTCGAGGAGTTTGAGCGCCATCTCGGGGGTGACTTCGTCGAAGGCGATCTTCTCCGGCACCTTGACCCGTTTCGGTTTTTCCTTTCCTTCGCCGTTCTCTCCCCGCTGGATATAGGCGCCGAAGGGACCGAGCTTAAGATAAACCGGCAGCCCGGATTCCGTATCGTCGGCCAGTTTTCGCGGCCCCTCTTCTTTCTGGGTCATCAGCCTTCTGACCAGGTCCTGCGAAAGGTCGGCTGGAGGAATAGTGGGGGGGATCGAGGTTCGGACCGCTTCACCGTCTTTATCCCAGGCCAGGAAGGGACCGTAGCGGCCGATTCTGACCTCGGCCGGAGGGTCATCGAGGGAGAAAGCGACCAGTGATCGGGGGTCAACTTCTTCTTCCTTGATCTTGACCCGTCCTTGCAAGCCCTCATCTCCCAGGTAAAAACGGTGGAGATATTCCAGCCAGCCCTGATCTCCCCGGGCGATGTTGTCCAGCTGGTCCTCCATCCCGGCGGTGAACTTGATATCGACCAGGTCGGAGAAGTGTTCTTCCAGCAGTCCGGTAACGGCAAAGGCGGTGTAGGTCGGAACCAGTTCCTTGGCCCGCCGGAAGACATAGCCTCGATTGATGATGGTGTTGATGATCGAGGCATAGGTGCTCGGTCGTCCGATCCCCTCGTCTTTGAGGACCTTGACCAGTTCGGCTTCGGTAAAACGGGCCGGCGGTTTGGTCTCCGCGACCCGGGATTCCAGATCCCGGCAGTCAACTTCTTCCCCGGTTGCCAGGGGCGGTAGCTCTTTGCTTCGGTCTACCGCGGTTTCTTCCGGATGATCGCTACCCCGGACGTAGGCCTTGAAGAACCCGGGGAAGTCAACGATCCGGCCGCCGGCTTTGAAGAGGGCCTCCCCGGCTGTGATGGAGACGGTCTGGAATCGCAGCCGGGCCGGTTTCATCTGGGTGGCGATGGTCCGTTTCCAGATCAGGTCATAGAGAGACGCCTCGGGCCCGGTCAGGGGCAGACTTTTAGGGGGGCGCATATCCCGGCCGGCGGGTCGGATCGCCTCGTGGGCTTCCTGGGCGCCTTTATCCTTGGTCCGGTAACGCCGGGGCTGGGGGTTGAGAAATTCCTCTCCGTAAAGGTCAACAATTCTCTCCCGGGCGGCAGTAATCGCCTCCTGACTGAGGTTGACGGAGTCGGTACGCATATAGGTGATGTAGCCGTTTTCGTAAAGTTTCTGGGCGATCTTCATCGTCTGCCCGGTGGCCAATCCCAGCTTTCGGCTGGCTTCAATCTGGAGCGTGGCGGTAGTGAAGGGGGGGTAAGGGTTTCGGACAGTCGATTTCTCCTGGAGATCGGATACTCGCCAGGAATCACTCTTCAGAGTTTCGATAAGTATTTCCGCCTCTTTGGAGTTGAGCATAAGCCGATCCTTGCCGGCGGTAAGCTTCCCGGTTGATGGGTCGAAGTCACGGCCGGTAGCCAGAACCTTCCCTCCCAGGGAGTAAAGGAGGGCCTCGAAGCGGTGAGCCGGAGAATCCGGCCGTTTGTTGAGTAGTGCCTTCAGGGAGAGATAGCCCGCAGGGTGGAAGGCCCGGCGCTTTCGTTCCCGTTCGACCAGGAGTCGGACGGCCACTGACTGGACCCGCCCCGCAGAGAGGCGAGGTGCGATCTTTTTCCAGAGCAGAGGGGAGAGGGTATAGCCTACCAAGCGGTCGAGGATCCGGCGGGCCTCCTGGGCCCGGACCAGGTTCAGATCGAGTTCCCGGGGATCGGCGAGGGATTTTTTAATCGCTTCGGCGGTAATTTCGTGGAAGACCATTCTCCGGATCGGGCAGGTGGGTTTCAGAACTTCAGCCAGATGCCATCCGATTGATTCGCCTTCCCGGTCCTCGTCAGTTGCCAGGTAGAGTTCGGAGGAATTCTTGACCAACTTATTCAAGGCGGTTACTGTCTTTTTCTTTGCCGCCGGGATGACGTAGAGCGGTTTGAAGTTCTCTTCGACATTGACTCCCATCCGAGCCCAGGGTTTGCCCTTAAAGTTGGCTGGGATCTCCGCGGCGGAGGAGGGCAGGTCACGGACGTGCCCCAGTGAAGACTCCACCCGGTACCCTTCCGGGAGGAAGGATCGGATCGTCCGAGCCTTGGTCGGAGATTCAACTATGACCAATATTTCCATCGAATTTGTCTCTCTTTCAGTTTGAGGATTGCTAATCGCCGGTTGCTCTTGGTTGGTTCCGGCCGGCCAAGTGAGCATCCTGTATACCTCAAGCCGCCGGGGAAACAAAGAAATAATTTAATCGTTTGCTCATCCGGGATAAATTAGTGTCTGTACGATAACCCCGGAAATCAGGTAATCACGAGGAGGGACGACGGATCAATTTGTTCAGTTCTTCCTGAGATTGCTTTGTCACTTTGTTCCTCGCAATGTCAAATTCTATGTGATTTTAGATTTCCGTTCAGGCAGTAATTAGTTGCCTGTCGTGACTTCTTGGAATAAGGTATCCGTTGGTTCCGTGGCAGACTGAAAGAAACCGGCTCAGAGCCGGGGAAAATATAATGATGATCAAGCGGGTATTAAAAAGGTTCGGGATCTGGATCTCCTACGTAGCTCTGGTCCTGGCCGGGTTTGTATGTTTTGTTTTTTTCCGGTTCCCCTTGAACTTTATGCGGATCCGGGGCAAGGGGAATATTCCCAAGCAGGGAAAGAAGGTGCTCTTTGTCTCCAACCATCTGACAATGTACGACTCCTTTTTGCTCGCGGCGGCGGCTTTCTTCCCCTCGGTCCTGACCCGTCCTTCCCGGCCACCGATCAATTTCGCCGCCGAGGAGAATTTCTTTAACCGGTGGTATATGAGCGTGCTGCTGCGGACTCTCCGGACGGTCCCGGTCAAGAAGGGGCGGAACGATCCTTTCCTGATGCGTAAGTACGCCAGTTTCCTGGAGAAGAGAAATATCCTGATCTTTTACCAGGGGACCCGTTCCTACGATCTGAAGCGGATCAAGTCCGGGCCCGGTTATGTGATTGCTAACTCCGAGGAGCCATTGAAGGTCATCCCGGTCTATCACGAGGGGATTACCCGGATCTTCAGCGCGGGGGGGCCGAAGACCAGGGGGATCTGGCGTTGGCTGCCCCGGAGTCTCTTTCACCGGACTACAGTGAACTTTGGTCCCCCGATTACTTTTGACGATCTGATGGGGATCAAGGAGCAGCGGGAGAGGATTGAAGCCATCAACCGGAGGATCACGAATCGGATCGAAGAACTGAGCAGCCAGAATAATGCTCCGCCGGTGAGCGGGGAGACGTTATGAACTGGGTCTCCCTGTTGGGTTTTGCCGCCGCCGTCGGTACCACGGCCGCTTTTGTGCCCCAGGCGTTCAAGGTCTGGAAAACCCGGAGGACCAAGGATATTTCGCTGGCGATGTACCTGGTCTTCATCACCGGAGTTACCCTCTGGATGATTTATGGGATCCTGATCGGCGATTATCCGGTTACGGTTGCCAACGCCGTCACTCTTCTGTTCGCCCTGACCATTCTGGCCGCCAAGCTGAAGTTTGGCTGATTCCCGCTGCCGGGCTAACTATTATCTCAAAAGTATAGAGAATGCGGAGGGTAGTTTAATCCTTTTAGGTCTCTCTGTTTTTTCCCTGCTTCTGCGGTGATTTGTTTCTCAGGGGAAGGGGACGGGGTTAAGGGGGGGGTTTCCGGCCAGCATCGCGACCAGGTTCTCGGCGGCCATTATCGCCATCCGGGTTCGAGTCTCCGTGGTGGCAGAGCCGATATGGGGGAGGAGGACCACGTTCTGAAGGGTGAGCAGTCCCGGGTGGACGTGGGGCTCTTTTTCGTAAACGTCAATCCCGGCTCCGGCGATCTCTTGTTCCCGCAAGGCTTCGGTCAGCGCCTCCTCGTCAATTACCGGTCCCCGAGAGGTATTGATCAAAAACGCGGTCTTCTTCATCCGTCGCAACTCTCCGCGTCCGATCAGGCATCGGGTCTCCTCGGTCAGGGGGAGGTGGAGGGTGACGAAGTCGGATTCCGCCAGCAGATCTTTGAGAGTGGTTTGTACTGCTCCGATCTGTTTCTCCAGTTTTCGGTTCCGGATGGGATCAAGATAGAGTGACTTCATCCCGAAGGTCAGGGACTTGAGGCCGACCGCGGTCCCGATCCGGCCGGCTCCGATGATCCCCAGAGTTTTGCCGGCCAGCTCAGAGCCGAGAAGGAGCATCGGCCCCCAGCCGACAAACTCGCCGCCGCGGATATATCGGGTAGCCTCGGGGATCCGGCGGGCGACCGCGAGGATCAGGGCCCAGGTCAACTCGGCGGTAGAGTTGGTGAGAACTCCGGGGGTGTTACTGACCGGGATTCCTCGTTTGCGGGCTGCCTCCAAATCAATATGGTCAAAACCGGCCGACATTGTGGAGATCGCTTTCAGGGTCTCGGCCTGGTCGAGGAAATCGCGGTCAATGATGTCGTTCAGAAAGCAGAGCAGTCCGTCTTTCCCCTGGCAGTATCGGATTAACTCTTCTGTGGTCAGGGCCCGGTCTTCCGGGTTGACCTCAGTACGCAATCCTGCCGTCGCCAGGACATCTATTCCTGATTGAGGGATTGGTCGGCTGACAAAAACTGTACCGGGCATAATTTTAATCTCTTGGTTATTAGCTCAAGCCTGGCCGGGCGACAGGCTGAGGAAATATTGGGATATTTACCTTGATTGCCCGGCGATGGAATATGCTATCATTATACAGCTTTCCCTCAGCAAAAAAGGAAAAAATATGAAATATCCCTTTCTTAGGCGTTATATCGAGTTTATGACCAGGGATCTTTGGGAGCTGGAGATCTCCGCTTTCTCCTGGGCTCGGAAGAGCTTGAGCTACTTTCTTCGGGTCTCGTATCTGGTTTTCCGGGACTTTTTCGCTAATAACTGTGCCCTGCGTTCCTCGGCATTGACCTACGCGACTCTTCTCTCGATGGTTCCCCTGCTCGCTTTCTCTTTTGCCCTGGCCCGTTCCTTTGGATTGGAACTCACCCCGCTGAAAAACTTTCTGATCAACAACGTTACCCTGGGTAACGAGGAGGTCGGGTCCCGGATCTTCGACTTTGTTGAGAATATCCGGGCCGGGACCCTGGGGCCGCCCGCCCTGGCCCTGCTGCTGGTGACGATCATCTCCGTAATGGGGAATATTGAGCTGTCTTTTAACAAAATCTGGGGGATCCGGAAGTCCCGGACCATCTGGAGGAAATTCAGCGATTATCTCTCGGTGATTATCGTCGTCCCGCTTCTGGTCGCTGCCGGGGTGGCGATCGCGGCTGTCCTCCGTTCTCACTCGATGGTCGAGTCCATCCTCCAGTTCCATTCCATCAATACCCTACTCTGGCAGTCGGTCAACCGTCTCCTGATCTGTGTCGGGTTTACCTTTCTCTATCTCTTTATGCCCAATACCCGGGTCAGGTTCATCCCTGCCCTGGTCGGGGGTTTGATCGCCGGCTTGCTCTGGCAGACCGCTCTCTGGGGTTATATCACCTTTCAGGTCGGATTCGTCCGCTATGCGGCTATCTATGGGGCTCTGGCCTCGATTCCGATCAACCTGGTCTGGATCTATATCAGCTGGAATATTGTTCTCTTGGGGGCGGTGATCTCCTACGCGATCCAGAATGTTCGGACCTTTGCCGAAGATCAAAAGGCGCACTTCCGGTCCTGGGCTTACCTGGAACTGGTCTCGATCAACCTCCTGGTTCGGATCGGGCAACAGTTTCAGGAGGGTGGAGAAGCTCCGACGGCGGAGGAACTGGCCGTCGGTTTGAAAATTCCGACCAGCCTGGTCAATCACTACCTGGAGCAGATGGTCAAGGGAAGGGTGGTGAGCGAGATGGCGGGTGATCCTCCGGGATACCAACCGGCTCGGGATCTGAGTGCGCTGACCTTGAAGGAAGTTATCAACAGCCTTCGCCGGGTTGACGGACCGGAGAAGTATCCCGCGCCCCTGCTGGAATCCCCTATTGTTCGGAGGATCGAGGAGATCATCGACCGCTCACTCGCTGACCACGGTGGTTCCCTGACCATTAAGGAACTCCTCGCCTGCCCCGAGTAGCCCACCTTCGCTTATTTTATAAAAGAGCTAATAGCCGATTTGTAAAATAAGCCTTATACGAACAGCCGCTGGAAGAAGGGACGGACGAGGTCAATGGCCCGGTGGGGGCAGGTTTCGTGGCAGCAGAAACAGCGGATGCAGCCGGAGAGATTGATCTCGGCCTTGGAGTTTTTCATTGTGATGACATTGACCGGGCAGGCCCGTTCGCAGTCCCCGCAGCCGACACATTTCTTCCGATTGATCCGGGGCCGGGTGGTCAAAAGATACTTGGCTACCGGCATAAAGGGCATCATCCAGCGGGGGAAGTTGTGTCTCCGGCCGGGGGGTATCTTGAAGTCTTCCTGCCGAACAGAGTCGATGGTCTCCCCCCGGATTTCGATTCCGGAGAGGTCCGGCTGTAACAGTCCGCGTTTCACGCACTCGCGGACGGTCGCGATGTGAAGAGGATCGATCCCGATGATTCGGCATAAGACCGCGTCCACCGCGGCCGAGCTGGTCCCGGCCACGATCAAACCCGACTCCCGTCGATCGCCGGCGCTCGGGCCGTGCCCCTCCATCGCCCAGACCCCGTCAACTATCGTCAGGGCGGGGTTGATGAAATCCGTAATATCGACCAGCATCGAGGAGAAGTCATCGAGGTCGGGTAGCTTGGCGTGATAGGCGGCTTTGATCAGCCCCGGGACCACTCCGAAGAGGTTCTTCACCGCCCCGGTCAGGAGGGTGAAGGAATGGGTCTTCAGCTTGGGGAGATTGATGACCACATCGGCTTGAAGAGCGCAGTCGATGATCTCGATCCGTTTCACTGTCCTCCCTCGGGGGAGAGAAACGGTCTGGCATCCCGCCTCCAGGGCCAGATCAGAGCCGGTTTCTATCGCAACCCGTTCGAGGCCGCAGGCTCGGTAGAGCTTGAGCAGAGTATTGCGGGTATGAGCGAGGGCGGCACCCGGGCTGTCCCCGATTATCGGTTTACCCCCGGCTTTTTTTACCAGTAGCGCTGTTGCCCGGACCAGGGCGGGGTGAGTGGTGATCGCCTCTTCCGGGTTCGCTTTGCGCAGCAGGTTGGGCTTGAGCAGAACCGTCTGTCCGGGCCGGACAAATCGTTGCATCCCGCCCAGGGGTTTCAGCGCCCGCTCCAGCGCCCGCAACGGTTCCTCCCCGTAGTAATGCGGGCACCTCTCAATAGCGACAAAAAAGGGGTCAGTCATTGAATATTGTCATTTTCATTGGTTGGCCGATCAAAATTAAACCGCGATCCGATACTGTGGTTATTAGATTAAGGGGGCAGTCGCTCAAGATGTCAATATTCAATGACTGCCCCCTTTTTTTAGAAACTTACCCGGGGGGCCTGGGCGGCGCCGGAATCGGACTCGAAGTAGGCCTTGGGGGCGGCCAGTCCCCGCAGGGAAGCCCAGAGATTCCCCGGGATCTTCCGGATATAAGTGTTGAACTCCCGGGCAGCCTGGTTGAAGCGCATCCGTTCAACCGCGATCCGGTTCTCGGTCCCCTCCAGCTGAGCTTGAAGGGTCTGAAAGTTCTCGTTGGCTTTTAACTGCGGGTAGTTTTCCACCGTGACTAAGAGCCGGGAGAGGGCGGAGCCCAACCCGTCTTGGGCAGCCTGGAAGCGGGAGAGCGCCGCGGGATCGGAGAGGGTCTCCGGGTTGACCTGGATCTGTCCGGCCTTGGCCCGGGCCTCGGTGACGGCGGTGTAGGTCTCCTTCTCGAACCCGGCTACTCCTTTCACCGTCTCCACCAGGTTGGGGATCAGATCCATCCGCCGCTGATATTGGTTTTCGACCTGGGCCCAGGCCGCTGTCACCTGTTCATCGAGGGTAACCACCCGGTTTAAACCGGAGACCACCACCGCGGCGATGATCAAAATTACCAGGGTTAAAATTGCCAGTGCGGTAATAAGTATCTTCATTGTTGTACCTCCAATGGTTCGATGTCATTCGGTCAAATTGTCGATCTGGTTTTATTTCCGATGGTGTTCGTTGTGGGTAGTGTAGCAGAAATAATGGGCAATCATCTGTCATTGTCTGGAGGGACGACGAAGCAATCTGTTTGGTCTGTGATGAGATTGCTCCGTCACTTCGTTTATCGTAATGATAAGTTCTATGTGTTTCGAGGTTTTCGTTCAGGCATTAATTAGCACCTAAATTGAGCGATTCTATGTGGCGAACTGCACCAATCTTTTGCGTCCGAACG
>CAYXKT010000107.1:0-9737 GCA_964465735.1 uncultured bacterium
CTGCTTACCGCTTTCCCAGATCTACCACGTAGGCGTAGAAGTCCAGTTCGTCGGCGTTCAGGCCCCTTTGATAAATGTAGCTGGAGGCCAAGAAGGAAGCGAAGACGGCCCGGAGGTAGTTGTCGGGGACCCGGTTGAGGATCTTCTTCAGACCGAACCGCTGAATCAGACAGGGAGGGCAATGATGGAGGATGACGGTCTCCCGCAGTGCCGGATCTTCGAAGAGTTCGGAGAGGGCGACCTGATCGGTGACCCGGTTGATCTTATCGCTCAGGCGGTCGGAGAGGGTCGCTAACGGCGTTCCGGATTCCTGATGCTCCTGCCAGAGAAGCTCGAACTCGGCGGCGGCGTTGCGGCGGATGATCTCGATGATCTCGGAGATGTACTGCCGGCGGAATTTTGGTTCCTTTCCCTCGGGAGAGACCGCCATCAACTCTCCGTACTCTTCGTCGCTTAAGGCCAGCGCGGCCAAGACCTCGTAGGAGGAAGAGGTCACCCCGCCCTTGTTGGCCGTGGCGTCCTTGAAGAGAATCACCCCGTTCTCCTCCAGACGCAGCCGGGCCTCCTGGGTGATGAAGAGGTTGGCCCCCTCGACAATGATCCCGGCCCGGGGCCGGCCCTGTTCGTCGAGGAAATCCCTCCAGTTATCAATATTGATCGCCCGCGGCCGGCCGCCGCAGGGGATGAAGAGATCGACGGAGAGACCGGGATAAAAGTGAAACCGGTTGCGAAATTCCGTCCCGTTGGCGACCACCGTCCCGTCAGGGAGGCGGATGTCCCGATCCTCCACCTTGACCAGGAAACCCCGCGGGGAAAGCTTCTCCCGTCGAAAGGCGGCGATCGGGTCTCGGCGCCGGGCCAGGAGGCGCAGTTCCCGGCGGTTGAGTCCCTCCGGATCGTAGGCCACGCCGGAGCCGTCAACCACCGCCACCGTCCGATCGCGGGAGATCAGGATCTCGTTGGAGCCGAGGTCTCCGTCGGGGCCGCCGGTCTGAAACTTGGTGATCTTCTCTTCCTTCCGGCCCAGGGCCCGCAGACTCCCGATCACGTACTGGTGGATACTCTGGGTGGTCATCCCGTAAGTATCGTGAGGGATACCACCCAATTGGGGGCCTTTGCCGGTGGCAAACGACCGCCACCAGCGGTAACCCCGGGCCCGGGCGTATCCGGCGGCCCAATCCATCAGTTCCGCGGTCCCTTCATCCGGCCCGAGAAAGAGGATCTCCTCCTTGCCGTGGTAATCGACAATCTCGCGGTTGGGGAGGAGGAGGAGGTCGAGTAAACCGTCGATATAGTGGCGGAAGATCCGGTCCCCGGCCGCCGAATATTCCAGGGCGGGGAGGATCGCCCCCTTGGCCCCCCCTTCGGGGATATCCTTGTTCTTCTTCTGCTGGGTCAGGGCCAGATTATAGTTCTCGTCGAAGATGAAGTCGGAGTTGAGGTCGTAGTCAGCCTTGGTCGGTGAACAGACCAGCCGGACCCCTCCCCGGCCGATCTCCCGGAAGCGGATATGAAAGCCCCGGAATCCCTTCCCGATCAGAAAGAAAACTCCGTAGGGCTTTTCCGGATAATCAACCGAATTGAGAAAATCGGGGCGAAGACGAAAGGCCAGACAGACTTTCTCCCGGGTGAAGAAGTTGGTCTTGAGAACCGAACTGTTAAAGAGAATCATCGCCTCCAGGATATGCCGCTCGATCTCCGAGGAGACCTTCTCCTCGATCTTCTTCTTCGCCTTCTCCAGGTGCCGGTTCGGCTCGGTGATCCGCTCGCGGATGGGGAAGAATCGAGAGAAAAAGTCGTGAAAGAGTTCGCGGACAATCTCCCGATGATCCACCACTGTCCTGACCACCCGTTCCTCGTGGTAGGTATCCTTGGCCAGGCGGGTCTTTAAAAGATCCAGGGTCCCGAGCAGTTCCGGGTTACCGGTCAGGGCCCCGGTTAATGCCCCGGTCAGGGTCGAGTACTCCTCAGTATAAGAGGTAAGGAACTGGTGGGCAAACGCGGTGGCGGCGGTCGCGTACATCTCCTCCTCGGCACTGAATTCACCGGAGTAAAACAGCTCCGAGAGCTGACCGGGAGAGATCAGCGCCGCCATCGTGATATCCTGGAAGAAATGGTCGAGTTCCAGACGGTCCTGGAGCCGGTCGAGGTAGAAGGAGAAGATCACTTTCCCGTCGGCAAAGGGTTCGACATACTCCCGGTTGATATGGGCGCAATGCTTTTTCAGGATAAAAGTGTAGTTGACGAAAAATCCCCGGGCGGCATCGCGCCCCATCCCGACCATAATCCGGGTCTCATTTGATTTCGGTAACTGGGAGAAAGAGATCCGGGGAATATCCGAACCCCGCATCCTGGCCCAGAGTCTGCGGTAACGGTCAACAGTCGCGCGGGGTGACTGCTGGAGAAACTCCCGGGAGGCGTTCAAAATGAAATCCCGATCATCGTCGCCGGCCCGGGGGTCAAAATGGGGTTGGGCGGCCACATAGAACCGGAGGGGATAACCCTGGCAACGATAGCTCTGGAGCCGATAGACCGGGTAATGGGACTCAATCCGCGCTTTCAGGTAGCGGATCGGGTCGTAGCTGTCCTCGACCATATAGGTCCCGGTCTCGCCGTGCTCGATGATGAACTCGGTCGCCACCGGCTGACCGCCGCTGTTTTCCATAATGATCTTGGTCGCCAGCAGAGATTCGATCTGCCGGCCGATACCTTCCAGCGAGGTGTACTTGAAGTAGTAATCGGCGATCCCTAATTCCAGGCAGAACCAGGCGATCTCCCGGCGAATTCGCTCGTCGGTATAATTCCCCTGGGCGATAATCCAGGCCTCGATCGTTTTAAGCTGCTTAAGCGAAAGAGGACTCTTCCGGGCGATCTCCGGTAAAGATAGTATCTTAGAATTCATAGATAGAAATAGGTGATCAGAAGGGACCGAAACCACTGGCCGCCTCATTTAAGAAGTCAAACCATACTATTCTTCTCTCAAAAACTTTGCGGTCAGCCGATAAACCAATACCGCCACTTCGACTGCCGGCTGAAATGCTCTAAGTTTCGCCTGGTCCCGCATATTTTCTGCCGGAAGATCTTCCCCCTTCAGCCTATCTTCCTGTTCCTGAGTAGTTACGCCGATCATTCTAAGTCGATCCCGGGTGCCAGTCAAGCAGTTATCCCTTGCCTATCCTTTTTCAGAAATTGCCTTTTCAACGGTCCTCGGCTATGCTATAGATAATTCAGGTTAAGGCGTTTCGTTACTTTATCGAGCCGCTATGCATCCGATAAATCTTATACTCGCCCTCTCTCTCATTATCCTCCTTTCCGGAGGGTTCCCGGCCCGTCTTCCGGCTCAGCCGGTCCGCTTTTTCTCCGAGACCCTGGCGACTGATCCCGGTTGGATAACCTCAGCGGACTGGGCTTTCGGGCAGCCGACCGGGGGTGGCGGCTGCCATACCCCGCCGGACGGCTGCGAGGGCGTCTGGGGTTATCCCGATCCGGATTCCGGTTATACCGGAGATAATGTCTATGGGTATAATCTGGAGGGGGATTACCCCAATAATATCGATCAGACTTATTACCTCACCACTACCGGGATCGATACCCGGGGCTACCGTTCGGTGAACCTGAAGTTCCGGCGCTGGCTGAACGTGGAGCGGCGTGAGCACGATCTCGCCTGCCTGGAGGTCTCCAGCGACGGTCTGAACTGGCAGCAGATCTGGTCCAACCCGTTAGAGAGCCCGGTCATCGACTCTGAGTGGGTCCTGGCGGAATACCCCATCAGCCAGGTGGCCGACCATCAGCAAGAGGTCCGGATCCGCTGGGGATTAGGGCCGACCGATGACCATTATGCCGCCTCCGGCTGGAATATTGACGATATCGAACTCTGGGGGATTGCTTTCGTCCCGGGGACGCCGACCCCCACCCCGGCCCCCACCGCCTCTCCATCTCCCAGCCTGGTCCCGACCATCTCCCCGACCCCGAGCGTCTCTCCGACCTCAACTCCGATCCCAACCGTCTCCGCGACCCCGAGCGTCTCCCCCTCCTCGACCCCGATCCCAACCCCGACCCCGCCTCCGACCGCCACTCCAACCCCTTCAGTCACCCCGACGATGGTCCCCACCGCCAGTCCGGTCCCCTCCCCGACCCCGGGGGAACCGGTCCGGATCTACAGTTTCCACCTCGACTCCGACCCCAGCTGGACCACCGAGTCAGCCTGGGCTTTCGGCCCCCCCCGCGGGGGGGGTGAGACCAGCGGTTTTTATCCCAACCCGACCTACGCCCACAGCGGGTACTATGTTTACGGCTTCAATCTCTCCGGCGGCTACGGCAGCCGGATGCCGCCCTGCACGCTCACCACCAACCCGATCGACTGTTCGGACCTGGTCAAGACCCGGCTGGTCTTCTTCCGCTGGCTGAATATTGAGCGCAGCGGCCTCGACCGGGCCGAGGTCCAGGTCTCCCCCAACGGAACCAACTGGTCCACGGTCTGGGAGAACCCCGCCGGCGATTGGGTCCGCGACTCTTCCTGGACCCGGCGTGAGTATGACATTTCTTCCATCGCCGACCGGGAGGGGGCGGTTTATATCCGCTGGGTGATGGGGCCGACCGACGAGTTCGTCAACGCTTCCGGCTGGAATATCGATGACATCGAGATCTGGGGGGTCCCCGCCAACCCGACTCCCTTTCCCACCTCTACCGCGGTCCCCACCCCCCGTTCTCCTTTCCCGCGCCTTGATTATAACGGCGACGGGACCAGCGATATCGCCATTTTTCGCCCGGCGGCCGGGCTCTGGTCGGTCCGGGGGGTGACTCGGGCCTATTTCGGGACCGGTTCCGATATCCCCGTCCCCGGCGATTACAACGGCGACGGGACCGCCGAGATCGCCGTCTTCCGGGAAAGTTCCGGCTTGTGGGGGGTCCTGGGGGTAACTCGGGCCTATTTCGGGGGGATCGGCGACCTTCCCCGGCCGGCCCAATGGCGATGGGACGGAAGGACCGATTTCGCCCTCTTCCGCCCGGCCACCGGGCTCTGGGCGATCCGGGGGATCAGCCGGTTCTACTTCGGTTCCGCGATCGACCAACCGGTGGAAGGCTATTATGCCGGGCCCGAGGCCTCGGCGGGGATCTTCCGTCCGGAGACCGGACTCTGGGCAATCCGGGGGGTGACCCGGTTCTACTTCGGCGCCCGGGATAACCAGCCGGTCCCGGGCGACTACGATGGACTGGGCCGCTGGCAGCCGGCGATCTACCGGCCGGCCACCGGGCTCTGGGCAATCCGGGGGGTGACCCGCTATTATTTCGGCGCCGATGGCGACCTCCCGGTCCCCGGAGAGTACGGGGGCCGACCGCTCGACCGGATCGCCCTCTTCCGCCCGGCCACCGGACTCTGGGCAATAAGAAACACCACTCGAGCTTACTTTGGAGCCTCCGGCGACCGGCCGGTATCCCGGTAAGCGATCAGTTCTCCAGTTCGGCGAAGCGCTCGGAGTACAACCCGGCGATCCGGTCCCAGGAAAAATGCTCAGCCGTGTAGCGGCGTCCGCGCTCGCCCAGTTCCTTTCTCTTCTCCGCGTCCCGGATCAGGTCGAGCAGGACCCGGATGAAGGCATCAACGTCCTCCCAGGGGAGGAGGATCCCGTTCTCACCTTCTCTGACCGCCTCCTGGATCCCCTGGAGACGGGAGGCGACTACCGGGAGCCCGGCCGCCGACGCCTCGATGGCGACGATCCCGAACCCCTCGATATCTCCCACCACCTCGGCGTTGGGCATCACGAAGATATCGGCCACGCAGTAGGCCGCCGGGAGACAGCCATCGTCCATCGGCAGGTCACCGAGGAGCCGGACGTGATTCTTTAGCCCTTTCTCGCGGATGGCAGCCTCGACCTTCTCCCGTAACGGGCCGTCACCGGCCGCCAGGTAGAGAACCTCCGGGGCCTCGGCAACCAGGGCCGGGAGGATATCGGAGACGAACCGATCCACCCCCTTTTTCGGGACTAACCGCCCGACGGTGACCAGGACAGTCCGGCCGGCGGTCTCGATCCCCAGTTTCTCCGCCGGTGAGACCGCTTCCTTCCAGATAAAATCTTCGGGATCGACCCCGTTGGGGATCACCCGGAGGATCGCTTCGGGTATTTTGTAATCGAGACAGATCTGCTTTAACTGCGAACTGACGCAGATCACCAGATCGAGCCGCCGCAAGGCCGCCGGGACGATGGTCAGATAGAGGGGAAAGGCAAAGGCGATATCCCGGCCGTGGATGTTGACCGCTACCGGGACCCGGAGCAGCTTCTTTAAGATCAGCCCCAGGGGCGCCAGCAGTCCGTCGGAGAGGTAGATCAGATCGATCTTGCCCCGCAGCCGGAGCCAGACCGCCTTGACAAAAGCGAAGATCAGAAAGCCGGGGAGAAAGGCCTGGGAACCTCCCCAGGAGATCAGTCGGAAGGGGCGGTGGGCGGCCAGATGAAGGATCAGCTTCTGGTTGAAGCGCTGCATCCCCCCGATCGAAGGGGCGTTTTTTCGGGTAATATAAAGGAGCATAATCGTAATTCGACCTCAACGTGGTTGGGAAATCGGGGCTGGTCCGGCTGCCGGCGACTCGCCCGGGACCAGCAGGAGCCGGACCGGATAGAGTTCAGAGGGGATAAAGCCGGCGGCCAGCCGGCTAATCGGAGAGAGCCGGTCGGGGCCTTCAATTTCTTTTACCCGGTAATGTTCCCGCAGATAATCGCCGATCAGACTGTCAGCCGGGTGGACGGGATAAGCCACCCGATAACCGCTCCGTTGAACTTTCGTGATCGCCTCCCCGACCGTCTCCGGGGGGAAGTGGGTCCCCAGGGTATAGATGATCCGCTCCGGGAAGACCGCCTTGTCCCAGTAATGGGTGAAGAATATTGTCCGTTGGTCGGTATTTGAAAGCAGGAATTTTCCCACTTCGCGGTAATAACGACTCTGGAACGCCGTCTCAATGATCCCGGCCGGGGCCAGAGTGGCGATCAGGAGACTGAACCCGATCAGGGCGCCCATCAGACGCCGGGCGGGGATCTTCACCCGTTCCAGAGCCCGGGCGGCGAAGAGCGGGAGCAGGCAGATCACCGGCATCAGGTAGCGGAGGAAGGAGGAGTGCAGGGTGAACTCGTTGAGTTCGTGCCCGTAAGTGCCGAAGTTGGAGAAGAATGGGAGGGCAAGAAGAAAGAGCCAGAAGTAGTAGAGGCGGAAGCGGAAGGGGGGATCGGAGGCGATGGGTTCCGGGTTCAGCCCCGGTTCGTCGAGGACCGGACGGGCTCGGGGGATGATGAAGCCGAGCAGGGCCAGGATAAAGAGCGGGAAGCCTAAAGCCAGCGCGGCCGGGGTATTTTTGAGATGGAGCAGCCAGATCCGGGGATGGAAATTCAAGTAGTCGAGGATACCGGCGATCCCGGTCAGGGCGGGCTCCTGGGCCGCGGCCGCCGCCGAAAGATGGGTGGAGGTATAGCCGAGATTAAAATATCCCCCGTAAATCGAACGGTTAAAGAGGAGCAGGCCAATGCCGCCCAGCACGATCAGGAACAGGGCGGCGGACAGATAGCGGCCGTCAACCCGGCGGCGCTCGATGAGAAAGAAGATGAAGAAGGAGACCAGGTAAACAATGTTGGTCGGCCGGGTCCAGAGCAAGGCTACGCTGAACAGAGCAAAGAGGAGATACTCCCACCACCACCCTCGCTTCAACCCCCGGAGAAGAAAATAGAGCGCGGCGAGAAAGAGGGTCAGGTTGAAGAGAGTCGGGTTGTAAGCGTAGGCCCGGCGGATAAAGACCGGGGTCACGGAGAGCAGGATCGCCGCCCGCAGTGCCGTCCCCGCCTTCGGGAAGATCTCCCGGCCAATCAGGTAGATCAGAAGCAGGGAGAGAACCGCGCAGAGCGGATTGACCAATCGGGCGGCCTCGGGGGGAAGGAAACTTTTCAACCCGGCCCAGAAGATGATGAACCCGGGAAACTTCCGGGGATAGACCAACCCCTCCTGTCCGTAAACGAAATACCGGGGGATGAAACCTTCTTCCCCGAAAAGCCCGTCACCCACCGGGCGATAGCCTAATTGACCGGATTCGGCCAGATGGGAGGAGAAGAAGCTGAAGATCAGATCATCGGGGGAGATCAGCTCATCACTGAAGAAAAAGAGCGCGCTGTAACAGATCAACGCGATCAGCAAAATGTATATTAGTCTCATTAGAAGGTACCTGGTGTCTGAACAAAAACCTCAAATCACATAGAATCCGTCATTGCGAGGCACTAAGTGACAAAACAGCCTCTTACCCTGCCGATGGATTGAGATTGCTTCCTGACGCCCTTTGCTCGCAGCTAAAGGCTATTGCTCCCAATAACCTGGTTTTCGGAAGTTTTGCTTCGGGCAATAATTAAAACCTATGTCCATTTTCCCGTTCCTGGATCCCGCCTCCCGGATTCTGTCTGACTATAACCGTTTCCGGACTGGACCGGCAACGGGAAACTGGTCCGGCGGTCAGCTGCCGGTCAGTTCCAGCTCTTCGCCTACCAATCGGGCCTGCCAGGTGGTCAGCTCCCCGGCTTGCCTGACCTCCTCTGCCGTGGACGGCTCCTCCCGAGAGATGGCCCGCAGAGCCCTCTGGGGGGCGATAACTGAGGGAGTAAGCCCCAGTTCCCGGGCCCGGCCGGCGATCCGATCCCGGAGCAGCTCGTAGCGTTCATACTCCCCGGGCACCGGACGGGGCGGGGGTTGCCGCCGCGGATGAGCGGGCCATAACTCCGGCGGGATCTCCCGGGCCTCGGCAATCGCCCGGACCAGATGATCCCGCCTCGCCCCCCGGCAGTTGCGGGGGAGCTTCGGCCCCCGGTCCAGGGCGAGGCCCGGGTGACGGCAAAGCCAGATAGCCAGGGCGATCAGAGGCTGGTTGCCCAAGACCTTGAAGGGCGGGAGATCGACCGACTCGGCCTCCCGTTCCCGCCAGTGCCAGAGCGCCCGGACCAGGCATAGTTCCTCCCGGTCCAGATCTTTAAGCCCCTTGATCCGCCAGACACGGTCAGGTTCTTTCGCCGGCCGCGGCTGACCGGTTGCCTGGACCAGGGCCTGGCAGCTCTCCCGCGCCCACTCTTCGCGGCCCAGTTCCGCGAGCCGGTGTTGGAGGATATCGGCCAGGGGCTCGAGAAAGCGGGTATCGTTGACAGCATAGGCGATCTTATCCTCCGGCAGGGGGCGGCGCGACCAGTTAAACTTCTGCCCCCCCTTGCTCAGGGTCACCCCGAGAAGGTCTTCGAGCAGGGTGGCCAGGCCAAGCCGCTGATACCCGAGAAGCTGGGCGGCGATACCGGTATCGAAGAGTTCGCCCCGGGGCCGGAAACCGAAGCCCGCCAAGAGCATCCGAAGATCGTAATCGGCACCGTGGAAGATCAAGTCTTTGCCGGCCAGCAGTTCGACAAACTCGGTCAGATCGAAACCGGCCAACGGATCGAGGATGAAATTCTCCCCGGCCGCGGTCAGCTGGATCAGACAGACCTTCTCGTAATAATGGTGGAGGCTGTCGGCCTCGGTATCGACGGCGATCCGGCCGGCGGCAGTCATTGTTTTGGCCAACCGCTGCCAGCCTTCTCTGGTGTCGATATAGCTGTATTTCAAATCCGTATTGTTCATTATCAACTTTATTTCCCCGTATCAGTTAATTGGTGGCTGAACGGAAGCTTTCACCTAAATTGAGCGATTCTACGCGGCGAACTGCACCAATCTTTTGCGTCCGAACG